>JAJZNX010000124.1 GCA_021852275.1 Planctomycetota bacterium | reverse complement strand
TTGGATGGAAGTTGTGCCACTGCCGCCCTATTCCCCGCAATTCAATCCCACCGAACGGCTGTGGCAACATACACGCAAAAATGGAACTCACAATCGATCCTTCCTGACCATCGATGAATTGAACCACGCGCTCACGCGCGTATTCCATGATATGCAATCCACACCGGAGATAATCCGCCCCTACCTTCATCCATTTTTGTGACCACATCATGTCCCTTTAATTAAACGCTAATGTATATTTATCCATGGCCACAAAAAAGCTTTCAGGGGACCGCGGGCGCTGCCCCCCGGACGGCCACGAAACACAACACCACCAGGATCAACGGATCCCGAACCTTCGTACCCTCATATTGAATAGCCGGCTGTCGCGAGTTTGATATTGACGGAACAGTCCGGCCGGTGACAGGCTAATGATACCATACGTATGATCCGGGGGCGAAGCGGCTCGGCGGCCCCATTTGGCCGGTATACGGCGCGTCCTTGGCTGCGGATTTTTCGATGGTAAACCCCCAATGCATGAACCCGCCGCCGTACCAGACGCTGCAATGATCGGGACGGATCACGACAAATTCGGGCTGGAGTTTCCCGAGTAAAACCGGCATCGCTTTTTGACGCAGGAATCCCTCTTTATCGACGTCAGCCTGGGGCACCGTCCGCAGCCAGGAACGTATCGCCGGCGCGTCGACATGTACCCGTGCCCATTGGCGCAGGCCTCCGCGAAAACCCGAGTTTGCGGAAAAGCGATGACTGGCCAGGAAAAGAAATAGCACCGAAAGCAGCGCGGCATAAAGACCGAGTCGAGCCATTGTCAGGAACCAACCATCCCGCCGTGCCAAATAATACACCCGCGCCACGGCCAGCAGTAGTTCCAGGATGGTCGCCATTGCCAGCCAAAACATTGGTATGAGGCCTTCGGAAATCCACTCTCCGCTGTTGACGACGCCATCCTGAAATTCCAGCGAGTGCTGCGAGTAAAGAAACCAGACGATACCGCCGACCAGAGCGCCAGCCAATGCTGCATCGATCCATAGTCTTGTCCAGTAGGTCTTCATTTACGGCCAGCGATGAGGTTCTCATGTTCCAGAGACAACTAAAACAACTAAACAACTGGAACAGTCGCCTGTTTATTCATTTCCAGACCAGGCTTTGGCACAATATTTGGCAGGCCTCGAACCACTCACGTTGTTCCCGGCGATCCAAGATACTCTACAAATTACCCAGCGCGGCAATAGCCGTCAACAGGTTCTTTTTTTCGAGGATGATCGCTGATCGCCGGGCCTGCGAGCCGCGGTGGCCGTTCTCGTGGGGTGCCAAAGTCCCGACGGACGTTGCGACGCTCACGCCTTTTGCGATTATGTTCCACCAGCAGGCAGTACCCGAATTTCGGTTTGGCCCTGCCCGCACCGACCCTTGAGGCTTTTCAGCCGTGGGCGGTCATGTAAGGGGCCGCGCAAAAATAAATTCATGTTTTACGGCGCAGGAGTTTTGGCCGCCGGCGAGGCGTGAGCGACGCGCATACCCTGCCAATGGGTCTGTAAGGAGCGAACAACGACGCCCGCGGTCAAAAGAACCAGTCGGAAAGTGTGAAGTTATTTGTGCGCGGCCCCTAACCGTGTTAGGCGCTTGGCACCGCCGGGCCATGGTGATTTGCAACCACGGCCACGGAAACGCCATTGGTACGGAGCGTGTAATGAAAACCTGGTTGGCTCTGCTGGGTTGCGGGACCGTGGGCACCGCTGTGACGGAAATGCAGCTGACGAAAAAAACTTCTCCAGGATCGCTCCGGCCAGTCTCTGGAACTCAAACATATTCTGGTGCGCAAGGCTCCCGCTCCGCTTTGGACCACCAACCCCGCCGACATCTTGTCGGCACAAAATGCAGGCGGGATGCCTGCGGTCCGGACGCGGGTTGCGGCTGGAGGGCGGATCCGGCGTTGTAAAATATAAACATATATATGAGATGCCACTTATAGTTGCTGTGAAGCGTGGCTGTGGGATAAGTTACGGAGAACTTTGGCGCGATGAAGCTGGCGCAGGATGCGTATGCGGACCATCCGGGCATGGGCTGATGAATGGGCAGCGGACGGCAGAAGTCGCAGGGCCTTTTGCCAATAGGAAATAGCCGCGACGCTGTGGTTGAGCTGATAAAGGGCGTCGGCATAATGTTCGAGGCCCACGGGATTCTGGCCGCCCGGCAAAGCGATGGCGCGGGCAAACTGATCTAATGCCCGGTGATAGCGGTGCTGCTGATACAACAGCCATCCCAAGCTGTCACGAAATGCTGATTGACCGGGAAAATTTTTTAAGGCGAGGGTAATCATTTTATGGGCGGTGCGCAAATGCAGGCGTTTTCCGACCCAATAGTAGCCCAGATCATTATTGGCAGTGCCATTGGCGGGCATGAGGGTGAGGATTTGCTGATAGGTTTGCACCATGGCGGCATCGTCGCCGATGGTGATTTGCAGGTCCGCCAGAAAGCTAAGGCGTGATGTTGTCGCCCCGTGGTCGTGCATAAAAGACTGCATGACGGTTAGAGCCTGGCGGCGAAAGGTGGGTTTGGTACTGCCAGCGAGAAAAGTAGCCCAAGCCTCGGTGGCAAGCTCGGAACGCGGGTGGCGAAGAGCTGCGATTTTCAACACGCGGCCAGCCTGGCTGGTTTGTCCGGCTGCTTGCAATATCTGTGCGTAAAAGATTTGCCAACGCGGCGAGTGCGGATGGTGGTGGGCAAAGAGTGCGGCGGAGTGGACGGCGGAGATTTTGTTGCCGGCGGCGAGATAACACGCGCATAAGTCCTGAACGGCGTCGAGGGATTGCCGGTGGTTGCGGAGCAAGGCGGCGGCAATGGCGCTGGCGGCCTTTGCCGGCTGGTGAAGGAGAGATTCCACGCCAATGAGGGCCTGACGGAATTGGGCATTGTTGGGATGCGCCCGCACTTTGGCCAGGAAAATCTTTTCGGTCTGGTGGATATGGCCATGGCGGGCGTAACGTGAAGCGCGGAAAACCGTAGTCAGGGTAGCGGTGGGAAACCGTTGGATAAATAGATGGCGGTACTGGGCGGCAAGCGGCCAGTTGTCCAGGTTTTCGGCCAGATCAATGAGCAGTCTGTACGGGTGGGGTTGGCTGGGGAACTTGTGAATGATTCGTACAAGCTGCCGCAACTGATGCTGGCGTTGGCCGCGCTGTGCAAATAGCGAAGCGATCTGGAGGGCGATTTGGTAATTTTGCGGGTATTGGCGCTGGAAAGTCAAAGCCAGATGAAGGGCATGAGCGAGCCGGTCCTGCCGTGCGTAAGTACGCACCAGGAGGCGAGCGGCGTCTGATTGGAAATGCTGCTCATGCACATAAAGCGCCGCGTGAGTGGTGGCGGCGGCAAAGTGATCTTCCTGAAGCAGAGTTTGCACCAGATTGCGGCGGGCGGGCCAGAAGGAGGGGTTTTGCTTAGCTGCCAGGCGATAAAACCTGGTCGCGACGGAGGTTTGGCGCACCCGTTGGGCGGCCATTCCCAGGAGTGTATATTGCCAGGTGGCATAAGAGAGAGAATGAATGTTAATGGAAGGGGCGTGCTCCAGAGCCAGTTTGTGCAGGATGCCGGGGTTACGATCGGGTCCGATGAGGGCCATGATGAGTTTGCGGAGTTGAGCGGGAGGAACTTTTCCGGTGGTGGCAGCCAGCACCAGATTATGGAAGGCCTCGGCCGGCTGATGTTGGAGTCTGGCAGCATTGACCATACGGTTCAGGGCGGCGATATCGGTCATGGGGTGGATGCGGCGCGTAGAGATTTCAGTTGTGGTTGCAGCAGGCGGCTGCTGGGCCCAGGTGCGTTGGATGTACAAGGGCGACCCGGCCATGATAAGCAACGCAGCATACAGGTATAGCCGGAGGGATGGTAAGGAAAATAAACGTCGATATTGGGTCATTTCTAACACCTTGCTGGACAGCCGGATATTTTAATTGCCGCGGCAGGCGGCAGCCAACGTCCTGGCCTGCTGTCGTATTGTAGGCGGCGGTCGGAAGCCGGGCACAAATGCAGCCCGGGCATACAAAAATAATCCGGCGATGGAGGCTTGCCATCAGCGCCGCGATCTGCATGATAACGTCATCCATTGCCGATGACACCGGCGGGTGCTGGCAATGCGAAGCGGCAGCGAATGAAATGCTGCGACAATGGTGCATAAGTAAAGGAGTATAGCATGACGCATCTGGCATTATGGCAAGCGATTTTGCTGGGGATACTGCAGGGGGTATCGGAGCTTTTTCCGGTCAGCAGCCTGGGACAGATTATTGTAGCCAAAGCCCTGCTGCACTGGCATTTTAATGCCCATAACAAACATTTTTTGTCGTTTGTGGTGGCACTGCATCTGGCTACGGCATTGGCACTGGTTATTTATTTCTGGAAACAGTGGAAAATTGTGCTGGTGGCGTACTGGGGCAGCCTGAAACGGCGCCGCCTGGTGTATGACGAGCCAAGCAAGTTTGCGTGGCTATTGGTGGCGGGCACACTGGTGGTGGGGGCGGTAGGTTTTGCATTTAAGAAAAAGTTTACTTTGTTTTTTGATGATGCGCATTATTATTGGATGGTAGCGCTATTTTTGATAATCAACGGCGGGGTGATGTTTCTGGGAGATTTTATGAAAAAGCTGGCGGTACGCAAGGCGGAGAAAGGGCAGCAAAAGCGGGCGGAAGATTTGACCTTTCCGGCGGCGACGCTGGTAGGAGCGTCGCAGACGTTGGCGCTGTTTCCGGGCATATCGCGCAGCGGGGTGGCTATTGTGGGGGGCATTTTGGCCGGGCTTAGTTATGAAGAGGCGTGCCGATTTGCGTTTATGCTGGCCACGCCGGTGATTGGGGCGGCGGGGTTATTGAAGCTGCCGGCGCTTTTTAAGCCGGAGGCCCGGGCTATACTCGGTATTACCGTTCCGGCGGCGTTGGCGGCGGGAATAACGGCTTACCTGAGCATCAAGTTTTTGATGATTTATTTTGAAACCCGTCGGCTCACGCCCTTTGCGATTTATTGTGTGGTGATCGGGGCCATCGCCATGGTGATCTTGCTGAAGCATTAAGCAGCCGGGGGATCAACTGTGCCTGGCCAGGCAAGAGAGAGGAAAAAAAGGGATGGTGTTGCATATCGGGATGTTATATCCTGATCTTGATGGTCAATGGTGTGTGGTTAAACGCCATTCAACCATGGCCTACATGAAAACAGCTTTAACACAGGGGTATTATTGATGGCGTTATTAGGATTGGACATCGGCACATCCGCTACCAAGGCTTTGGTGCTTACCCCACAGGGCAAGGTGGTAGCGACCGCGGAATCGGCACATGTATTAAAAACGCCACGTCCGGGCTGGAGCGAACAGGATCCTGAAGGCTGGTGGCGGGCGGTGGTATTAGCTACTGGTTCTGTTCTGAAAAAAGCCGGAATCCATGGTTCTGAAATTACCGCGATAGGATTGTCGGGACAGATGCATGGCAGTGTATTTTTGGGGGATGGTCCCAGGCCATTGCGTCCGGCTTTGCTTTGGAATGACCAACGCACGGCCAAAGAGTGCCGGGAAATTGAAACGCTGGCGGGCGGGCGCGAAAGCCTGATCAACATGGTGGGCAATCCGGCGCTGACCGGCTTTACGGCACCGAAGATTTTATGGTTACGTGCCAACGAGCCGGCGCGATATGAAAAATGCCGACATGTGCTGTTGCCCAAGGATTACATCCGATACCGATTAACGGATGAATATGCCGGAGAGGTGTCGGATGCGTCGGGGACGTTATTGTTTGATGTGAAGAACAGGCGGTGGAGCAAGGAGCTGATTGATCGCCTGGGTATTGATTCATCCTGGTTGCCCCGGATCAGCGAATCGCAGGAAATTACCGGTCAACTTTCGGCGGCGGCTGCGGAATTCATACCGCTGCGCAAGGGTACACCGGTAGTGGGTGGAGCGGGTGATCAGGCGGCCGGTGCGGTGGGCACGGGCGTGGTGTCGGCGGGGCTGTTATCGGCCAGCATGGGCACCAGCGGAGTTATTTTCGCGGCATCGAGTGTGCCACAGACGGATCCGCAGGGGCGTGTACATACGATGTGCCATGCGGTTCCGGAAACCTGGTGTGTTTTTGGATGTATGCTTAGTGCGGGCGGATCGCTGCAATGGCTGCGAAATATGCTTTTATCGCGTGAAGTGGAGCAACTGGTGCGGCGAAAGAAAGACCCGGGGGTGCTGTATGAACGGCTCCTTGAGCAGGCGCAGCAGGCCCCGGCCGGGGTAGAGCATCTGTTTTTTCTGCCGTATCTGACCGGTGAGCGCTGTCCACATCCGGACCCGTATGCACGCGGAGCTTTTATTGGTTTAACGCCGCGTCATCAGCAATCGCATCTGATTCGCAGTGTGCTGGAAGGCATTACCTACGGCATGCGTGAACAGGTAGTCATTATGAGATCCATGGGGCTTAATGTGGATCAGGTACGTGCCAGCGGCGGCGGTGCGCGCAGTTCATTTTGGCGGCAACTGCAGGCAGATATGTACGAGGCGCCAGTGGTTACCGTGAACGTGAGCGAGGGTGCCGCATTGGGTGCGGCCATATTGGCGGGGGTGGGTACGGGGGTGTGGAAGACGGTGGCCCAGGCGACGACGGCCATCATTAAGATTCAGCATCGCAGTATGCCGCACAAAATCCGTGCGGCGCAGTACGCGAAGCTTTATCGCACGTATGCGGCGTTGTATCCAGCCCTGCAAAATGTGTTTCCAATGCTGGCGGGCGAAGCAGGTTAAGGGTGTAGCTGGCAGGCTTGTGAGGTCTCGGCCATATAAATCTGGAGCGTTTATAAGGGTGATATGACGGTAACAACACCAAATTATATGACTCTGACGAGCTACCAAACATGCATTCAAAAGCTGCAAGGGGCATGGGAAACCTTTGCGGCCACTCGGCTGGATCGCCTGCGCCACGGCGAAGAGGCGGAAAAAGTTGCAGAGGGCATCGTGGAGGATTTGCTTACCGGGGTACTGGACTGGACCAAGGGAGATATTACGTATCAGATTGATTTTGCGGATATTGTCTTGAGTCGCAATCTGCAAAAATATCTGGTGATTGAGGTGAAAAAGCCGGGTACTTTACGCCTCGGACAGCAATCTCTGGCGTTGGCGCTGGACCAGGCGGTGCGCTATGCCCATGCCCAGCACATTGGACAGGTGGCGGTCAGTGACGGTTGCGTTTTCTATGCCGCAGACATTTTGCCTGGTGGATTGCGGCATCGCGTGGTGGTGAATCTGGCGGATGCACACCCTCCCGTGGCGCTGTGGTGGATAAGCGTGCATGGAGTTTATCGTCCGATGGATGATCCTCGGCCCGCAGAAGCGCTGTTTGCTGATGAGTCGTATCCGACAACAGGCCCGAACCAACTTGATCAGGGGCTGGCCGTTTTGCTGCACCGAACGCACCGGCTTCCAGCATGGTGTTTTGCCTGGGTAGGGGATGCCAACAAGCCCAGCACGTGGAAATTGCCGTACCTGAAGGGGAATGGAGATATTGATGAAAAACGCCTGCCCAAGGCGATACAATCGTTGCTGACCAATTACCGCGGGGCCAAGGTGATAATACCGGAATCCGGTGTTGGTGATGTTATGCTGCGCCTGGCACAGGCTGCCAAAAGGGCGAATTTGCTGCCACCGGAATCGGCCCATCCAGCACCGGTGTACCAACAATTGATGCTGTGGCTGGAGCAAAACGGGCGCAGCAGTGAGATCTGACGGCGATAGAGCGAGGCAGATTTTGTCGTTTGCGCGGTCCTGTGGATATAATGAATCAAGAGGCTCCGCGATGGCGCATGATTACCGCTTTATTGTATTCGATATGGATGGGACCCTTACGCACGATGCAATGGATTTTGAGTCATTGCGGGTGGAATTGGGATTGAGCGAGCGGCGGCCGATATTAGAGTGGATTGCCGGCCTGCCGGAATCGGAGCGTGATGATGCTGCCAAAATTCTGGAACAACATGAACGGCGAGCGGCGGAGCGGTGTTCCGTTCGCGCCGGCGTGGTAGATATGCTGGGGGAGCTTGACAGTCGCAGAGTGAACAGAGCCTTACTGACGCGGAACAGCCGGTCAAGCGTGCGGAGTATTATCGGCCGGCATCGTTTATCATTTGAAATGCTGGTAACACGGGATGAGCCGCCGTTTAAGCCTCATCCGGCAAGTTTACAGCGTATTTTACACCATTACGGGGTTGGCCCGGATGCCACATTGATGGTTGGGGATAATATATTTGACATACAGGTTGCGCAGGCGTCGCACGTGGCCAGCGTGCTGCTGGTTGACGGGGTGCTGCCGCGTCCGTCATTTGCGGGCCGGGCGGATTATTGTATCAGTGATATTAGCGATATTGTGAAGTTGCTCGACGAGCCGGAAAGGTTTCGCAATGAGTTCAATGGTTTGGCCGAAGATGGTTACGGGCAGAATGGTGTTGAGAAAGGATAAGCCATTGCGAAACAGGAAATGGAAATGGCGACGGATTATTCCTTTGCTGCTCTGGATGATGATCGCGATTGGCGGGGCAGCAGTTGGCACGGCTCGAGCGGGGGTAACGGTGGCGCCACCCAAGCCGGGGCATTTGGGGCCGTCGGCGGCGGTATTGGCGGCGTTGAAGATGCTGCAGGCCCGTGGCCAAACTCTGCATAATTTCAGTGCGGACCTGAAGGTTACGGTGCATCATCTGCGAACGGATGAAAAGGATATGAATATCGGGAAGATATGGTACTTGCGCAAAGGGGGCACTACAGAGTTTGATATTCGTTTTAACATGCTGGTGGTGGATGGGGCTATTGCCCGCCATCATGCGGATCATGATATTATTTTTGATGGCCGCTGGCTGATTGATCGTAACGGCGCGGCGAAAATATACCGCAAAATTCAACTGGTGGGGAGAGGGCAAAAATTCAATCCATTGCGGCTTGGCCAAGGTCCGATTCCCATTCCCATAGGTCAAAGCTCCGCCATGGTGCTGCGGGAATTTCATGTGAGCGTTGTACCGAACCAGGCCCATGCGGCAGGAGAGGCCGCGAAGCCTCAGTTCATTCATCTACGGCTGGTACCGCGGGATAAACGGGCGTTTGCTTTTATTCAAATGGATTTTTGGATCAATCCGGTTCTATCGCTACCAGTAAAAATCGAGCGTATTGATCCAGATGGCACACCCACGGTGGCGGTGCTTTCAAAGATTAAGGTGAATCATTCGATGCGGCACAATTTTCATGTGGCGGCCCCAACGAGCGGCAGCGGATGGACGGTGGATGTTGAACCACTGAAGGCATCTACCAATAGCATCGCCAAATAATTCCGGTGGCGTTTTTTTAAGATATTACTGTCCGGCGGCGGGCGGCACGGTTTCGCCACCGGTCATGGCCGGTGTGGAGGTGGCCGGTGCCAGGTTCGTGGGATTCTGCGAGGCGGCAGGCTGATCCGCGGCAGGGACATAGGGATTGTATTTAAGCTTGATGGGGAGGATGAAAATATCCACCCGCCGATTCAACTGATTGCCGCGATGATGGGGGGCGTTGGGGGCGATGGGATGGGTTTTGCCCCAGCCAGCGACTTGCATACGGCGGTCGAGTACGCCGTCATGACGCAGGACGTACATGACGGAAATGGCGCGATTGGTAGACAAATACCAGTTGGTGGGGTTCATAACGCTGGCGCGGTTGCGACGAATCGGTACGTTATCGGTGTTTCCGACGATGCGGATTTCGTTATCAGAAATGGAATTCATGTCCAGGATGGCAGCGAACTTCTTGAGTGCGGAGCGGGCAGCCGGGCGCACCACGGTGGAACCGAGATCGAAAAGCAAATCGCTCTTGAAGCGAATCAGGCCCAGCTTGGGATTGTATTCCAGTAAGTTGGGATACTCGGCGGCCAGACGGGCCAAGGCATCGTTAACGGCTGCCGGAAGCTGGGGAGCACTGCCGGCCAAAGCCAGCAGTTTGTTATACCGGGCCTGCAAGCGAGCCAAGCGGGCCTTGAGGGCTTTGACTTCATTGAGCAGGGCAGCCGTTCCACCACCCTGGGCATTCAGCAGGCGGTCTTTTTCAGCGATCTGGGCCTGCAAGTCGGCAATTTCACCGCGGAGTGTGCTAAGTTGATGGTCCGCGGCGGCCAATTGTGATCGCATCTGGTTAAATGCGGTTTCCAATTGTTTGTATTGTTCCTGGGAGACACATCCGGTGGTGCCGACTAAGGTGGTCAAAAGTCCAGCCATAAGGGCCACGCGAAGAACTTTGGGAAATACCAAGCGAGTCATGAAAGAATCTCCATTTTCAAAATTAAAATGCCATCCTGGCTTTGATCATGTGCCGGGATCATGTTTCAGGAAACAACTGCTTGGACCCCCAAGCCACCGGGTTGAATTTGTGGCCGGTGATTACCGCGAAGCCGCTCTTCCGGCGAAAAATCCAACAAAACCAAACAGCAGGGCAACCAAGACCAGCAAGCCGGCGAAGAGAAGCAAGTTTGAAGCGAGTGTGTGCAGCCAGCCTGGTTCAAAGCCTTGTACACCGGCGGCACTGACAATAATGGTCAAAGCCATCGCTAAAATTGCCGCCAGGGCAAAGCCACCGAAGATTCCCGCGGTCGGATCCGGAGCTTCCACCACCGGTGAATAGCTGCTGACCATAGGCCCGGTGGGTTCGGCCCCCGTGGCAACCGCGGCAGCGCCGGCACTGGTCTGTGCGGCATGATCAAACACGCCGGACGAAGCGGACCCAATTCCGGTTTGACCGGCTTTGGAACCTTCGCCGGGGTAAATTTCATCGAGCAGTTCGGCTCCCAGGCTGGTATTGTCACTTTCACGGGTTAAATCCAACAGCCCCGAGCCGCTGCCGACGGAATCCAGACCGGATGGGGAAATTGCATCATAAACCGGTGAGGTAATCTGGGTTTGAGCACTGGCATCAATGGGCTTGACTTCACGTTCATCAAACACCTTCATAGGCCCGGTGGCCGGAGAAACTTTAATGGGAGGCGGTTTGATTCCCGCACCGGTTCCCGCGGCGGCCGGAGTTTTAGTTCCGCCTGATAACGGGGCCTTGGTTCCCGCAGACGAATCTCCCGCCAGGGCGATACCGCTGTCGCCGGCGGAAGAAGCCAAGTTTAACACACCAGACCCGGCACCGGTTCCACCGGACATGTCGCGTAAGAGCAGATCCACTTGATCGACCTTGTACATAACCTTGGCGCCGTCGCGAAACTCCCGGAGCTTACCCTGTTCGACAAGCTCTTTGAGCTTGTCCGCTGCCACGTTGAGTTTGGCGGTTGTTTCGTCGAGACTATAAAACATTTTAGCCATAGGCAACTCCTAAATTGCACGGTGTATACACTAGACTTTACCGGGTCGCCGGCGAATTTGCAAGTTAAACCGCACCTCGCCGAGCGTCTATGTTCATGGCCGTGGCACGCCATGGTGCGTGGCGGATTTATTGCCTGCGGGATTTCCCGGTGGAAGTTTGTTCACACGGTGGGGCGGTATCATCATTTCGACCATGGCTTTTACCTGCGCCGGCGTCGGCGAGGTGTTATTGTAATCGCGCAGCCGCATGTCATAGCGATAATCGCGGGCGGCAACGAGCCGTAATCGCGAGGCATTTTCGAGAAAGCGGTAAACGCAAAACACCCGCCGGCGAGGATTTACCAATGCCAACCCCCAGGATTTAGCTCCCAGACGAAGCGGCAGCACATAATTACCATGATTCGATACCAATGGAGCCTGAAAGGCGGCCCTTAAGGCACTGTCCGAGAACAAATTGGTCTGATCGCCTTTCGGCCAGGCCAGTACGACGGCATTTATCAGCAGGGCAATGCCGATCAACCAGAGCGCGGCATGGGATCGTGGCGGACGGGAGGAACCGTTGGCTGTTAAAGAGTTATTCATCAGCGACTATGGTAAGCGCAAAGCAGGTGACAGGGCAAGTCCACCCGGTTGGAAATTTGGCGTCGTGGAACTGGCAACTTACTGGCGGTGGGTGGTGGTGGGGCGCAGAAACTGCAAAGGGCAGGGTTCGTTGATTTGCCGCCCGATATCCTGGCCCATGCGGCGCAAAAGGCTCACGCGATGCAGGCTCTCATCTGCGAAGGTGGAAAATGTTTCCTTAATTTCCGACCGGCCAGTCTGCGCGGCATAACGTGCATAAAACCCGGCGATGCGTTTTTCGCTGGCGATGAGCAACTTCAAAGCTTCATCGAAATGAGCCTGATCACGGGCGTCAAGAATGCGCGGACCGACACATACCATGTTTTTTTCATGGCTGTCGAGAAAAAAACAGGTGGACGAAAATAGCTTTTCCTGCAGCGTCTGGAGTTGAGTTCGGCGGTTGTTTTCGCGGGCAGCCATCTCCTGCAGGCCGGTGCGCAGACGCGGATCGGCGGCCTTTTCCGCCAGGACCATATAGCGGTAGGCGGCGACTGATTGTCCAAACGCGGCAATGGCCAGTGCTTTGTTATCGCTGAGGCAGGATAAATCGGGTTGGTCGAATCGTTTGAGCATGTTGATTATCATAGCCACGACCGGCGGGTAAACAAAGAAGCGCATGGTGGGGGTGCGGCCATAATTGGTGGCATGGTAATACTCTGCAAAAAACAGGCGCGTGGCTTAGCCCGACTTTTGCCATTTTGGGTGGAGCTGAAAAGCCTGATTTCACAGGCATTTGAAGGTGGCCCGGAGCCTTTGCACATCCCGTGTTTTGTACGGGTGTGCAGAAACGCCAAACCATCTTAAAATTCCTGTGCAATCACGCCTTGGGGTGCCTCCAAAATCGGCAAAAGTCGAGCTTACAGCGTTGTTTTTGCTGACGTTCAGGTTAACGCACCCCAAACTGTTGACAAGGCTCGCGACCAATTTTTCTTGACAATACTGCCGCAGAGGTGATAACATTTATTGATTCTAAAAAGGCGGCAATTGGTCCTGCAGGGGTTGCAAGCCATGAATATATTGCGAGTATCGCGTGCCAGCCATCAGTTAAGCGTTTATTTTGTCGTATATGTGAGTGTCGTTATCTTGGTTTCCTACGGCTGGGCGACGGCAGCCGCGGCCTTACCACCTGTGGAATTGCGGCCGGGGGCAAATGCAGCTTTATATTACTATCAAGCATTTCAGGCCATGCCACGGATACCCGTACGCACCATCAACGGAGCTTTTCCCCGCGTAAGCGACTATCCGCTTGACAAAACCACACTGCGCCAGCTTCAAGCGGCCAAATGGTCACTACGGCTGCTGCGACTGGGCAGCAAAATGCCCGCGTGCAACTGGGGTGTTAAGCCCATCTTCGGCCAATTTAACTTCGTACCACCGCTGAAGGTTCTGGGGCCGGCGCGCGTGCTAGGTGAGATTGCCTTGCTGGAGGCGCGGCGGGATTGGGGCAAAAAGCATTGGAAAATAGCCAATAGCCTGGTGGCGGCGGCCTTTGTCATGGCCCACGATGTAGGCGAGGGTCACATGCCGCTGGGCATATTCACCGAGGACGTGATGAACGATATTTACATTGGCACGCTGGCGAGGAATAGCGCCTTGCTGCCAAAGGCGGAATTGCGGGCGCTCCAACCGTTGGTTGATAACCTGCCGCCGTTAACCCCCATGACGGCGGCTCTGCAGCCCGGTAGCCCCGAGCCTCTACGTATTGTCATGCGGCAACTTCTCAAACGACATCTCGAAGCGTCCATCTGGCAGTGGGTAGTGACGATGGGCAAGCAGGAGAAAAATGGGCAAGTCCGACAGCGCTCCAAGCCTCTACCGCCGGTACCGGCCGACTTTGCCGCGCAAGTTCGGGCCGCCATTTCCGCCATGGAGCGGCATGATAAGGAATTGGAGGAAGCGATGGCCACCCCATATCCACGAGGCATGTTGGCTGTGAAAAGGGCTTGTCGCCACATCAAAATGCAGGATTCTGCCAGTGGTAATCCGGTATTACGTACGCTGGCAATGCCATGGTGGGAACCATCCTATTATGCAGCCCAATGCGGTACAGAGGCCCATCGCACGGAACTGCGGGCGGCGTTGGCCTACTTGCTTGGCGGCAGGGAGGCGTTCGATAAAATCCACGATCCATTCGGCCCGGGACCACTAATTCTGGAAAAGAACGCCGATCGGCTGCTCATCCGCTCCCATTTGGATACATCATATCTGGTAGGATCGGCGACCGCAAAACTGGAGGCCTCGCTGACGGTGCCACTGCATTGAGGCCGAGAAATGATCACAATGGTCATGACCGACCGCGGTTTATGGTCTGCCACTGCGGTACCATGGATGAAGGGGGGGCATGCTATATGAAGGATATGGGAAAATGACGGATATATTGGCATGAAAAACTGGGTGACTTATCTGCTGGGCGCAGTGCTTGTCATTAAGAGTGCCGCACTAAATGCCAACGACTCGCGACCGGCCAAAGCGGCGCTTTCTGAGAACGCCGCATTGTATTATTATCAGGCATTTGCAGATAATTCTGGAGGCGCAGACATAGAGGTTCGCTCCGCTTACGAGCCGACATATACGATATGGAATCTTCCAATCAATAAGCAGATTATCCGGGATATGCAGGCCAGTCGGAAGGCATTGGCGCTGCTGCACTTCGCGGGCAAAATGCCCTATTGCAACTGGGGAGATGCGGCCCTCTACGGCCGTTGGGGTACAGCAGCACCGACGGCAGCGCAACAGCAGTCCCGGGTGCTTATGGACACAGCTATACTGGAAGTACGTCTGGAATGGCGCAAAAGACATTGGAATAAAGCGTCACAAATAATCAACGACGTGTTGATTTTGACACAGCGCATCGGTCAGGAAAGATCAATGATCGGTCCATTCGTCTCCTGGAGCATGGACGGCATTATTTTCAGGGCGATCGCTGCGCACATTGGCACTTTGCCGAATGCGGGCCTACGCCCTCTGCAAATGGTCTTAAGCAATATGCGGAGGTTGGAAAATTCGGCTACGGTATGGCGGTCCAAATCGCACATAGCCCACTCATTTATGCGGCAAGCCCTTCGCACGAGGAAACAAACCCTGATCCGAAGAATATGGCGGCAAACGTGGAAGGCGCAATTTTACAAACATCCCAACAGGCAAAGCAAAGCTCCGAGTGTTCCACGCATGCCAATTGGATTTCCTGCGGAACTGCGTGCGGCCCTTCCAGTGTTGGAAAGGCGCGACCGGTCTATCGCGGCAACGTTGGGAGAACCTTACCCGCAGGTCATCAACAGCCTGAAATCGCTCAACCAACGGGCCGCGAGGTGGCAAACGCGGGGAAGCTTCATACTGCGGGAGTGTGCACAAACCAAGCCCGGATGGGTCTGGATTATTCGTGCCGATGTCATGATTCATCGGGCGATCTGCCGGGCGGCGATTGCGTACTTGCTTGGCGGCAGGGCGGCGTTCGATAAAATCCGCGATCCTTTCGGCCCAGGGCCGCTGATTCTGGAAAAGAACACCAAGCAACTGATTATACATTCTCACCTCGATATTGCCGCACTGGTTAGGGCAAAAGAATCTCGACAGATCACATTCATGAAGGTGCCGCTTGCGCCCCACCGTTAATCATCAACCACGGAGGTGGTTGGTCTGTGGCAATTTGGCAGATCGTTATTGCCGTTACGAATCAGCTCTTATAGCAATATTGGCAATTGCGCAGCAAGCCGATCACTACCTTGCCGGCGGCCGCCAAGCAAAGGAAATCCATGAAACGTTGCACTCAATCGTATCCATTTACGGTGTTTTGGCCTGCCAATCACGCCGATGGGAATATTGGAGATGCAATCATGATGTTGTTGGACCCAGGATATCTGCGCTCAGCAGTGAGGGAGAACGTTGACGATTCCAGCCCTCAACATCCATGCAGGGATGATAAAATGAAGGGGTGCCGGCCACGAAGAACCACACCCCAAGACCCATAAAAACTCGGATGCAATTTGGCAATAATACGGTAACATGGCGATGGTTTGGCCGAGGCCGGGAGTCCTGATGGTTGCTGCTGAAAATCCATTAATTGTCCAGGGCGATTTAACCGTGCTGGTGGAAGTGTACAGTCCGCATTATGGGGCAGCGCGCGATGTGCTGGCGCGGTTTGCGGAGCTGGTGAAATCGCCTGAGCATATTCACACCTATCGGATTACGCCGCTGTCGGTGTGGAATGCGTGTGCTGCTGGGTGTACGCCGGTGTGGATCATTGAATCGCTGGAAGCGTATGCGAAATATCCTGTGCCGGATCATGTGCGGGTGCAGGTGCGGGATCTGGCGGGTCGGTATGGAAAATTGCGTCTGAATCGGCATGAGGCGGACATGATATTGTCCGCCACGGATGTTACGCTGGCGGAGGAAATATCAAGGCAGGAGCAGGTAAAACCACATCTGCTGCGGCGTCTTTCGCCGACTACTTTTCTTGTGCCATTGTCAGCCCGCGGGCAGATCAAACAAGCGTTGGTCAAGATTGGTTATCCGGCGGAGGATCTGGCGGGGTATGTGGGTGGAGAAAATCTGGCGATCGGGCTGCGGATACCGGAAAGCCTGAGCGGCAAGGCGTTTGAATTGCGGCATTATCAGCGGGAGGCGGCGGAGGTATTTCATGCCGGTGGCAGTGATCGAGGCGGATCTGGCGTGATTGTGTTGCCCTGTGGTGCGGGGAAAACGATTGTGGGGATGGCGGCGATGGCGCAGTTGCAGTGCTCCACGATGATTTTGACCTCCAGCGTGACGGCGGTGCGACAATGGATAACGGAATTGCTGGACAAAACGAGCCTGGCGCCGGAGCAAATTGGGGAATACACGGGGCAGAGCAAGGAAATTCGTCCGGTGACGGTGGTAACATACCAGGTGCTGACGCATCGCAAGAACAAATCGGGCGGGTTTCCGCATATGGCGGTTTTTGATGGCCGAAACTGGGGGCTGATCATCTACGATGAAGTTCATCTGCTGCCTGCTCCGGTATTTCAGATTACCGCAGACTTACAGGCCCGGAGACGTCTGGGCCTAACGGCTACACTGGTAAGGGAAGATGGGCGGGAAGATGAAGTCTTTGCCCTGATCGGCCCGAAGAAGGCGGATGTGCCGTGGAAGGATCTGGAGCACCAGGGCTGGATTGCCACTGCGGTATGTACGGAGGTTCGGCTGAAAATGTCGGAATCGTTACGGATGACCTATGCACTGGCCGAGAATCGCAACAAGTTTCGGATCGCGGCGGAAAATCCGGATAAGTTGGCGATGGTGCTGGAGATTCTCAAGCGGCATTCCGGTGAGCCGGCGCTGGTGATCGGCACGTATGTAGAGCAGATTGAGGCGCTGGCGAAGCTGATTGGAGCGCCGGTGCTTACGGGTGCGACACCGCAACGACGGCGGGACCAGGTTTATGGTGATTTTAAGGCTGGTAAGGTGGGGGTCCTGGCAGTTTCGAAGGTAGCGAATTTCGCATTGGATCTGCCGGAGGCGTCGGTGGCGATTCAGATATCGGGAACTTTTGGTTCGCGGCAGGAGGAGGCACAGCGATTGGGACGTATTATAAGGCCCAAAAAGGGTGCCAATCAGGCCCATTTTTATTCACTGGTCTCCCATGATACGGTGGAGCAGGAGTTTGCCATGAAGCGACAGTTATTTTTATGTGAACAAGGATATGAGTATAGAATTATTCATGCAACAGAATGGGCGGCTACGGAAAAGGCCGTCCCGGTTTAAGGTGAAATAAGGGAATAGCAAGATGGCGTGGTTCAATACCGGTGAGTACCTCCCGGGTATGCATAAAGTGAGACCGACCAGTGACGGGATGCCGGTGCACGAAATGTTCATGGTGCTGGGGCAGATGATGCCGCCGTGGGAGAAAACTCCTGTCGGCACGCGGCAGACTTTGCTGCGGAACCTGATTTATCCGGCCAGCGTGGTGGCTCGTGGTACGGTACCCGGGGTGGAAGCGCTGGTAGCGGCCAAGTGGCTGGATGCCGACTGGAAGAAGTCGGAAATTCGCCAAGGCAAGGCGGGCGGCCCGGTCTGGGACATGCTAAAGGCAATGGACTTTAATGATCGCTTGCCGAACGATATTTACATCAACCATTTGCTGTCCCGGCTTTTTACTTCGGATCAGGTGGCGCAACTGGACATGATAGGTGGCCATCATCTGCGGGACCAGGAAGTTGAATCAAGCGCACGCTCGCGTATCTGGGTGGGTGGTTTTCTGGCGGCAACGGACAAAGCCACATGGATGAAACAAATGCATCTTCGAGGTCCGTTGCGTTCACCGATGGACAACCCGGATGTTTTTGGCAACGTGCAGAAGCTGGTCAAGATATGCCTGGAACAGAGTCGTACGCTTCGTGTGGAGCCAATGGCGGAGCATATGGATTTTGGTGGCCGCGAGGCATTCTATCGGCTGCTGGGGCTGGCAGTGGAGCACCTTTTACTGATTCCCTTTCTGGATTCGAAAACCCGGGACTTGCTGGTGATGATTGAGCCATCAGCTTATGAGTCCTTGCGACGTCCGGCGGTCGTGCGACCCGTGCCGGCGGCGGCGGCGGCAGAAATGTTTAGTTGTCCATGGATGGTGGAAGATCTGCTGGTGGTGCTGACGCAAACGGCGTTGAAGCCCCTGCGGATGCGAACAGATGGGGAGATTTATTCGCAGGATATGTCCAATTTGGCAGCCGCACTCATGCCGCTGCCGGAATGGTTGCGCAGTGCAGAGTCTTACTTTGCTGATCGCCCTTCTTATGTTCCGCGGGACCTTAGGCGAGCGGAGTTTGCGGTTGGGCTGGCCTTGCGGTCGAAGTTTATAGACCACGGAGTGGACGACGCATGGCGTGATCTTCAACCGACGGCAGAAGGCCAGGAATTCCTGCGCCTTTCTCCGCAGCAGCGTGTGCGGCATCTGGCCGATGCGATGATCGCCAGCCAAGTTCGGGGAGCATTCAAAGTTAATGATCTTTTCAGGAAGCCTTTTGGGGGATTAACACTACCCAAGGGAAAAAAATCTCGGCTTGGTGACTTGCGGCCGGTGATTGCACAGGCGGTGGATGCGTATCCGTCGCCAAGCTACATACCTGCGGATCAGTTCCTCTGGTACCAGGCGACGAAAGAAAATCCGTACATTGCAGAAGCTAAAGATACAGTGATCTGGAATGAACTCAACTATACCTATCGATCAATCGGCATGCCGGCAACGCAGCCGGAAGTGTGGGAGAATTTATGGATAAAAAGCCTGCGGTCCGTGTTATTTCACCATGTAGCCGGAATGGGAGGGGTGACATTTGGCCATGATCGCGACGGCCAGGATGTGGTTTATTTTCAGGTGAATGCCATCGGCCGTTACCTGCTGGGGCTAACCGAAGAATTTGTGTATGACCAACCGCAAATAGTGTCGGAAAAGCCGTTGCTGGTACAGCCTAATTTTGATCTGGTATTTGTGGCTGCAGCACCGGCGGTGCACGTGCTGTGTGGACAGTTTTGTGAGCGCAGTGGAAAGGGTGCTGTTGGCAACTTGCTGAAAATAACCAAAAAGTCCATTGTTCGCGCGGCCAGTGCCGGCTGGACGGTCGAACGGGTGTTGGAAACCCTGACCAATGCCTCCAGTAAGCCGTTGCCCGCCAACGTTGTGCATGAGATCCGGGGGTGGTTCGACGGAGTGCGTCATGTACAGGCGCATCATTGTGTGCTGATTACGTGTCCGGATGCGGCGACGGCCGACCGGGTGCTGGCCTGTTATGCGCGGACGGAGTCTGGAGCGAGAATTTTGTCCGGACACATGGTGGAACTGCCTGGATCGCCAAGTATTGCGGAAATCACCCGCATGTTGCATAAGGCCGGCATTTTTATCACGCAGTCACATGGGCGGTCGATGGACAGTTGTTGATAGGGGCTATCGGCTTTTACGCCGCAGCCGATGGGAGTGTGCCGCTTGCGCGATTGACTTTTTGCTGGCGGAGTGCTGCGACGGCGTTGGCATAAAGAGCTCCCTGCTGTTGTTTGATGAGGGTTCGCACATCGTAGGCACCCAGAGAGTAGTTAGCTCCAATGGTGTTGAACAGTTGCAGCTCGGATGGCGTGAGTGGACCGTTGGATAGAGCGGCCCGAATGAGGGAACCCAGCCACAGCCGCACTTCTTCACCGGATGCCGGCTCGCGTGTCTGCAATTGGCCGCGTTGGGCGGCATCCAGCAATCGCTGCAGTTGTTCCTGGGGGACATTTTGACGGCGGGCAACTTGAGTCAGCATTTCCCGCTCGGCGGGGTCCAGCGCACCGCCACCGGTGGTGGTCTTAACCGCCCAGGCAACCAGTCCGGCAATTTGCGGCGGAGGACGCTGCGGAAGATTGGCGGTTACCATGGCTTGGTCCCGCATAAAAGGATCCGTCAGGTCGGCCATGGAGGGAACCTTATCCAATTGGGCAAGGAGCACCTGGGCCGGGGTGCTGGACATGGGCAAAATATCCGTGAGTACCCAACCGTTGGAACCGTCATTAAGTACAGCGCCGCAAAAGGAGCATGTGCTGGAGGTATCATCAGATTCCGGAGCGCCGCAACTCGGACAATGGGCTGCAGAAATGGTGGAGGCCATGGAGGTTTGGACTCCACTGGCCCGCTGCAACACAAATAAATAAAGAGCCACATTGCTTTGCATCATGCGAAGAATCTTGCCGTTGCCGGCATCTTCATAGAGCCTGGCGGAAGCGTGGACCTCCACCAGCATGCGGTCAAAGGGTGGTCCGGGAATCAACCCCAGCGCTTCCACCGCGCCCACAGCGCAGTCGCCCCAAAAAGTGCGCTTGCGGTTCGGTTCCAGTGGAGGGTGCAGCAATTTTTCGTAGGCGTTGCAGAATTCGGGGCTGGCATTTTTGCGCAGCGGATCCACCCTTCCAAGACGATCGGCGAGAGTTTTTCGCCAAAACATGACGGAGACGCGATCTTCAATATCCGGCAGGTTAAAATTCGGATCGGTTTGCTGAAGCTGGTTCACACCGGGGAGGTTTCGCGGGTATTCCGGTTGCCATTGGGATTCCTGGGCGATATCTACCAGTACCCAGTCATATTGGCCGCTGCGTAGAAGAGCCTGGCAATTACGGCAACGAGCTTCGGCATTGATTTCAATAGGGGCACCACAGTTGGGACAGCAGCCTTCAATGAGTCCGTCCTTGTTGGTAGTTTTCGTACCTCGCCGGCGCAGAAAGGTCCAATACTCTGCAAAAGTAGTGTTGCTGAAGCCGCCGGAAATCACTGAGCCGTCCGTGAGTGAAACGTGCTGGTCCAGGGCACTGGCATCAATGCGAACCGTGGCGGAATCAAACACGTTGTCACTGGTCAAATGCATCAAGGCGATGTGGTCCAGATTCACGCGTTCCATGCGATCGCGGTAACCTTCGGCCTTCTGCTGGGCAAATTGAATCTGAAAGCGTTCATGGACGCCGTCAGAAATAAAGGCCCGGACCGTGGCCACGTTTTGGGCACTCCAGGCATCCTGAATTTTAAGAAACGCGGTGCCGACACGTTTGTAGAAAAGATCTGGAGAAAATGCCGGATCGCGCAACTTCAGGGCATTGAGCGCGGCCATCTCCGCATTGCCGTCAATGGCTTCGAGGCCATTTTGTGTGCGTTGGGTCCGCACGTAACCAGCCACGCTGCGATGGGTGAAATAGTAAAAGATACCACAGCCGATGAGCAGGGGGATACCGATTTCAGGTTGTTGTACCACCAGGTAAACCAGCAGGTACATCAATCCCCCGCCGCCTCCTCCTCCACCACCACCACCACCTCCTCCTCCACTGAAACCCTCACCACCACCGGCCCGGCCAAACGCCAGATGCGCGGCCGCCAAAGCGCTAAGCACGGCAAGCACGGGGCCGCCAACCGATACCAGCCGTGCCAGGAATTTCATAAATTTGGTACGCTTCCACATAGACTGAATTGTAACCAATGGAGACGGGCCTGAAAACCAGGCGGGTTACAGTTATGGTTTATTTATGGAAAGGTTAAAGTTGATGACTGTTGTTGGGGGCAGCCTTGCAATACGGGTGATCAACATGGTGTCTTGCACCCAGTTGACTTTATAAGTGAACGCAATTTTATCGCCCACGGCCAGATCCGCTACAGAAACGTTTTTGGCCAGTTGGCAGGGCATGGTCATGGCCTCCATTGGCGTGACCTTGCCGTTGATACCTATCCAATGGGGGCTAGCCTGCATCTTGATCATCATGCTGGGTGGTCCCTGCATGGGGACGGGCAGGGATCTGACAATTCCCTTAAGGTGGTAAACATAAGTGATGCCCTGCTTGACGGAACTGCCGGCGTTTTTGGACTTGCAGCCAACGATGGGCAGGCACAGCGGGTAGATTAGTATGGTGATGAAAAGCAGATGGCGGGACATAGCATTCTCCAGGCTTTGTGGTGTTGGCCGGTGGCCGATATTTCAGCGGTCGGTCTGGCTGCCCGGTGGGCCGACGGCGACGGTTGATACACTACGGACATAATCTTCACCGAGCCAGGCGGCGATGGTATTGGAGGTGCGGCACTTCGGGCAGGTGATGGATGCGGCCAGATAGTTCTGGCCGCAATGGGGGCAAACCCCGTGGTCGGCGAAGAGATCAAATTTCTGCCCGCATTTGCCGCATTGGAAAAATTCTCCGACCGGCGGTTCCAGGTTGCAGGATGGGCAATGGGCGTGAGTGTGGGTGTCGGTGGAGACATCGGAGGGGTGAATTTTGCCGCGGCGTTCCAGGCGCAGCCGTGCACCGAGTTGAAATCCCTGCCAGGCATTCATGAGCAGGAAAACGCCCATGAACAACATGTAAATGCCGCCAAAGGCGCTATGGCCATGCATCAGCAAACTGCCATACCAGAGCATTCCGACCGCCGTTGCCGCCATACCAATGCCGGATGCGATTTGGAGGGAAAGCCCGTCACCAAGCACAAACCACAAAAGCGACCAGAGAATCTTTCCGCCATCCAGCGGATAAATCGGCAAGATATTAAACACCAGCAGAATAAAATTGATGAAGTACATCTGATGGATGAAAACCACGACATCGGTGGAAACGGGCAAGTGGCTTGTGACGGCCATGTGGTTAAGCAGGAAAAGAATGGGCCACAACACCACATTGACCAGTGGTCCGGCTACCACGGTCCAAAGCATGGCTGGAGCTTTCCATGGCGGTTGACCGAAGGCAATGCCGCCAAAGGGCCAGAGGATGATGGTGTTGGCGGTACCGCCGACGGAGCGGCAGGCCAGTTGATGACCAAATTCATGGGTGAGCACGATAGCGAAAAGACCCAGAATAACAAAGAGGTTCCATATCGGGTTGGTGAAATTGGCCCAGGGAGATTGGTAATCGATGTAAACGATAATCAGCCAACTCCAATGGATGAACACATCGATGCCGAAGAGGCGAAAAATCCGTAAAGCACCATTGCGAAGAAACATGAAATTGGGCCTCCAAAGGCATCATTCGTGTCGATGCGCTGTATACCGTATGGATTGTAGGTAATCTCAGACTTAAATAAAAGCGCTGCCCTGTGGCGCAGCCATTTCTGACATTTCCCGAGCCAAGGGCGGAACTGCGGGTATGCTTCACGGCACCCGGACGTAAGGAACCGGGCAAAAATAACTTCGCACTTTCCGGCTGGTCCTTTTGGCCTCCAGCTTCGTTGTTCGCTCGTTTCAGACCCACTGCCGGGGTATGCGCCTCACTCACGCCTCGCTGGCGGCCAAAATTTCTGCGCCGTAAAACACGAATTTATTTTTGCGCGGTCCCTAACATGACGGCGGCTGGAACAGGATGGGTACTGCCTGAATTATCAGAAGTTATTTTCGGTCCAAGCCCTGGTTATCGGTGCAAAATCGATAAACTGCTGTTTCATGGTAGGCCCGTTCGGGATGTACCAGAATGGAGGGAAAATGACTGTGATGGACGGAATCGGCAAAATGCTGAGTTTCCAGGCAAAAGCCATAATGCTTCAGGTAAGGCCCGCCGATGCCAGAAACGGTGCCATCAAGAAAATTACCGGTATAAAACTGAATTCCCGGTTGCGTAGTGAGCACCTCCATCACCCGTCCGGTGTGGGGTTCTTTTACGCGGGCGGCGAGGCGAAGGTGTTGGGGCTGGGGGCGCACCACAAAATTGTGGTCATAGCCGGGGGCTACTTGTGCAATGCGGGATCCGATGGTGGCGGGTTTGGTGAAGTCCAAGGGAGTGCCGTGGACGCGCAAAATTTCACCCGTCGGCAACAGTGTTGTGTCGGAAGGGGTGTAGAAATCAGCGGCGATAAAGACTTCATGGCCCAGGACATCTCCCTGGCCGGCTCCACGCAGGTTAAAATAGGCATGGTTGGTCATGTTGATGGGGGTGGTTTTATCCGTTGTGGCATGAAACTCAATGATCAGGTCTTTCTCCACAAGGCGATAAACAACCTTGGCTTGTACGTTACCGGGAAAGCCCTCTTCCATGTCCGGGCTGAAGTAGGAAAATATTACGCCGCAACCGTGCTGGTCATCGCAGATTTCCGCGTTCCACAGGCGGGAACCAAATCCCTGCGGGCCGCCATGGATGGTGTTCGGGCCGTCGTTGGCCGTAAGTTTATACGCGATATCATCGAGAAAAAATCCGCCACCGGCGATGCGGTTGGCGACCCTTCCGACTGTGGTTCCCAAATGAGGATGTTTAGCGAGGTAGCCGGTGAGCGTGGAAAATCCCAACACAACATCAGCCATTTTTCCGGAGTGATCGGGCGTGTGTAGTTCGGTCAGTGTTGCGCCGTAAGAGGTTACCCTGGCGACTAAACCGGATGGACTGGTCAGTGTAAAAAGATCAACGCTGCGGCCGTCCGGCATTTTTCCAAAAGTTGTGCATGTGGTTTTCATGGCAGGAGTTGTATCGCATAATTGCCTGCGTGGCAATCCTCGCGTATCTTTGTTACAGCGATAGAGGATCGCTGCGGCACTCCCGCTCCGCGCAAGGCATCCAATATTGCCTTGGGGTGGCAGCCTGTCGTAAGGCCGCCCGGGCTGGAGAATATTTTGTCTGACAAAGTTTTGCATCGCCAATTACCGGATCGTCTGCCCGGGGCAGTGGGGCGCGTTATCACGGGCGTCGTCTGGTCGATCATGGGTATTTTGACGGTGATTACCGCTTTTCAGATGCGGGACCGGGTGGTTCGCAACAGCCATCAGCACCCACGGGTGGATGTCAACGATTTCGACCGCTGGATGCACATGTTTCCGGGTTTTTTGTTGCATCATGCAAATTTTGTCAACGATCTTTGGCCGATGCCGCCGTCGACTTTGTATCTGCTTTCGCCCCTATCCCTGTTTTCTCCGGCCAATGCACAGTTTATCTGGATTTGCTGCAAGCCGTTTATGGTTGCGGCGATTTTTTACATGGTCGTGGCGATGGTTCGCCGTGCGGGAGTGCGGCTGTCGGCTACGGCCATTGCTCTGCTGGCGGCGATCTGGTTTTGGCCCATCATCGGCGACATGCAGGAAGGCCAGATGAATTTGTTCATGCTCACGCCAATGGTCGCGGGGCTTTTCTGTGCGCAACTGGAAAAGCCCGGAACCGACTGGCTGGCCGGCTTGTTGATTGGGCTGGCGGTATGTATCAAAGTCACGCCGATCATATTTCTTATTTATATGCTATGGCGGCGGCGATGGCGTGTGGCCGCGGCTATCGTGCTGGGGACGTTGTTCTGGATTTTTCCGGTCGGTGCACTGGTCTTCGGCTGGCATCAAAATTTAATCTGGTGGACCCAGTGGACCCACATCATGATTACGCCTTACGTGCTCAAGGGGGCGGTGAGTGTTTACAGCGGCGAATCCATTCCAAGTTTTTTATACCGCCTGCTGACCCATGTGCCGGCCTTTATTACGTCGCATCACGGCGGGCAAAAATTGTGGTATGTCAACGTGGTGAACTTGCAGCCTGCTACAGCGCGGCTGGTGGTGCGTGTGGTGCTGGTGGCCATTGGCCTTACCGGGCTGCTGTGGATGTACCGCCGTCTACCCACACTGCAATGCCGCCGCTACATTATGGAAATTGGCGCAGTGGCGGCGTTCATGCTGTGGGCTGAGGAATGGTGCTGGGTTCCACATTATGTCACGCTGGTTTTGACCATCGCCGCTGCAGGGATGATCGCGGTGGATAGCCAGGCCCCACGGCGCGCCTCCAGGCGGGCGTGGCTGGCACTGTGGGTCGCGGCAGTTCTGATGTTTTTCACCTCAGATGCGGTGAAGATATTTGGTCCCCATGCCAGCAATTGGGGCCGTACCCTGGACCCCAGCCTTTTTGCCGGTATTGGCCTGGTGCTGGTAATTTTATTTGCCGGTTATTCCAGATCCACTGCCTGCGGCCGCGTCATCACCGGTGAGGAAGCTGGTGATAGTGGAAATGATCCGCCGTCATCGCGGTAGCGGAAGATTCTTGAAATCAAACGGAACTCGAAACAATTTTTCATGGATTTGCAGTGTCAATTGCAGGGATGATTCCGCGTTTAAGGGCTGTGCCAAAGGGATGCCCACCAATATGCCGTGCGGTATGTTCATGAAAATATCTGACGGGGCCGAGGGCGATTTTGGGGTGGAGGCAGCCATGGTTACCACTGCACGGAGAATATCGGGTCGGCCAAAGACGTGCAGCCGCAGCAATTTTTCCGGTCTGCCGTTGGACCGCAGCCGCTGTGGTTCCACTCGTATGCGAATGTGGGTGCCCGGCAGAGCCGTGGCTGGCACATCATGGCCCAACAGACTTTTCACCCCGGCAATGGTAAAGGTTTTACGGGTGCCGGCGGCGATTACTACAAAAGATCCTTTCAGACTGGCAATGCGCAGCACATGGTTGGCCGGGGGTAGAAAGTTCAGTGCCACGGGAAACCCCAGATCCCCGGCGGCCTGCATGGTGTAACGCATCTGAGCTGGAATTTCCACCGCCTTGGCAAATTGACGAGGAATAAGTTTAAGTGCCACGCCGTTGCTAAGCATGGCGGAGCTAATATGCAGGGATAAACAGCGATGTGGATGGTGGATGGCCCGGGAAATAACCTGCAGCCGCACTTGCAGCAGTTGTCGCCGAGCCAAATAGGGGCCGATAGTGCGTCTATCTCCACCCAAAAAAATAGACTTGGTCTGGATAATACAGATGGGCACAACGCTGACTGCGGGGGCGGGCTTTTTTGCCGCTGGGATGCCCAGACACGCTATGATCAACAGGAATACAGCCGTCGTCTTGCGTTTCATGACAATCTCCTGCCACGGCGGACATCAGCCATCGTTTTCGTCGATGATGGGTGGTTCAAGCGGTACAAAAGCGGCGGCCTTGCCAGCGCGCACGTGCAAATGCTGGGCATGATCCATCAAGAATTCCACCCGCGGTTGCATGCCGGTTTTGCTCAATGCGCGTTTGAGCGCACCGGCGGCCCGGCGCAAACCAGTACGACGCGATACATGGGAAATCAGGATCAGATCATTGTGTAGTTGGGGTAAAGCTTCAAGCAGGTCATCCAGATGCAGATGCCGGCCGACGGCGGCCCGACGTTTGTGGCCGGGGTCAAAAAATGTACACTCGGTGATGAGCACTTGAGCATCACGCACACCATCCTGCAGCAGGGTTTCTCCCAGAGCGGTATCGCCGGTATAGGCTACCATGGGAACATCAACGGTGTAGGTAATCTTTTCGCCACGGTCTTTCATCTCCCGGAGAATATGGCCCGGAAGTCGCTGTTCGAGCAGGTCGGGGCGAAGCTTTTCCCGCCGGTCCACCAGGGTATAACCGAGAGAGGGAACTGTGTGGCAGGTGGCGAAAGCCCTGGCGATCAACCCTTTACGCACTTCAAATTCGTCGCCGACTTCCATCGGCACGATGCGATGCGGGGCGACTTTGCCTTCCAAAGCCGCCCAGGCGTGGACAATGCCGGCAACACCATCGGCGATTTTGGCCGGGCAAAGAATGGTGCCGGGACTCATGCCTTGAAAAATGCGCTGCGAAAGGTAATAGGGAATGCCGGCACTATGGTCAATGTGGCCATGGCTGAGCAGGCAAAAGTCGCTGACCAGGAAAGGTCGCGGACACTTGCCAATGTCAAAAACCACATTTAATTCCGGGATTTGCACGGCGCTTTCCTCGCCGGCCACACTATAGCCGACAATGTGGAACCGCGGTGTTTCGACGACCGCCATGGATGGCAGGAGGGGTACCTGCCGGGGTGATTCGATGGCTATGCGATGATCGACGGGCGTGATCGGTTCAATGATGGGGCTGCCGGATTCAGGTTCAGGGTTGGTCATGTTGGCATCCATCATTTTATGATACATTGAGTCCACGCCAGAGTCTTATGATAAATTAACCGATAGCTGCGGGCGCAGCAATTATCCCGAATTACCGCGCCATTGGTGGCCGTGTAAAAAGTGGTCGATAGAATATAAGTGCCGATGATGACTTGCCAAATATGAAATTCCCTAGTAGGCTTATGGGAATAGTAGGTGAAAAAAAATAATGTTTCAGTGATGAAAGAGATTTGATGACGCACCGACTGACCCACTTAAAAGAACTTGAGGCGGAAAGCATTTTCATTTTCCGCGAAGTGGTGGCGGAATTTCAAAATCCGGTCATGCTTTTTTCCAGCGGCAAAGATTCGTGTCTGATGCTGCGTTTGGCCCAAAAAGCCTTTTATCCGGGGCGCATACCGTTTCCGCTACTGCATATCGATACCACCTGGGATTTCAAGGAAGTGTACGAATTTCGCGACCGCATTGCCCGCGAAAATAATCTGCAAATCATCGTGCATACCAATCAGGAAGCCATTCGCAATGGCATTAACCCCTTTGATTCCGGCAGCGTCAAATACACCCACAACATGAATCTTCAGGGCCTGCTGCAGGCGTTAAAAAAGTACCAGTTTGACGCGGCTTTTGGTGGAGCCAGGCGCGAAGAAGAGAAGTCGCGGGCCAAGGAACGCATTTTTTCCTTCCGGGATAAATTTTATCAGTGGGATCCCAAGAATCAGCGCCCGGAGATGTGGAACCTCTACAACGCCCGCATCAACAAGGGGGAGAGCATTCGTGTGTTTCCTCTTTCCAACTGGACGGAACTGGATATCTGGCAGTATTTGTATCTGGAAAAAGTGCCCCTGGTGCCGCTCTATTTTGCCCAGCCCAGACCCGTGGTCAAACGCGATGGCTTATGGATTAATGTTAACGACAATCGCTATCCGCTTGGGGCCGGTGAAAAACCGGAAACGAAAACTGTGCGGTTTCGCACGCTGGGTTGTTATCCGCTGACCGGGGCCATTGAATCTACTGCCGATACGTTGCCCAAAATCATTGAGGAAATGCTGCTGTTTAAGAATTCCGAACGCGCGGGCCGTGCTATTGATCATGATGAACAAGGCTCCATGGAACAAAAAAAACGGGAAGGATATTTCTGACCGCACGGCGTTTTTGGATTATGCGCGCCGGGACAACTTGAAATAGGAACACCAACATGACCTGCTCAACTGCCGCTGTACGGGAAGATATTCACGCCTACCTCGCCCGCCATCAGGAAAAGGAATTACTGAGGTTTTTAACCTGCGGCAGCGTGGACGACGGAAAAAGCACACTGATCGGGCGGCTGCTGCACGACACCAAAATGATATACGAGGATCAACTGGCGGCCATCCGCAAAGACAGTATCAAGCATGGCACTACGGGCGGCCAGATTGACCTGGCGCTGCTGACTGATGGCCTTAAGGCTGAACGTGAACAGGGCATTACCATTGATGTGGCCTATCGCTATTTTTCCACAGATAAGCGCAAATTCATCATTGCCGACACCCCCGGCCACGAACAATACACACGCAACATGGCTACCGGCGCATCAACGTGTCAACTGGCGATTATTCTGGTGGATGCCCGTCATGGAGTGTTGCCGCAGACGCGCCGGCACAGTTTTATCTGTTCGCTGTTGGGCATTGCTCATTTGGTGGTGGCCATTAACAAAATGGACATGGTGGAATTTTCCGAGGAGCGTTTTAACAAGATCAAGGCGGAATATGCGGAATTCGCAGGTAAACTGGATATTCGCGACGTGCACTTTATTCCGATTTCCGCTTTGCACGGCGATAACGTAGTAGAACGCAGCGACAGGATGCCATGGTACAAGGGCGGAGCACTGCTTAACCATCTGGAAACCGTGCATATTGCCGCGGATCGAAACCTGACTGATCTGCGATTTCCGGTACAGTTGGTATTGCGTCCCAACCTGGATTTTCGTGGATTCAGCGGAGGCATTGCCTCCGGGGTAATGCGCCGTGGCGACCAGGTCATGGTTTTGCCGTCAGGCCGGCGAAGCCGGATCAAATCCATAGTAACACGCGACGGTGATCTGGAAGAAGCCCAATGCCCCATGGCGGTCAGCGTGACCCTGGAGGATGAAATTGACATAAGCCGGGGGGATATGCTGGTTCAGCCGGAAAGCCAGCCGCATTTTGGCCATGATTTCACAGCGCATGTGGTATGGCTAAGCGAAAAGCCTATGGATTTGACCGCCAGTTACTTGATAAAACAAACCACCCGCACCGTTCCGGGAGATATTAATATTCTTGCCGGAATAGATATCAACACGCTGGAAGAAAAGCCGCTGGAAACTTTGCATCTTAATGAGGTGGGGCGATGTTCGGTATCCGTCACTCAGCCCATTGCCTTTGATGCGTACCGCCGTAATCGAGCTACTGGTGCATTTATTATTATTGATCGCCAGAGCAGCACCACGGTGGGAGCGGGCATGATTATTGAACCGGACGATTCCCGCGGACGGACGGATCCGTGGTCGCCACCGCCGAGCATGCCCGCGGATCGCCCACACAGCCACATTGCCCTGCACCAGCGGGAAAGCCGGTTGGGCCAAACCCCGGTGACCGTTCTGCTTACCGGTTTAACCGGCTCGGGAAAGGCTACCATTGCCTATGCCTTGGAGGAAAAACTTTTTGATCGCGGGCACCTGGTAACGGTGCTGCATGGCCAGGAATTGCGCCGTGGGATTACCAGTGACCTGGGCTTCACTGCGGATGACCGGTCGGAAAATCTCCGCCGTACCGCGGAAATGGCACGCATCATTAACGAAGCCGGCCTGATTTGTGTGTGTGCTTTGGTGGCACCACATGCAGCGGTACGGGAAAAGGTGCGGCGACTGATAGGGCCGGAGCGCTTTCTGGAGATATATCTGTCTGCGCCGCTGGAGGTGTGCCGGGCACGCGATACCAGCGGGATTTATCGGCTGGCGGAGCGCGGACAGGTGAAAGGTGTGGCGGGCATGAGCACCCAATACGAACCACCCACTGCACCCGATCTGGAATTGCCAACCCATGTTCTGACGGTCGATCAAAGTGTGGATCGGATTGTGGAACTGCTGCGCGAGCGGCAATTTTTGAAGTCATAAAAACTGGGAGGGAAGTTTTCATGACCCGATTACAGGCGGTTTCCCAGAATGATCGGGAAACCGCCTTGGTGGCGGCGTGACCTTGGATGCCGGGCAAAAATAACTTGGCACTTTCCGGCAGGTTCTTTTTGCCGTAGGCGTGGTTGTTCGCTTCATGCAGACCCATTATCAGGGTATGCGCATTGTTTGCGCCGTGTCGGCAGACATCGTCTGGCAATAACGGTATAATTATTAGTGGTGTTTTTACGGTTTACGTTGTCGCAAGATGCACATGGTTCGGTAAAAGGGTATAAATTTGGCAATCAGTGATACTATAAAACGAGGAGATATTCGGGCCCCGCACCGGAGCTTGTTGCGGGCCACGGGAGTCATTCGCGATGAATCGGATTGGGATAAGCCCTTTATTGCGATAGCCAACAGTTTTGTGCAGATTATTCCCGGTCATGCCCATCTGGATGTGGTTGGACGAAAAGTGCGTCAGGCGGTGCGTGATGCGGGTGGAGTTCCTTTTGAATTCAATACGATCGGGGTGGATGACGGCATCGCCATGGGGCACGGAGGCATGAAATACTCTCTGCCCAGTCGCGAGTTGATTGCCGATTGTGTTGAAACCATGCTGCGAGCCCATTGTTTTGACGGAATGGTATGTATACCCAACTGCGACAAAATTGTTCCCGGCATGATGATGGCAACGGCTCGTGTGAACATTCCCACCGTGTTTGTTTCGGGAGGGCCTATGAAGGCGGGAGTGCAGCCTTCCACAGGACGGGTCATCGATTTGATCAGTGTGTTTGAGGGTGTGGGGCAACTGTCTGCGGGAAAGGTAAGCTCCAAAGAGTTAAAAGAAATTGAAATGCATGCCTGTCCAACGTGCGGTTCATGTTCCGGCATGTTTACAGCCAACAGCATGAACTGCCTTTGCGAGGCCTTGGGTCTGGCCTTGCCGGGTAATGGAACGCTTCTGGCCACAGATCCGCGGCGCGATGAATTATTCCGGGAAGCGGGCAAGGCTGTGGTGGAACTGGTGCGGCGGAATATTCGGCCGCGGGATATTTTAAAGCGGCACGCTTTCGAAAACGCATTTGCCCTGGACATGGCTATGGGCGGATCCACCAATACGGTACTGCATACCCTGGCCGTGGCACAGGAGGCGGGCACGCCGTTTGAGCTTGAAGCGCTCAATGAAATTGCGGCCCGGGTACCGCATGTATGTAAAGTAGCGCCGGCCGGTGTGCACCACATGGAGGATGTGGACCGGGCGGGGGGCATCAGCGCTATTCTTAAAACGATCAGTACTAAACCTGGTACGCTGCATACAGATTGTATCACCGTTACGGGCCGGAGCCTGGGAGAAAATATCGCTTCTGCCAGAGTGCTGGATGCGGATGTAATCCGACCATTGGACAAGGCCTATTCCCAGCAGGGGGGGCTGGCGATTCTTTTTGGCAACCTGGCACCGAATGGATCTGTGGTGAAGGCGGGTGGGGTGGCCGCGAGCATGTTAAAGTTCTCAGGTCCAGCGGTAATTTTTGAATCGGAGGAATCGGCGTCGGCGGGAATTCTAGCCGGCAAGGTGAAATCCGGAGATGTGGTGATTATCCGTTATGAAGGCCCACAGGGTGGCCCCGGGATGCAGGAAATGCTGGCTCCCACCGCTAATATCATGGGCCGCGGCCTGGGTGAATCGGTGGCGCTGGTTACCGATGGGCGATTTTCGGGGGGCACTCGCGGTGCGTGCATCGGCCACGTTTCGCCGGAGGCCTCCGCCGGTGGGCCGATAGCGTTGGTGCACAGCGGTGATATAATTGATATTGATATTCCCAATCGCAAGCTGGATATTCGTATTTCCGCAGAAGAACTCGCTTCGCGAAAGGCGAAATGGCAACGGCCAGCGGCGAAAATTCAGCATGGGTATTTGGGTCGCTATGCCAGCATGGTTACGAGTGCCGATACCGGCGCAATTTTGAAAAATCCATGGGCGGCGAGCAGAACATCTGAAATCACAGAAGCCCGAATGGCCAAACGTTGATACAGGTGGGAGTCGGCTGCCAGCGATAATGGTGATGACGGACTGGTGCGTAAATCATGGAGTATTCGCAATGATACGTTTCATGGGGGTGGTCATCGGAGCAGTGGCGCTCAATACCGCGCTGGGGGGGTGCGGTCTGGTTAACCATCCTGCCGGTAAGTCCGTTGCGGCCGCAAAAACTATGACGACATCCAAACCGGGCCAGGCTCGCAGATCCACAGGTTTGCTGGTGGTTCCCGGCACGGGTATGGGTATTGGTGCTACCTGGGGAACTTTAGAAGTGCCGGCTTGCGCCACCCATCGGCCATGGCCGATCATGCACGCGGTTTACTGCGCTGCGCCCATGCGGCATAATCCCGTGTACATACATGATTTGGATGATAACTCGAAGTTTGATGATCGACCGGCGTCGTGGAATGCAATAACGATCAATGTGCTGAATATACCATGGTTTTACGTGAACCTGGCCATCACGCCGGGGCTGATGGCCGTGCATCCACCTCTCCAGGTATGCCAATCACCGCTTCGAGTGCCGCAGAAGGTCTACAATGGTATGCTGCCGTGTGGCGGCCGGGTGATGCCGAAAATGGTGATTGGCCGTACTTACTGGCGCTATCTGCGTGTGCGGCCTTTGACATCGGTGCCGACGCAGTGACTTTTGGAGTGACGGATGTCACAAGACGCGATTGATCCCTATCCCTGGTTCCTGCATAAAGAGATTCCGTTGGTGATCAATCACCTGCCCGGCACCATGCATATTACGTCCAAAGAATGGACTGATTCCTGGCGTCCATTTTTGGGGAGGCTGGTGGATTTACGTAAATCTCCGGAGCAGCGGCTGGTTGTGGGTATTGTGGGACCGCCCGGATCGGGTAAATCTTTTCTGGCGGAGCAAATCGCCTGGTTGGCCTCGCGTGGATGCATTCCAGGAGCTATGGCGATAGCACTGCCCATGGATGGCTTTCACCACAACCGGGAATATCTTGAAAGCCATCACCAGCGGCTGTCATCCGGAGATTCCATTACCTTGCAGGAATGTAAAGGTTCGCCCTTCACGTATGATGTGGTGAGCCTGCGGCAACACCTGCAACAGCTTCGCGAGGTGCCGCCCATCATGACCTGGCCCGGATATGACCGGCAGATTCATGACGTGGTGCCGGAAGAGCATCGAATTCCGGCGGCGGTCAATCTGGTGCTGGTGGAGGGAAACTATTTATTTCTGGACCGGGCACCTTTCAAGGGAATCGGTGAATTTTTTGACCTCAAAATTTATGTGGAAGCGCCGGCGCCGTCGATCATGGGTAATCTGATGGAGCGGCACATTCTGGGCGGACGGTCCATGGAGGCCGCCAAGGACTGGGTGAAGCGGGTGGATTTGCCCAATGCGCGGCTGGTGGAAGCCACGCGGTCGGTGGTGGACGTGGTGGTGCAGCGGGACCAGCAGGATCGCATGTCCGCAGTGATCTGGAAGAATCAGGCAGTTGGTGCATAATATTAAGCCGCACGCGAGGTTGGTGGTGGTGCGGCCAACCGTGCGGATCCCGTAGGAAAGAATTGTACTGGAGTTGGCAATGCGCTTTACGAAGATGCACGGAATCGGCAATGATTACGTCTACGTGGACGTATTCGAAAACGAAGTGCCGGAGCCGGAAAAATTGGCCGTGAAAATATCGGACCGCCATTTTGGTGTTGGCGGTGATGGCCTGATTCTCATTGGACCTCCTACGCCGGAAGGACTCTTGCAAAATGCGCATGTACGCATGCGCATGTTTAATGCCGACGGCAGCGAATCCGAAATGTGCGGCAATGGGGTGCGGTGCCTGGCAAAATATGCGTACGATCATCACATTTCACGGGCCAATCCGATGAAAGTGGAAACCGGGCGGGGCGTGCTGACACTGGACCTGTGGATTCAGTACAACCGGGTTAACCAGGTGACGGTGAATATGGGCCAGCCGATTCTGAAACCCAGTGAGATTCCGGTTTTAATCAAGGGGTTTGAGCGGCTGGTGGGGCATCCGGCGGAGGCCGCCCTGGGACTTAGCCGTATGCCGTCTGGATCGGACTGGATCAAAGCCGCCGGATTGGAAGACGCCATGACCTGCGTATCGCTGGGTAATCCGCACGTGGTGCTGTATTGTAAACATGCCGCACGCGTACCGTTGGAACAGATTGGTCCGTTGATCGAAAAGCACGCCATATTTCCGCGGCGTGTGAATGTACATTTTGTACAGGTGCACAATGCCGGCGAGATTACCATGCGCACCTGGGAACGCGGCAGCGGCATTACGCTGGCCTGCGGTACAGGAGCCGGGGCGGTCTGCGTGGCTGGCGTACTTGCGGGCAAGACCAATCGCATTGTCCTGGCTAATTTGCCGGGTGGGCGGCTGGCACTCAAGTGGAATGAAGTTGACGGGTGTGTGTACCTTACCGGACCGGCGGTGGAAGTGTTCAGTGGAGACTGGCCGGATCCGGCATAAGGAAACATGGTGCCAGATGAATTTGCGGCCGGCTTTTCAACATGAATTTCGCTCGGCCATGGCCGATCTGTATGGCAGGGTGGATGCGGATGTGGCCGGTCGGCAGGGCGTTTGCATGGCCAGTGGCCGTTGCTGCAGGTTTGAAGAATATGGCCACCGTTTGTACGTTACGCATGCAGAACTGATTTACTTTTACGCCACATATCTGCGGGCCGGTATTGACCCGTCAGGCCAGGATCACGAGGCTGATGGAGCCGCCTTGCTGCGCACAAGCGGTTTTCCGTTGCCGTTATATAAGGACGATGGCGAATTTTCGGCTGGATGTCCGTGGCAAGTGCAGGGCATGTGTACCGCGCGTAATGCGCGTCCATTGGGTTGCCGGATATATTTTTGTGATGCCGGCAGCCGCGGTTGGCAGGGGCCTGTGTATGAATACTGGCATCAACAATTCACGGCAATGCATGCCAGGTTCGGTATAGATTACGGCTATGTCGAATGGCGGCACGGACTTTCACTGCTGCGGCGGGCGTTGGCAGATTCGATCACCGACCAGGCCGTAGCGGCAACCGGTCAGGACCGGGCATAACCAGCCCGGATGTTGTTTAAGGTGGCAATATGAATCGACTTGAGGAATTGCGGAAGATGCTGGCGGCTGATCCAGCGGATGCCTTTTTGCGTTATGCCATGGCGATGGAATACGTCAAGAGCGGCAATTTAAATCAGGCCATTGTAGAATTTCGTCGGCTTATAGACGATGATGCTGCGTATGTGGCGGCGTATTTTATGTGTGGTCGGGTCTTGCGTGACAGCGGGGATACACCAGCAGCCCGCCAGATGTGGATACAAGGTATTGCCAAGGCCCGTGAAATTGGTGATTCTCACGCCGCTGCGGAGATGAGCGAAGAGCTTAACTTTTTAGGATAAAATTGTTTCGGTGCGGGATCGGATCAGGGTTGGTCTGATCCGCGCGAAAGTGAACACGAGGATGAAATGAAACTGGCTTTTTCCACCAATGCGTTTGCTCATCAGAGTCTGGCCACGGCCATGGCCGGTATTGCCCGCTGCGGCTACACCGGCGTTGAGATTTTGGCCGACAAGCCGCATTGGTATCCGGATCGCTTTGATGCGGCCGTGGCAGCGAAAATCCGCAAACTTCTGGACAAGCACGGCCTGGCGGTGAGCAATATCAACGCCAACTGTACATTTGGTTACTGGAAGGATGCTCCGCCCGAGCCTTTTTTTGAGCCGTCGCTGGTATCTCCGTTGCCAAAACTGCGTCGTGATCGTGCCCGCATGATCCGTAATACCCTGAAATTTGCCCAGGCCATCGGAGCCGACAACATCAGTATTACCAGCGGCAAGGCGTTGCCCACGATGCCGCCGGAGAAAGCGCTGAAAATGTTGAAAGAAAATCTCCGGCCTGTTCTGGATACAGCACAAAAGCTCAATATACGCATTGGTATTGAATGTGAACCGGGTTTGCTGGTGGAATGGGCGACTGAACTGCGCGATCTAATTGATACGTTGGGCAGTCCCATGCTTGGAGCGAACCTGGATATCGGCCATAGCGTGGTGCTTGGTGAAGATGTTCCGTCCGCACTAAAGCTGTTGCGCGGGCGCATCTGGAACTGCCATATTGAAGATCTGCCCGGCCGAAAGCATTATCACCTGATTCCCGGCCTGGGCACGTTTGATTTTGCTGCCTTAAACCGTTCCCTGGACGCCACCGGTTATGAACGCTTTGTAACGGTAGAACTGTACACGTATCCAGATCAGCCGGAATACGCCGCCAGAAAGAGCATTGCCCATTTGCGCAAGGTGCTGGCGTAGTGCCAGTGCTGCAGGACCGCTTGGCGGTTTTAGCACGGATCTACAACCTGAGAAAATGGCAAGGCAGGAATCTGCAATAGGCACCGTCTTTTTATGCGGCTATCAGCGTATCAGACGCATTTTTCCGACATTTGGAATAAGGGGCCAGCCGTGGCCATCAAAGAGCCGGAAACCTGCTGGCCAATAGACCATAAACGCCTTACCCAGAATATAGCGCTGCGGCACCACGCCTATGTGCAAGTGCAGGTCGGCCAAGGCTGGATCCACCCGATCCCACACGCGGCCATCCGCGCTGTAAGCGGAATTATCACCGAGCATAAAATACTCACCTGCGTGGAGCTTCAGCGGATGGCCTGCGGTAGCAGTTCCCGGTCCCAGATCGCTGCCTTGCGAATTTTCAACATGGGTTTGAGTGTAGTAAATATCGCGCATCAGGTTCAGATGCCGCAGGGTACATACACCTGTAACATTCACAAATATTCTGGGAATCTCCCGGCCATATTCAATTTGATAATCACGGAACTTCAAAGCCTGGCCAACCGTCCACAGCGGCGTGTACTGCAGCACCAGATGATGATTGAACCAAAAACGAACCTGGTGATCGAGGTTGCTCATGCTGACGGTGTAAGGGATTCCAGGATGCAGGGGTGTGATTTTCTTCATAAAATCCAGCCGGGCCGGGCTTACCGGTACGAAGCTCTTTTGGGTGGAAATCCAACGGTACAGGCCGATTTTGCCATCATGCTGGAGAGACACCTTATAACGGTTAGATCTTGTACCAAGCACCAGGCTGATGGCACTCGCAGGACTTGTTGATTGCCAGATTGTCGAAACGTACAAATCCCCAACCAGATGATTTTCCTGATGTCGGGGAAACGTGGCGTCGTAGCCTTCTCCATTTAACAGATAATGACCGCGTTGCTGAAATGAAAGTTGGCCACGCCCGGCCGGATTCGCCGTGGCAAACCGTATCACCGGCCCGCCAGTATTCCAATGGCCGCCGTAGGGTCCCTGCCGCACAGCAACCCATGGATTAGTCCACACACGACCGTTACGGCGAGTTTTGCCGGCATCCCGCGGGTAAAAGTCGTTATTGTACACTAATTGCAGCATGGCCTTTTCGACCGTGGGCGGTTTGTGAGCAATGACGCCGTTTATGTATACGTTTCCGCCGACAATCTCGACGGTATTGTGTGGCAACCCGACCAGCCGCTTGATATAGTTTTGTTGACCGTTGAGCGGTTCCTTGAACACCACAATATCCCACCGTTTGGGCGGGTCAAACCAGTAAAGGTATTTCATAACCAATATTCGGTCGCCATTGCGGGCATACGGAAAATACAGGTTTTCATAACCATTTTGTACCTGTGCCCGGCGGCGAATAACGGGCTGGTCCGGCAGGCTGGTAACCGGAATCGGAAAATGGCAGTTGGGGCAGGTAATATAAGGCGGGCTATTAATGGCGTATGGATTGGTCAGCTCTCCATTAGAAATGTTGGCCATGCCGTAGTGCCGCACCCACTGCTGGTCGACATTGGCATTGGCATCGAATACCCATCCGCACTGTGGGCATATCACCCGAAAGTGGGCACCGTTGAGTGTGGGGGCCATAGATCCGGTCGGGATAACATACGCCTCAACCATAAAAGTACGGAAGGTAAAGGCCAAAATAAGCGCCAGGATGACCGCTTCCAGAATATCGCGGGCCGAGCCGGAGTTGGTGGTACCCTGCTGGTGGCGAATGTTTGCACCAGGCGTTGTTGGGACGATTGTGCGACTTGCAGATGTTTCGCCGACGTTGGCCGCGATTGGCGGAACGGACGCAACAGGCCCTCCGGTATTGCCGGAAGTGCTTTGCGGACGATTCAGCAATGGATTATCTTCGGATGGCACTAAACGCTCCTTGTGTGCGCATTTTAATGGCCCTGGCCTGACGCGGCCATCGCCGCATCCATGACCGCTTCGGACATCGTGGGATGCGCATGAATGGTTTGCGCAATTTCATCCCTGGTGGCCTCCAGGCGCTTGGCCAAAACCAATTCTTGCAGCATTTCCGTAGCCTCCGCGCCGAGAATATGGCCGCCCAGCAGTTCGCCATATTTTTTGTCGAAAATCAATTTCACAAACCCCTCGGTTTCTCCCAGTGCTGCCGCTTTGCCATTGTTGGCGAAATTATACCGGCCAACTTCATAATCAATTCCCTTTTCCTGGCACTGCTTCTCCGTCAAACCCACGCTGGCCACCTGGGGATAACAGTACGTACATCCGGGAATCAGGCTGTAGTCCATCTCGCGCCGGCCCACGTTAAACATCCGTTCCACGGCAATGGTGGATTCCAGGCTTGCCACATGAGCCAGCCAGGGCGGCCCAATGACATCACCGGCGGCATAAATGTCTGGCACGGAAGTCTGAAAGGCCTTATCAACCTTGATTGCACCTTTTTCAATGCGTGGTGTGGTCGCAGGAGCAAAAAGATTTTCCACATTGCCGGTAACACCCACCGCCACCAGTACCACATCCGCTTCCACCGTGCTGGTTTTGTGGGTTGCCTGATCTACAATCGTCAGCCGTGCCTCTTTGTCCGTGATATCCACTTTTTCTGTTCGCGTATTAGTTTTAATGTCAATACCGCGCTTAGTGAAAATGGTCTGCAGACGCGAACTCACATCCGCATCTTCAATGGGCAAAATCGCCGGCAACATTTCAATCAGAGTCACCTGGGTGCCAAAGGCGTTATAAATGTATGCAAATTCCACACCGATAGCCCCCGCTCCGATGATGGCCATACGTTTGGGAATGACCGGCAACGTCATCGCTTCGCGACTGGTGATAATACATTTACCGTCAGCTTTGATTCCCGGCAATTCGCGGCTGCGGGCACCGGTGCAAATAAGAATTTTACCGGCGGAAATTGTTTCTGAAACCTTGCCGCTGGCCGACCGCACCTCCACGGTGCCAGGGGCAGCTACAAAGCCGCTACCGGTGTAGCGAGTAACCTTATTCTTTTTGAATAAGAATTCGATACCCTTGCTAAGCGTGTCTGCGCAGCCGCGGCTACGCTGCACAATTTTGTCCCATTGCAGTTTAGCGGTTTCCACGGCTATGCCGTACATCGGTGCGGCATGCTGGAGCGAACTGAAAAGATGGGCATCCTGGATCAAGGCCTTGGTTGGAATGCAGCCCCAGTTCAGACAAATGCCGCCCAGTTCAGCCCGTTCCACACAGGCTACAGACTTTCCTAATTGTGCCGCACGCACCGCAGCCACATACCCTCCCGGACCGGAACCGACAATCACCAGATCAAATTTTGCGTTCGACACGCCCAACTCCTGTTTTCTACGGCAACGTTGCCAACAGCCATGGATTGTATGCGATGCCCCGTCTGCCGCAAGCAGCGTTATGTGATTCCTGGCTTGGCTGGTCTTTGAACCGTAGCCACATTACCCGATCTTCCAATGGCAGTTTCACTATAGCCCGGCTCTGATGGCACATGGAATTCCACATTGCCAATTTTTTCGCGTGTTTGGCGTTGAGTTGATCGTAGTTTTTCCATGGGGTAAAATAAAACTTTGGTGATCGGGCGTTTAGCTCAGTTGGTTAGAGCGTACGGATCACACCCGTAAGGTCGGGGGTTCGAGCCCCTCAACGCCCAATTTGCCATGCACATTTGTATGAGTGAGCCGGAATGCCAATGATTTGGCACAGTGGCGATATCTCCGGTCATCATCGGCTCCGCCGGATTCCGAGTTGTATGGCGGTGAATAACTGCAGTGCCTGTTCACACGTGCCTGGCACAGTTTCAGAAAAATAAGGCCGGCGTTGATATCCTTTCAGGTTACTTCGCAGAGCGAATGAGCTTCGTCCGGGAAATGCATGGGTTCATCGCTTCCAGTAAATTTGGTGGTGTTTTTCGTCGTAACAGAGGATTTTGCCATCGTGATTCATGGCCTCAAAAATACTGTCTTTTTTGAGTTTGACGCGGATGGCCATCGTGCGTAGCTGCCGCAGCAGTGCCGGCAGGGTGGAGATGGCCAGTGCCCCATCCACGGTCGCAGGCCGTCCTTCGACGGTTTGGGGTGTTTCGCCGCCATACACAATCACCTGGCCGCCCGCCGCCGCATACTTGTCAAGGGCATTGACGATGTCCTGCTCAATGATGGTGAATGCGGGCACCAGAAGGACCTTGTATTTCTTTAAAATACCGGCACGCACCAGGGTGTCGTTGACCAGATCAAAATCAAAATAGTAGCGCAGGGTGTTACATAAATCATGAGGCGGCTTTGGTAAACCCCATGGAAATTCCTTGATATCCCAGGCCGTGGCATGTTCATGCACCCAGTTTACGTAGGCTTCCGACGACAACACTGCCACATCCACCTTCCGCTGGAAGCGCAGTTCCATCCATTGGCGAAAGCGGCGGAAGTTGCCGATGACTTTCTTCTTGCCCAGAAAGCTGTATTCGTGGAATTCGCGGGCATTGCTGATGATGAAGGCAAACATCCGGGCCACGATGAATTCAGGCGTGGAGCCGTGGGAAGATTCAAATCCGCAGTAGGTGCGGTGAAAATTGGTGCCGACGGCGGTTGAACATTGATAGGTGTTAAGAAAACGGAAATGGTCGCGGGCATTGGTGTCGCGAATGCCCACGTGATATTTGGCGCAAAGCTCGGCGGCGGCGGCGTAATGTTGACCTTCTTGGGCAGAGCCGTCGCCGCCCATGCACAGATACATATCCTTGGTCGGCCAAAGCTTGCGGGCTTCTCGAATCCAGAATTCCGCGTGGTTGAGCATCGCCCCACGATACCAATACACCTGATCCACCATGGCCCGGCGGGACGGGGCCTTTTGTTTGAGGAATGGCCGAACCTGGCCAAAATCCCGGTATGTGGTACCCCAGCGGGCATTGAGCGTCCGGATGTTTTTCCACAGTCTTTGGCAATGTCGGCGAAAATCGTCAATGGCGGCGGTATCGTTGCACCAGAACCCGCGGTGGGTGTGATACTGTCCGTCAAAGTTGCCGATGCAGGGAAAAATGGCCTCGCCATAATCGCCGCTGATACCCAGCAATAGCGAATCTATCTGATCCATCCGGTGGAGGTAATGGTCGTGAAAGAGTTTGAGAAAATGCCGCGTTGGTGCCTGAAACTTCCGATTCCAGATGGACTGAATACCGGAATTTTTATCGTGTTCCAGGCAGCGAAAAAAATGGCTGTCCCTGGATTCGCGGAACCAATACGGGGTAGCGTACCAAGGTCCGCAGATTAAAAAGGGCTGCCATTTCACCCCATACCGGACAAAATGGTCCAGTGCCCGATCAAAGCTTTTAAAGGTTACCTGGCCAGGCTCCGGCTCGATATCAATCCATTTCACGTAGGTTTCCACCGTGGTGGCACCAATACTTTTAAGGTAGTCATGGGACTCCCGGGAATAGTCGCGTTCCCAATGCCATCCGATGTTGATGCGTTTTGGCTGCTGCATGGCTAATAATCCTTATCAATTGGGGAAATTACAAGTCTTACACAATAGATGATCAGGCCTTATGGCATACACGCCAGGATTCTGTCGGCCAGGTCCGCGTTTACCCACGCCTGAGCCACCATAGATTCCGGTTTTATTCATGTCAATAGGCATAAGCCAGATATTTTTAATAAATTTACCATAAAAATAAGCTCTAAAGATCGGCTATGGTGTGGGGCGGTCTGGCACCGTGATGGACATAAAGGTGTGCTGTGATGGTTGATCCAATGGCCGACGATACCACGGATACCATTTTTGCAGGGTAACGTTGGTGCTGGATATCGGCTGGGGTGTAACTCAAGTACCGGTGGTTTGCGTTAAGGTTGGATGTGGAAAGCTGCTAATTGGGCGGGGCTGACTGGTTCACAGATGCACAATGTGTGTCTTTGTTATGTCTAAATAGTAGTGTCATGCCAGAAAATTAGTCGTGGAAATGCTTTAATTGCAAGTCCGGAAATGCAGACGCGAAGACGGGAACATCCTGGAAGGCAACTGCTGATTCACTGGAGCTTGCGGGAACGCGGACCTTGCGGGTGTTCCTCCGCCAGCCACAGGGGGCGTTCCATACGCAGTCGGTCAGACGGCAAGACCGCAGTAACGTCATGAGTGAATTAAATATGGTAAATTTATAAAATAATATAATGGTTTGTGGTAAAATAATATTGTAACTTGCACTGGAATCTGTTATCTTGCCAGCTCATCATAACGAACGTGAAGGTAGTTGCTGATGTCGAATGCAAGTGCAGATAACCAGGAAAAAATATGGACATGCGGTACATTGACATATACCCGGGTGGCTTTATCGCTGCTGTTTTTCTGGTTGATCTGGGGGGACATCTGTTACACGCTGATGGAAAGTGTGACTGGTCCGATCATGTTGTTGAAGTTCAAGGCGTTGGGGGCACCGAACTGGGAAGTGGCCCTGCTGTTGTCTACCATTCCCACCACAGTCTACTCGATTTTCAATCCGATCATCAGCATCAGCAGTGACCGCTTCCGCAGTCGCTGGGGGCGGCGTATTCCTTTCATTTTGTTTTCGTTGCCGATGTTGGTATTGGGGCTGGTAGGACTGGCCTTTGGCGATCGACTGGGGAGCTTGGTTTTTGGCCTGTTGCATCTGTCCGCAGGCGCACGGATACAGGCGATACTGTGGACCTTGGGCATTATTCTGCTGGGCTTCAGTTTTTTTAATACGTTTGTGAACACCACCTTCTGGTACCTTTTTAATGATGTGATACCGCCGCATCTGCTGGCGCGTTTTATGTCCTGGTTCAGGTTTGTAGGTATTTTGTGTGGAGCGGTGTACAATTTCTATATCTTTCCGTATTCGGCCAACCATGGAACGGAAATTTTTCTGGGCGCGGCGGCGCTTTATTTGTGTGGTTTTGGCCTTATGTGCTTCAACGTTCGAGAGGGTGAGTACCCGCCTCCCACGCCACACCGCCATAACACCGCCGGAGTATTGGGCCTGGTCTTTACCTACGCGCGGGAATGCCATGTCCACCGCATCTATTGGTACCTGTGGCTGTGTACGTTCATAGGAGGTATCGGTGCCGGCATTGGCCTGTTTAGTCTATACTACCAACAGGCGATCGGTCTGAATTTAGATCAGATCGGCCAGATCAATGGTACGCTGCAGATATTTGTCGCCGTGCTGATACTGGGTGCCGGCTGGCTGGCGGATCGGTATCATCCTATTCGCGTGGTGTTTGCCGGTCAGATTCTCAATTGGCTGTTGCTGGCCGCGGGTATGATCTGGTTATTCTGGCTGCCTTCGCCCAAGGCCACAGTAGCCCTGCACTTGCCGCTGGTGAGTCACATCGGATGGTTACGTGCATACGCCACCATCCACATAACCAAAGTATATCTGGTATGCCTGCTGATTTATGTTGGACTGGCGGCACCCATCACCGCCATGGTGGCAATGTGGGATCCAGCCATGCTGATGCGTATGTTGCCGCGGTCCAATTATGGACAATTCTGTTCCGTTAATGCCATTTGGAGGTCAGTGGGCGGAATGGTTGGTGGCATTTTGGCCGGCTTTTTTCTGGATAGACTCGCTGCGGTGGTCGGACACAACCGGGCGTACTTTTACAGCCCGATCTGGATGGCAGCTTTTAACGTTCCGGCGTTTCTCTTTTTCATAGGGTTTTACCGGCAATGGAAGCGTCATGGCGGCGACGAAAATTACGTAGCGCCATTGCCGTCGAATAACATTTCCCAGGTCAGTGAACCGGTGCTGTAGGTGCGGGATCGAAACGCAAGACCACGTCGAATACTTTGCCATGGTGGCGCTGGGCGATGATCGGTTCTTTAATCATGCAGAGCTTGACGGTATCAACTGTAAACGGGGCGTTAAAGTTGCTTTCCAATCCGCGGCCCATACCCTCCAGAAACAATAAATCCGCGCCAGCGGCAACGGCATTGCAACCTGCAGAAACATGACGCAGATCGATCAGCGGTGTTCGACCGCCGGAACTGGCCGGTACAATCATGCCTGCACGAAGCAAATCCCGCAAAACCGCATCAATCGCTGCAAGTCGCGGCAAAAGAACGCACAATTCGCTGTAAGTCAAATCATTAAGAGCCGGCTCTTCATTGGCCAGCAGGCAGGTCTGAATTCCACGGCTTGCCAGCCAGCGAACCAGCGGTATAACTCCCAAGATCGCATCGCTGCCGGCGTTATCCAGGAAAAACAGCGATTTTTTATATTTTGGACCGTGCAACAACCGGCTGGAAAATTGCGCAAAATCGTCCACCAGCCAAGGCCGCGAATGAGCCAGATCCGCCCGGATTTTTACAAAATCCGGCGATTCCCTGGAAAATTTTCCCGCGGTAGCACTGGCCCCCAGATCAAATATATTGCCGGCAAAAACCCCCTCAATCAGCAGCAGCAGCATTTCTACATCCGTGCGGTAGTGCCGATCAAGCTCGCCAATCACCTGCGGGTAAACGCTCAGCATGGCGGTGTTTTCCCGGTCTTTCATGGATTTAAATGGATCGGGAATATTGTGGGCTTGCAGAATATCCTGGCGAATGCGTCCCAGCACTTCCAAGTCCAATTCGCCGAACCGGACAGGATTATCGCGGAATTGTCGTAATTCATGGGCCAAAGCCTGTTTGGCTGCAGCGGCAGCGGGGCGGGCCTGCTCGCCATAGGTTTCGATGGCCAGGCGGGCAATGAGATCAAAATGACTCAGGAAATGATCCAGCCAATAGTCGCGGAACTCCAGGTCTACGAGCATGTTTTGTGTACAGGGGGAATAATGGTTCGGATCTGCCAGCAGAACAAATTTGGGCATTTTACCTTCACCTGGACCGCTTGACGGCGTTTATTCCAGTACGGTGGAACGTACGTGACCGGCAATTTTGTCAGTGGCCTCACGCGTCATTGAGGCCACCAGAACTTGGCAAGATCGGCCTCGAGTGCCCAGTCCGCTGACAGCACCAGAGTAGCCGGGCCGGCTTTTCACGATGGCACGCGGCATTTTTCGTCGGCCGCAGTTAGCATCGCCGCAACGAAATCTACGATTCGGCGATAGGTGCGGTAATCCATCGGGCCACCATGCCCGAGATTCGCCACTTCCACATACTCTATCCGCCGTCCCAGGACCCGCATCGCGGCGACGAACTTATCGGAATGGCTGCTTTTGCTGACGGCCTTATCCTGCGCACCATGTACGATCAAATAAGGGATGTCCGGCATTTGATCCGCTAAGTGCAGCGGAGAATGCCGCAGCAGTGCAGGTTCGATATTTCCGTAACTGCCAAATGCGTGATGCATGGTGCGTGGAAGATCCACCCGTTCGCTATAATGAAATAGAGCGTCGCAGACTGGCCAGAGGGCCAAACACGCTGTCACCCGGTGGCGACTGTAGCGGCTATATACCAGTGCGCCATGTCCACCCATCGATCCACCGGTGGCAATTATCGGTGTGCTTGCCGGCAGTTGGTGCCGGACCAGCAGGGCATCTATAAGCTCATCGACAAATCGCTGAGTAGATGGATTCATCCATGCCCAAGGTTCGTGAAACGGCTGCACCACCAAGCCGCCAAGCTCGGACCACTCCAACTCCATCGGGTCGCCCCCACCCGCCCGCATATCCATGTTTCCCAGACCTCCAAAACGCAGGATTATGCCGCGGATGGGACGTCCGAGAAAATCTTGCGATGTCCAGGATACATGGTCAAGAAGTTTATCTTCCATCGATTATACGGCCTTTCAGAGGCTATGCGAATTAAGGCACCCACACTTACCCGGCACCAGAGTACCAACACTTTATAAAAAATACTTCCCGCTGCAGCGCGAAGCTGCCCTTGATGGTTGTAATAATGTTCACGTGAAGGCATGCTTCCGGCTGGCAGAACCGGTTATCCGGCAACGGGAGCGGCAGCAGGCTCCGGATCCACTGAGACCTTACGGTTAGAGGCAAACCTCACCCGACCTCCGGCAAGAGCAAACAGCGAATCATCTCGCGCTAAACCGACATTTTTACCGGCCTTGAACCTGGTTCCGCGCTGCCGGACAATGATCGATCCGGTAGTAACCAATTCCCCTGCGTAGGCCTTAATTCCCAGGTATTTTGGATTGCTGTCGCGACCATTATGGGTGGAACCTTGTCCCTTCTTATGAGCCATGATAAACCTCTAACTAACTAAATCCCGTGGCATCACTTGAATAAGCCTTTACTGCCTATTCCGGCCAACTAACCCAAATAGTATACCCGTTCTATTTATGAGATGCCAGCGTGTTGTACTGAAGTAAAATTGCCATCCCTTAGCCGGAATAGAAATGTTCCCCGCATATCCGAGGTTGAAATTCAACCACAAATGGTGAACAATAACCGGCCAGAAGAGGAGAACCGTATGACGCCATTAACACAGCGTACCGGTTACCAAAGCGTTTTATCGCTAAAATCCAGACCTGTCGTGGGAACGTTTATTCGTTTGTGGGATCAGGCTGCACCGCTAAGTCACGGTGACGGACCAGCCGACATTCCGGCGATGATTGCGTTTACGCCGCCCAATTTACCGGCCAAGTGTGCCACCGTTGTGGTATGTCCCGGTGGAGGCTATTGGGGACTGGCAGAGCACGAAGCAGACCCCGTGGCTCAATGGTTAAATTCTATTGGGATTGCCGCTTTTGTGTTGCGTTATCGCCTGGGAGCAAATAATTACCGGCACCCGGCCATGCTGATGGATGCAGCGCGGGCCATACGCACGGTTCGGGCGATGGCGGGGCCGTGGCAACTTGATGCGGGCCGAGTGGGTATTTTGGGATTTTCCGCCGGCGGCCATCTGGCTTCCACCGCCGCCACGCAGTTTGAACCTGCCGACGCGGGGCGCAAGGATCCGGTGGATCGTGTTAGTTCGCGGCCGGATCTGGCCATTCTGGTATATCCGGTGATTACCTTTACGGGGCCGATGTGCCATGAAGGTTCTTGTGCGAATTTACTGGGGCCGGATGCTTCCATCGAACTCCGGAAGAAACTGTCCAGCCATTTACAGGTAACCGCCGCTACGCCACCGTGCTTTTTTGTACATTCTACGGATGATAAAGCCGTGCCGGTGGACAATTCCATTATGATGGCCGATGCCTTGACCCGCCACCAAATTCCCAATGATGTGGTTACGTATGATCATGGTGGTCACGGCTATGGTCTGGGCGGCAACGACCCCGTCCTGTCACAGTGGCCGGCGGCCTGTGCAAAGTGGATGCGGACTCGCAAGTTTTGCGAGGCCTCGTAATGGTCTGTCGGCGTGTGGCGTGATGCTGGATGGTATCAGCGCATCTGGGCGATGTGGCTGCGGATGGTTTTGATTTCCTGGAGTAACGCGGCCTTGGCGGCTTGTAACCGGCTCATGTGGCTTTTAGATGCGAACCCACGCTGGGTGGAAATTTCAAACTCGATATTCACCCGGCGAACGATGGCTCCGGCCAGAGTGGTCCGCAAAATAGCTAGAATGTACTCTTTTTGGGCGGCGGCGAGTTGTTTTGGCGAATGCAAACGCAGGGCGTGAGCATAGGCGATTCCGACATTGCCGAGTCGTTGGCGGGCGCGGGCTAAGTGAAATTCGGCATGGACATCTTTGATCCATTGTTTGCGTGGGTCGTTGGGGGAGAGACTTTTCAATTTTTGGGTCCACATTTGCAGCGCCTGGGCATTTTTGAGCAGCATGGCGCGGGAACGGGCGGCCAACTCCCGGGCCTGCAGCCGGGCTAAAGTTGCTGGTGCTGGAGCAGGCGTTTTTTTTCGTAATGCAGAGAGTTCGCGTGCCGCTCCGGCGGCAATAAGCCATTGTGCCCAGCGCTCTTGGCGCTGGTGCATGTATTGGTCGAAAAGTGTGGCTCGAGCTTTAATGGCGGCGACAATGGCCGGCGAGCCGGGGCCAAATCGGGCGTGGTGGAAATCCCAGTTGATCCATGCCGCATCAAGGGCGGCATAGCCGGCTTGCAGATTGGCGGCGGCATATTGTACGGTGGTTGAATTATTCCATGTTTTGTGCTGGGCATGGGTAAGTTGCCAAAGCATTTTTCGGAAGTGATCAATTTTTCGGGCGATGGGTAAATGAGTCAGTATGTATTTGGCAAAGGCGGCGTCATGCCAGTATCGCGCACACTGCTGCAGGTAATCCACTTCGGATACGCGGCGAAATATAAGAGTGGTTGGGATCGCTCCGTTGCTGTTGTAAACTTTCCAGGGGATGAGGGAAGTATTGCGGAAATAGCGGATATTGGGATAAATCCAGCCGTCAAAACACAGCGGATTATCCACCAGCGCCTGCGAGGTGGATTGAATACCTCGGAACTGCATGGCCACCTGTGGATCGTCAACGAGAATGGCATTGGGATTGGCCCGTTGCCCAGGCTGGTAGTTCTGGGCATGCAGGGTGGGGGCATGAGTTTCGGGAGTGCCCAGGTATAGCCAGCCGATGGGGCCGATGGAGATATTCCACTGTTCCAGAGAGATCAGTTCTTCCAGTGGATAGGTGCGCAGCTTTCCGTGCTGGCGAAAGCGTACCAGAATCAGCAAAGGTTGGCCGCGAACCTGCACAAAATCGTGAAAATCGGGAGCCCAGGCATCGGCATTAACAAAGCCGATGGTCTGCATGGCTTGGCGGATGATGGTGCGTGTGGTCTGGATGCTTAAAATGGTTTCGTGGAGAAAGTTACTGGGTCGACCGCAGATGGCCACATCCAGCCAATTGGTGAGATGTTCGTTCCAGAAGGCGGCGGGAATGGAGAAGCTATTTTTGGCCGCATTGAAATGTGGAGCCGCCAGTCGCACCAGATTGGTGGCGGGGCTTTTAGCGGCCACTGGCGGGATGTTTGCGCAAATCGTCAACAGCAAGGCCGCCGTGGCAGCGCCGATGGACCGTGAAATAATACATGGCATCCTGGAATTCCTTTCGGATCTGCAAGTTACCCGGCGACTCTTGGCGACCATGTCTTCCTTCGCAGATCCCCTTGGGCGCTTGGCATTATCATCGCCACAGAGCATTATAGGGGCAATGAGGGCGGGCTGAAATGGTATTGCGGTTGAACCTGTTGTCAGCGAGCCGTCGCAGCCCGGGTGAAAAGGTGAGATGCTCCATGAAAAAAAATGATCGGTCCGGTCTGGGCATGGTGTTGCGGAGAAAATTATGCGTTATGCAGTGATCATGGCGGGCGGAGCGGGAACCCGGCTTTGGCCCATGTCCACACGTGCCAGGCCCAAGCAGTTGCTGCCGTTGATTGATGGTCGATGTTTACTGGAAATTGCGGTACGGCGGCCGGTTGGGGTGGTGGATGCGTCGCGCGTGTATATCTGCACCGGGGCGGATTACGTTGAGAAGATCCAAAAAGAAATGCCCGGATTTTCTGCCGCCCAAATTCTTGGGGAACCGTGTGGCCGGGATACGGTCAACGCGGTCGGCTTTTCGGCGGCCATTCTGAGCCGGGTCGATGCGGATGCTACCATGGCGGTGCTGACGGCCGATCATTTAATTGAACCGCTGGACACATTTACGCGCTGTCTGGAAGCGGGTTTTGATACAGTGGAACGCCATCCACAGACGCTGGTGACATTTGGCATAACGCCTACGCATGCGGCTACCGGGTTTGGCTACGTACACAAGGGGCAGCCGCTGGCCGCCGGCAGCCAGGCCCTGCGGGTACAGGCCTTTAAGGAAAAGCCTGATCGCCAAACTGCCCAGCAATACGTTTCATCCGGTGAGTATTTGTGGAACAGCGGTATGTTTGTATGGAAGGCGCAGACCATATTGGAAGAAATCCGGCGGTATGCCCCGGCCACCTACGCCGGAGTGATGGAAATTGCCAGGTGCTGGCAGTTGCCGGATTATCAGGCCAAACTGGTGGAAATTTATCCTTCGTTGCCCAAGGTAAGTATTGATTATGCGGTGATGGAAAAATCCCCGGATGTGGCGGTGATTCCAATGCCGGTGCAATGGCTGGATGTAGGCAGTTGGGGCAGCTTTGCCGCAACACTGACCGCCGACGCCGCGGGAAATAAATCTGCCGGGTGTCAACTTGCGGCGCTCAATTCTCATGGCGTGGTGGCGGTATCGCAGGAGAATCATCTTATCGCCACGATAGGTGTGCAGGATCTTACCATTGTGCATACGCCGGAGGCGACGTTGATCTGTCCTACGCAGCAGGCGGAAAATATTAAACAGATGGTGAGTAAACTGCAAAGCGAGTTTGGGGAACGGTATGTGTGATCTGGGGAGCAGCGGTTAGACCAATGGCTCGAGTGCTTGGCATTGATTACGGTGGCAAACGTACCGGAGTGGCTTTGGGTGAAACGCAATCGCGACTGGCTACGCCGCTGAAGCTGCTGGAAAATTTTTCGGATGCCGCCCTGGTGGTGGAGATTGGGCGTTTGGCCAAAATGGAAGGGGTAGAGTTGATTGTATGCGGAATTCCACTGAATATGGATGGCAGTGCCGGTCCGCAGGCCCAGAAGGTGGAGCAATTTATCCTGCAGGTGGAGCAGGCGACCGGAATTGCGGTAGCCAGAGTGGATGAGAGGCTGACCAGCCATGAAGCCCAAGCCCGCCTGGCGGGCCACTTCACGCGCCGGCAGAAGCGACAGCGGATAGACGCGGTTGCTGCGGCAGGCATATTGCAGGAATATCTGAATCATGTTTCGCAGTGATTCCGGCAAGGGAAAATTCGGCGGGGCGGTATGGGGGTGCCAGGATGGGTTACTTGCAAATTCTTATGAAGTTCAGACAATGGCCGACTATGACTTAAGATTGGCTTAAGCGGTTTTATTTAAAGGAATCTTGGAATGGCTAACTCAGGTGTTTCAACGGAATCATTGGGCGGCGAAAAAAAACAGGAATTCAAAGGTAAGAAAGTTCGTGTGGCGTTTATCGGATGTGGCGGAATTTCCGGAACGCATCTGGCGGCTTACAAAAAAATTCCCGAGGTGGAAGTGGTCGCCGGAGCGGACATCAAGCCGGACCGGCTGGATTGGATTCGCGATGAGCACGGCGTTCAGGGCGTATACCTGGATTACAAAAAGATGCTTAAGGAAGTCAAGCCGGATGTCGTGGATGTTTGTACCCCCAATGGGGTGCACGCACCGGCCGCGATTGCTGCTTTGAATGCCGGAGCGCACGTGATGACGGAAAAACCGATGGCCATGAGTCCGAAGGAATGTCAGGCCATGATTGACGCGGCTAAGAAGAACAAGCGCAAACTGGCCGTTGGTTTTCAATACCGCTATCATCCCACCACTCAGATGATCAAGCGGGCCCGGGATGAAGGGCAGTTCGGCAACATCATGTATGTGAAATGCCGGGCGTTGCGCCGCCGGGGCATACCCAACTGGGGGGTGTTCGGCCAGAAGAAGTTGCAGGGTGGTGGCCCCATGATTGACATTGGTGTGCATGTTATTGAGATGGCCCACTACATCATGGGATCTCCCAAGCCGGTGGCGGCTACCGGCAATTTCTGGACTTATATGGGCAACAAGCCGAGTAATATAGTTTCAGCCTGGCCGCAGTGGGACTGGAAGACGTATACCGTGGAAGACCTGGCCATCGGCCATATTCGTTTTGCCAATGGTGCGATCATGCAGATTGAAGCGTCATTCGCGGCCCATATCGAAAAAGATGTATGGAATTTCAGCCTGATCGGCGACAAAGGTGGTGCCAACTGGGATCCGCCGGGTCTGTTCACCGATCGCGCTGGAACGATGATTAATTCCCAGCCGGCGTTTCTGGAAAATTCCGATTTTAGCTCGCTCTTTGTGGAAAAACAGCGGAACTTTATCCATGCGATTATACACAACACGCCTCTGGAAGCTCCGGGGGAAGCGGGCATTGCAGTACAAAAGATTATTGACGGCGTGTACCGTTCCGGCGAGGCCGGCAAGGAAGTGTTAATCGCGTAATTTGCCAGAAGTTCGGATGGCAAAAGCAATGAGTTGGGTTGGGATGATTGGCATCGGACGAACATAGATTGTTTTGCGCCGGGCTGCTCATAAGCATCGACTGCGATAACGGATGATGTTTTGCAGTTGCGGAAATAGCGATTCTGTGTCGCTCCGCCCGAAAAGTTATCGGACGTTATGCGTTAATTGTAAATTTGCAGCCAACGTTATGCCCACTTTTCGTGGGCTTTTTTTTGCTATGTGGCCGATTATTGCGTATACTAATGTGTAAGTGGTGGTTTTTAACGATTCCGTGTAGTCCTGTTAATATGGAGTAACCTGATGAGTATTTTAGCCCGAATCTTTAATCGTAATAATGGTGTGTTTAGCGACAGGATCGACGAGCAGCAGAAGCGGCGTCAGCCACGGCGACTGTTTGAAGCCTTGGAACCGCGGGTGATGCTTAGTGCTGCACCGGTGATAACATCAGCCAGTATTTCCGCTCTCTCGGGCAGTACAAACAATTATTCCATCACGATCAATGGGAGTAATTTGGGCAGCAGTACGTCACCGACTGGCGGTGGCGATATTACCGTGGTGGATTTTGGCGTGTTCACCGGCGGTCAGACTGGTGACGCAGTGACTTTGAATGTTACGTCCTGGACCACCAATTCCACCACGGGTGTAAGCTCAATTACCATTGACGGACTTTCTGGTGCCTATGGCACCAATGGCTGGGTTATCAGCCCGGCGGATTCGTTGGTGATTGCGGTTATGAATCCGCAAACAAATGTTTCCGCGGTAACCAATCTCACGGTTCCCGGCACGCCGCAGGTTGACGGCGTGTTTATGCAGCCGATATCCGGCGGCAATAACTGGCAGGTATTCATCAGCGGCCACGGGTTGGGCGATCAGGCGGCATACCTTGGTAACAACGCCGATATAAGCGTTTTGGATCCGGGAATTGTGCAGGCTGGTTTTAACGGTGATGCCGTAACGGCCAATGTGGGTTTGTGGAATAATGATCAAATCGTCATTAACGGGTTCAATGGCGCATACGGCCAGAATGGCTGGACCATCAGCGCCGGGAATACCCTTGATTTCAACATCAGCAATCCGCAAGATAGTTTAGGTGCCTCCACCTTCAGTTACACTGTGCCAGGGGCAAATGTTACCCCATCTATTTCCGGTGTTTTTGCACAGCCGATATCCGGCGGCAATAACTGGCAAATCTTCATCAGCGGCAATAATTTTGGAACGCAAGCCGCCTTTAACGGTGACAGCAGCGATTTGGTGATTGTTGATCCTGGAGTTGTGGCGGCTGGTTATACGGGTGATGCAGTAACTGTCAATGTAACATCCTGGACCAATACCCAAATCGTTATCAGTGGACTAAGCGGTGCCTACGGTTCCAATGGTTGGGTGTTGGGATCTGGTAGCACGGTGCTCTTTGAAGTGACGAATCCACAAAGCGGCATCACATCGGCAGTGTTCAGCGCAACCACTTAACACAAGCTGATTGGGCCGGCGGTAACGATTGGCGCTTAGCCCAACGGAAGTCTTTATTTACAGAATAAAGCCGTCAATGCTGGATCCATCAGCGTGGAATCGACTGCCGATCAGACGCTCGTGGCGGCAGGGGGCAGTAGCATGGTGATCGGGGCTATCGGTCAAATCTGCCTGTAGAACGGATAAAGCTTTATGCGTGCTGATCCGGCTCATTGCATACATTAAAACTCTTTCCAAAAAACCTGTCGATGATTGGTATACAGCAGTCCGCTGGGAACCAGCGAATCGTTGGTAGGGTTCTTGCCAAATGCTCTGCCCATAGGATCCTTGACTGTCAGCGTCAGCTAACGCAATTTACTTGACCTGAAGCCTGTAAAACGGCACAATAATTGCTGTGATGGGTCTTGAGTGCGTCGATCTCCGGGATCATCATTGTTGAAGTACCACAAAGCGATATAGTCGCCAAGCTGGGTTATTAGGCAATGTTTTTTGTACCAGGAGCAATAACATGAATATGTTCACCAAAGTATTGCGGTTGCGTCGGTCGCAGAAGTTGCCCGTGTCATTCTCCGTTGCCGGCGAATCTCGGAAAGTTATCCGCCATCGCGCGGCCCGTTGCCTGTTTGAAGCCTTGGAACCGCGACTGATGCTCAGCGCCGCTGCCACCTTCTCGGGGGGTATGGCGTCGCTACCCATAAGCAGGCAGGCAGCCTTAACATCGACTGCGGCCGCAACTGCCAATGCCCAGACGGGCTACCAACTGACGGTGTTGGCCTCCGTGTCAGGATCTGCGGGGTATTTTCGTGGAGTCAATGGAACGATTGCCGACACTAGTTTGACCATGGAGAGTAACGGAACCCTGGTGGGCAATAATGCCAGTGCGGTATTTGCACTTGCACCGGGCGGGCAACAGACACCGTTGGCTTTCATTGACGACACCGGGGACGGTCCAAATGCGTTATATCTGGCTGGAAATGGCTATTTTTATGGCACCACCACGAATGGTGGAAATTACGGGTCTGGCACGCTTTTTCGTATTACTTCCAGTGGTGCGTATACCACGCTGGAGAATTTTGACCCCGCTGCAGGCACAGCCAACGCACCGGTTGGCGGAGTGGTTATGGATAGTTCCGGCAACATCTATGGTGCCGTTAACAATGTGGGCTACGCCAATCAACCGGGCATTTTTAAGTACGCATCTAATGGCACGTTAACCAGTGATTTCAGCACGATCCCCGGACTACCTGACGGCGGCCTCATCATAGATGGATCGGGCAACCTTTACGGAGTCACCGGCTCTTCGGAGGCGGGTGGGGTGGTGGTGCAAAACGGCGGCGTCTACAAGGTCGCATCCAATGGAGCGATCTCGACGTTGTTCACCTTTAACGGCACCGACGGTTCTAACCCGATGGGCAGCTTGTTGCGTGATAGCTCCGGCAATCTTTACGGTGTTACCGAATATGGCGGTAGCAGCGGGTATGGTACCGTCTTTAAGCTTTCGTCCAATGGCACGCTGACGACATTGGTTAACTTTAACGGCACCAACGGTACCAACCCGCAGGCTGGGTTGGCGATGGATAGCGCCGGCAATCTTTACGGGGTGACATCGAGCGGCGGTGCCTACGGTGACGGAACCGTCTACGAAATAAGTTCCGGGGGGACCTTTAGCGTCCTTTATAACTTCTCACAATTTTCTGCCGTGTTTAATCCCCTTGGTACGCCTTATATCAGCAGCAACGGCAACATTTACGCGGACGCCAGTGGAGGCGGCACGAATGTATCTGGTGGCATTTTTGAGCTTGTACCGCCTGCGGCGGTGCGTCCCACCATCACCGGCGTGTCGATGCAGCCCATATCCGGGACCAACAATTGGCAGATGTTTATCAGTGGCAATAATTTTGGCAGCCAAAGTCCATATTATGGCGACAGCCCGTATCTATCCATAGTGGATCCGGGCGTAGTGGCCGCTGCTAATACCGGCGATGCGGTGGTGGCCAATGTAACATCCTGGACCAACACGCAAATTGTCATCAGTGGCTTGTCTGGAGCGTACGGCAGCAATGGCTGGGTGATAAGCCCCGGCAACACCGTGCTGTTTGGAGTGAGCAATCCACAGAGCGGTTTGGCGGCGGCCACATTTTCCACTACCGCTCCCGGCACGCCGGCCCCGGTGATCAGCGGGGTATTCATGCAGCCCACGTATCCCGGCAGTGATAACTGGCAGATCTTCATCAGCGGCAATAACTTTGGCACGCAGAGCGCGTTTTATGGAGATTCGCCGGATATTTCCATAGTGGATCCCGGAGTATTGGCGGCAGGGCATACGGGCGATGGTGCCAGCACCAATGTTACTTCCTGGAGCAATACGCAAATTGTGATCAGCGGTTTATCCGGGGCGTATGGGAGCAATGGGTGGGTGATAAGCTCCGGTCAAAGTGTGCTCATGGATGTGGTGAATCCTCAGACTGGTCGGCAATCAGCGGTTTTTTCGACCACTGCACCGGTGGTGCCGGTAATCACCGCGGTTTCCGCCCAGCAGATATCGGGCACCAACAATTGGCAGATATTCATCAGCGGCAATAACTTTGGCACGCAGGCGGCCTTCTGGGGCGACAGCCCGGATCTGGTGATTGTGGACCCGGGCGTGGTGGCGGCGGGCCATACGGGTGATGCAGCGTATGCCAATGTTACTTCGTGGAGCAACACGCAAATTGTGATCAGTGGCTTGGCCGGGGCGTATGGTACTAACGGCTGGGTGATCGCCCCCGGCAACAATGTGCTCTTCCAAGTTGCCAATGCACAAGACGGTGTTAGCTCGGCGGTATTCAGCAAGACCTTTACCTGACCGAAGTTTGGCAGGATAATAGCTGTGGTGCGAATGTACTTACCGTCAGGATGGTAGGCACGTTGCAGGAGCGTTCCATGGGATTGTTTGCCAAACTGTCAGCCCGTGTTGGTTGTAAGATGGAAACCACCGTTGTCGCAGGCAATCGGAACCCTTGTGTGCACAGATCGCGTCGCGTGCTTTTCGAAGCTCTTGAGCCGAGAATTTTACTTAGCAGTGTTCCCACGTTTGCCGGTATGGAGCTTACCAGCGCACCTGGATCTGTACCGTCGATTGCTGCTAACGCTTCTACGGTGCCGGTAATCACAGGCGTTTCTATACAACCCATTTCCAGTACCAACAACTGGCAGATATTCATCAGCGGCAGCGGCTTCGGCACGCAAAGCCCCTATTATGGGGATAGCCCGGACCTTTCCATTGTAGACCCCGGTGTGGTAGCCGCTGGCAATACTGGCGACGCGGTGGTGACCAATGTTACTTCCTGGACCAATACGCAAATTGTGATTAGTGGTTTATCCGGAGCCTATGGCAGCAATGGGTGGGTGATCAGCCCCGGAGATACGGTTCTTTTTTCACTTGCCAATCCGCAGGATGGTCAGACGTCGGCTACTTTTGGTGCTGTCGCGCCAGGCACACCACCTGCCAATCCAGTTATCGACGGTGTGTTTATGCAGCCGCTAGCAGCCGGCAGCAATAATTGGCAAATCTTTGTAAGTGGCAGCGGGTTTGGTACACAAAGCCCTTTCAACGGCGACAGCAGTAATTTGCAGATTGTTGACGCGGGAGTCGTGGCCGCCGGATATACCGGCGACGCCGTTACCGTTAATGTTACATCATGGACTGATTCACAAATCGTGATCAGTGGCCTGACCGGGGCCTACGGTCTTAGCGGTTGGGTCATCAATCCCGGTGATACGGTCGCCATATCCGTGGCCAACCCGGAGAGCGGCCGGCGGTCCAATGATTTTGAATTGGCGGCACCCATGGGCAGTTGGTCCACCGCTACACTATCGCAGGCGCGTTTTGGCCCGGCTGCAACTTCGGTTGGAAACCTGGCAATTTTTGCCGGGGGTGCGTACGGCTCCTATGCCTCCGGCAGCAGCGCGGTGGATATTTACAACGCTGCCACAGGCCGATGGTCAACGAGTACACTGCCGCAAGGGTTGGCGGGCATGGCCGCGACCAGCGTGGGGCAGGAAGCCATTTTCGCAGGCGGAGCCGCATACAGCTCCACGACTTTGCAGTTTGGCAACGGAACCGTCCAGCGCCAGGTAGCTGCAAGCAACTTAATGCAGATCTACGATGCCACCACCGGTACCTGGAGCACAACTGCTTTGCCGCAGGGACTGGATAACATGGCGGCGGTCAGCATTGGCAGCGATGCCATTTTTGCTGGCGGGCTTTATAACAATTACGCTTCCGACGGTGGCTACAGCAGCGCTGTGCAAATTTACAATACTTCCACCGGTCTGTGGTCAACTGCAGCACTTTCGCAGGCTCGGGAAACCAGCGGATTGGCTGTTGGAAACACGGCGATATTTGCCGGCGGGGGCTATTATTCCAATGGCTGGGTCGCCAGCAATGTCGTGGACATTTACAACGCCTCCACCGGTCTGTGGACCACCGCCCAGCTTTCGCAGCCGCGGTATATCGGCGGGGCCACAATTGCGGGGAATCTGGCGATATTTGCGGGCGGGGCTTATTATTCCAACAGTACTTGGCACACCAGCAGGGCCGTGGATATTTATAATGCCACTACGGGAAGCTGGTCTACCAGTACCATGCCCGATAGCCTTACCGGTATGGCGGCCACCAGTGTCGGCGATGAGGCGATTTTTGTTGGCGGAGCTGCGTATTCCAGCGGAAACTGGGTGGCCAGCCGGACCATACAAATCTACAACACCAGTACCGGTACGTGGTCCGTTTCGACCATGCCACAGGCTATAGACGGCATGGGCATGGCCGCTACCACGGTGAAGGGGCAGGCAATTTTTGCCGGTGGACTTACCGCCATGGGCGACAGCTACAGCAATGCTGTTGTGACCTTTGGCCAAACTGCCGGCACCAATATCAGCAGTGTAACGGCCAGCCCCGGCGGTCAAAACAATTGGACCCTTACGATTAACGGCACCGGTTTTGGTACGCAAGCAGCCTACAATGGCGACAGCAGCAATCTGGAACTTCTTGATCCGGGAATTGTTGCGGCCGGCTATGTCGGCGATGCCGTCACCACTAATGTAACTTCCTGGACGAATAACCAAATCGTGATCAGTGGTATGACCGGGGCCTACGGACTCAATGGTTGGGTCGTGAGCCCGGGCGACACGTTGGACGTGGTCGTCATCAATCCACAAAGCCATCAGGCGTCAGCTCCCTTTGCCGAAGCGATTCCTGGAACTACGAAAATTACCGGGGTCACGCCAGAGCCGCTGACGGGCGTGTTTTATAACGCCGGCTTTACCATCAATGGTCTTGGTTTTGGCTTCCAAAGTCCGTACAATGGAGCCAGTTCCGACCTGAGCGTTTACGACGTAACACAAGGCTTTAGTGCCGGTGCTCCAGGATCTTCGGTAACATTGGATGTTACCGATTGGACCAACACGCAAATTACCATTGGCTCATTTACCGGTGCGTCTTACGGTTATGTCTACGGCGCACATCCCGGAGACACGGTGCAAATCATCGTGACCAATTCCGCCAGCGGTGCAACGTCCAATACCTATTCTTTGGTGCTGCCAGCCGCTCCAGCCGGCACCAACACTCCAACCGGGCTCTCGCCCACCCAAATGCGGGAGGCTTATGGGCTGGGGGCTTACGGTGCCGCCGGCATAGATTTTGGTACTACGCCGGCGTATGGACAGGGTGAAACCATCGCCATTGTGGATGTCGGCAATGACCCGAGTATCATGTCCGATGCCAACGCCTTTAGTTCCGAGTTTGGCTTGCCGCAGTTTAATACTTCCGGCGGTCCCACCTTGACGATTTTTAATCAACAGGGCCAGACCTCCAACCTTCCCGCTAACGGTACTTGGGGCATGGAAGAATCGCTCGATGTGCAATGGGCGCATGTCATTGCCCCCGACGCCAATATTGATCTGGTGGAGGCCAACAGCGCCAGTGGCGATTTGTACACCGCGGTGCAAACTGCTGCCAATTTGCCGGGCGTGGTGGTGGTGTCCATGAGTTGGGGCGGGGCGGAGGCCGCCAGTGAAACTTCTACGGATGGCATATTTGTTACACCTTCAGGCCACATCGGTGTGACCTTTCTGGCCAGCACCGGCGATTCCGGATCTCCGGCCGAATACCCGGCCCTTTCCCCAAATGTGATTGCCGTGGGTGGAACCACGCTTACTGTTGTTACCAACAGCGGCGGTGGTTACAGCTATGGCGGTGAGGCCGGATGGAGCGGCAGCGGAGGCGGCATCAGTCAATATGAACCGCAGCCACCGTACCAGGCCGGTAAAGTTAATGGGCTTACTTCCACCATGCGGGCTGCTCCGGATGTGGCCATGGACGCCGATCCCCAGACTGGTGCATCCGTATACGATACCTACGACTTTGGCACCAGTTCGCCTTGGAATGTCATCGGCGGTACCAGTTTGGCATGTCCGATGTGGGCGGCAGTAATTGCGCTGGTGGATCAGGGGCGTGCATCTCAAGGCTTAGGTTCCCTCAATGGTGCCACCCAAACTCTGCCGGACCTTTACTCCTTGCCCAGCAGCGCTTTTCACAACATTACCACCGGCAGCAATGGCGGCTACTCGGCCGGACCCGGCTATAATTTGGTTACAGGTCTAGGCTCGCCGGTGGCCAACGTGTTGGTACCGGATATGGTACAACTTTCATCGGGCACTCCGCAGATTACCAGCGTTTCCATGCAGCAAATTTCCGGCACCAACAATTGGCAGATATTCATCAGCGGCAATAACTTTGGCACACAGGCGGCCTTCTGGGGAGACAGCCCGGATCTGGTGATTGTGGACCCCGGTGTGGTGGCGGCGGGTCATACGGGCGATGCTGCGTACGCCAATGTTACTTCGTGGAGTAACACGCAAATTGTGATCAGCGGCTTGGCCGGGGCGTATGGCAGCAACGGCTGGGTGATTGCCCCCGGCAACAATGTGCTCTTTGAAATAACCAATCCGCAAAGCGGCGTTAGTTCCGGCGTGTTTGAGGTGGCGGCGTAAAAAGGAGATGTGGCAAAAACATGTACTGCTTCGCGCGAATTGAACTGTTCGTGAGACACGCTCGATAGCGAAGGCTGCCATTTTTCCGAATCGGGCAAACCCACACGTCAGGGTTGAGTGCCGTGAAGAGGCTATCACTGAAGACCCGCATATCATGGAGCCAAATAATGGACGCGGCCAGGTAACGGCCGTCGCACTCGGTAGTTGCAATCCGAACAGCAATCCATCTGGCAGCTCGTCGCACGACAGTTCGGCCACCTGCGGACAAAGATCGACAATCATTGCGGGCCATTTTGCTAATATCTGGTCAGCATCAGTGATGCGTCGCTGGTAGATACGTTGTGTTCTTTTTATTACTTGCTTGATCCGATCGTTTTATCGGACGGACGGTGCACAACAGTCAAAGTTTATTGCTATCTCTCCTTATAAACATATTTGCTTTAATTCTGCGGTCGGGGTATATTTTTTTGTGGTCAGGTCCGTTGGTGAGCCTGACAGGTTGAACTCCGTGAACGGCTACCAACAAGGAGAGTTCTCGTGGGACTTTTTCAATTGGCATCCACATTATTCAAAACAGCATTGGCTGAGCAAAAGTGCCGCCGGGCCAGCAGAAGGTACCGGCATGGTCGTCGGATGTTGTTTGAGGTGCTCGAGCCGCGGCTGCTCTTGAGTGGAAATCTGTTTGTGGGCAGCCAAGTAGCAGGAATTAGCGAGTTCACCGCGTCGGGCGCCACGGTCAGCGCCTCGCTGGTCCCAGGGCTGGATAGTTTTGGGGGTGTCGCAGTCTCTGGTGCAGATGTTTTTGCTCCAAACTACAACCCATCCAATAACACCTACAGTATCGGCGAGTACACTTCCTCGGGCGCGACGGTAAACGCGACGCTGATCACAGGGCTGGATGCCCCGGATAGTATCGCCATTTCCGGCTCGGATATTTTTGTCACAAACTTTGAGGCCACTGCCACATACAACATCGCCGAGTACACCACATCGGGTGCCACCGTCAACACCGCGCTGGTCACAGGACTGGAAGCTCCCGCAGGCTTGACGGTTTCTGGCTCGGATATTTTTGTTACAGATAACTCTGCGGGCACCATTGGTGAATACACCACCTCCGGCGCAACGGTAAACGCGTCATTGGTCACAGGGCTGGATGCCCCTTACGGCATCGCAGTCTCCGGCTCAGATATTTTTGTCGCTCAGCTCGATACAGGCAGTGCTTACACCGGAAGCATCAGTGAGTACACCACTTCGGGCGCGACGGTAAACGCTGCGCTGGTCACAGGGCTTAATGAACCAGATGGTATCGCCATTTCCGGCTCGGATATTTTTGTTGTAAACTTCGGCACAGACTCGGTTGGCGAGTACACTACCTCGGGCGCGACGGTAAACGCCTCTTTAGTCACGCGGCTGAATGGCCCTGAAAGCATAGCAGTTTCCGGATCAGGCACTACTGGCACTGCCCCCACCATCACCGGCGTGTCGATGCAGCCCATATCCGGGACCAACAATTGGCAGATGTTTATCAGTGGCAATAATTTTGGCAGCCAAAGTCCATATTATGGCGACAGCCCGTATCTATCGATAGTGGATCCGGGCGTAGTGGCCGCTGCTAATACCGGCGATGCGGTGGTGGCCAATGTAACATCCTGGACCAACACGCAAATTGTCATCAGTGGCTTGTCTGGAGCGTACGGCAGCAATGGCTGGG
>JAJZNX010000123.1 GCA_021852275.1 Planctomycetota bacterium | reverse complement strand
GGTAAGCGTCCTGTCAACCCCATCTGGCGGGAATTTTCAAGGGGTGTAGATTTTGATTCGTCGATAACGAAAGGAGCAATCGATGGATCAATGCAGTGGATTTTCCATAGTTGAACGGCGTGCGTTCTGGCGGATGGCGGTGGAGTTGCAGAGGGAAAGCGGAATGACCGGGGCGGAGTTTTGTCGGCGGGAGCAACTCCATGCAAAGACCTTCTGGAAGTGGCGGCAGCGTCTGGCGTTGGCGGCCGGTGGCGACGGCGTTGGCACGGGGGGCACCGCAGAAGCTGTGGGCGCAAATTGGGGCCGGCGGATAGCTCCGGCGAGCGGAAACGCCGATGCGGTGAATCCGTTATTCCTGCCGCTGCAAATCCAGACCGAGTCGATGGAGCCTCCGGTGGGGCACGGTTCGGGGGCGGATCGGGTTCCAGGTGTGGACGGAGTGGATTGTGGCGGCGTGGTTGGTTGTGGATATGCGGTGGAGATTATTCTTCGCGGCCAGAGGCGTATTATGCTGCGGGATGATGGCCGGGTACCGGCGTGCCTGGGGGAAGTGGTGCGGATATTGGAAAGCGTGGAGTGCTCCGCCGTGGCAACCGTCGCAGCGGGGTCAAGTGCTGCCGATGTGGCCCGGGTTGCCGGGGTGATGGGAGTCCATCGCCATAAGGAGTGTCGGTGATGTGGAAACCCACCAGCCTGGCGGAGATGGATGCCGCCGCACCGATGAAGTTTTATCTGTGTACCCAGCCGACGGACCTGCGTAAGGGCTTTGACGCTCTGGCCGAATTGGCCCGGCAGGTGCATGGCCGGTCCGGGGCGGAAGCCGCACCAGGCCTGTCGGCCATCGTGGATGTATTTTCGGGCGGATGGTTTATCTTCCTGAACCGGCGGCGTGATCGCATGAAGATTCTGTACTGGGATAAGGACGGCTTTGCCCTGTGGTATAAACGTCTGGAGGCGGGCACGTTTTGCCTCCCCCGCCCGGTATCAGCGGCGGGGATCAACATCAGGGCCAGTGAATTGGCGATGATATTGGAGGGGGTGGATTTGCGGAATCTCCAAAGGGTGCCGCGGTTGGTGCGGCGTGGACGGGCGGTGGACGGGGTCCCGGTATAGGCAACGCTGGTGGTGCGTGGATCAGGGGTAGCCGCGGCACCGGTGCCAGCGTCGGCCCAAAGTCGGATACTCGGGCGACATGGAACACACGTGGTGGACCGCCGTCGCCGGGCCAGGCCGTGCTACGATACGGAACGGAGCAAAAAGAAACAATTCTTTTTTTTTGTTTTTACCGCAACCTTTTGCGATCTTGTACGTATTACTGTCAGTGCACGACGAAACGCAAAATTCAGCCCCTTCATCCTCTTTGGCCCCCATCGGTAACACCATTGATTTACCCGCGGACATCAACGGGTGTCACGCGATCATCATCGAGTTATTCGAACGTCTGATGGAACGGGAAACCAAGAACCGGGAATTGCAGCATCGGATTGAGAATTTGCTTAGAAAACTCTATGGTCGTTCCCGTGAGCAGCTCAACGATACCGATATGGTTTTGTTCCGGGAGATCATGGATCAACTCCAGCCCCGGCCGGAACCTGTGGCCACCCCCGTACCGCCCGCTCCGGCCAACTCGGCCATCCCGGATCTGACCAAGGCCCAGACCGGCCAAGGCCACGGGCGAAGGAAACTTCCTGCGGATTTACCGCGCCAGAAGATTCTCCATGATTTGCCGGAAGACCAGAAGCTCTGTCCGTGCTGCGGGGTGAAGCGTTCCCTGATTGGCCAGGAGAGCAGTGAGCAACTGGAAATCATTCCGGCCAAGCTGCTGGTGCTGGAACACATTCAATTCAAATATGCCTGCAAGTCCTGCGAGCAAAAGGCCAAGGGTGCCCAGATCACCCTGGCGGAAAAGCCCTTATCTCCCATTGAAAAGGGATTGGCTGCTCCGGGCCTGCTGGCGTATGTGGTGTTGAGCAAATATGGGGATCATCTGCCGATGTACCGCATGGAGAGCATTCTGGCCCGCAGCGGGATGCAGTTCTCGCGTTCCACGCTTTGTGGCTGGGCGGCGGGCGTGGCGGTGGCGTTGACCTCGTTGTACCGGCGGATGCGGACATTGACCCTGCAATCTCCGGTGGTGCATACCGATGACACGCCGGTGGATGTGCTGGATCCGCAGGCCGGTGGCACACACACGGGCCGCTTCTGGGTGTATGTAGGGGACCAGCGGCATCCGTACAACGTCTTTGACTTCACTCCGAGCCGAAGCCGGGACGGACCGGTCGCGTTCCTGCGGGGATGGAGCGGCTTTTTACAGGCGGATGCGTTTGGCGGTTATGACGGCATTTATGCCGGCAAAGCCGGAGGGCAAGTGGTGGAGGTGGCCTGCTGGGCCCATGTACGGCGGAAGTTTTACGATGCCCGGGCCAGTGACAGCCAGGCCAGTATTGCGGCCTTGGCCCATATCCGGTTGCTTTATGATGTGGAGGATCAGGCCAACCAGCAGGAACTTGATGCCCCGCAACGGGCCAAGCTGCGGCAGGAAATGGCCCGGCCACGATTGGAGGCCTTCCAGAAATGGATGCTGGCTCAACAGGCGATCAACGGTGGACACGTTCTGCCCAAGAGTCCGGTGGGCGAAGCCATTACTTACGCCCTCAACCAATGGGAAGCGTTGTGCATCTACATCACCGATGGCCGATTGGCCATTGATAATAACGTCTCGGAGAACGCCCTGCGTCGGGTGGCGTTGGGGAGAAAGAACTGGCTCTTTGCGGGCAGCGACAACGGAGGCACGACGGCGGCGATTCTCTACACGCTGATAAGCACCTGTCAACGCTGCCATGTGGAACCATGGGCGTATTTGCGCGATGTGCTGACCCGGATTCCGGCCACGACCGAGGAGCAACTTGATGAACTCTTGCCGGACCGGTGGCGGTCGCAACAGTTGGCAGCGGCGGCGGAAGTCCAAGCGGCCGTGAAAGCCGGTATCCAGGCCAAGGCGGTTGAGAAAACCGTGCCGGTGGATGAGCCGGAAGCGTTGGCGGCGGGGCCATAACCACCGGGTGCATGGCGGCACGCGGCGGCTACGCACCAGGCGTGGTCGGCGGTCCCAACATGGGTGGTCGTACATCGGCTCGCCAACCAAGACGATGTTCTCATCACAATTCCCATCTCAAAAATGAAAACCAAGACGCTGCACGCGGTCCTGATGGCCATCGGGGTTCCGGCCCGACCGCCACAGTGATACGCACGAAAAACCCCGGCGAGCCAAGGCCGAGGCCAGCGACGCCGCCGTCGCACAAGCTCGACGCGGCCCACGCTAGCCGCAAGCCCACCCCACGCCGCAACGACCTGCGCCCCACCCATGCACATCGCCGGACGCTTACAAAAAAATCCAACGCAGCGCCCCGTATCCCTTCGCGCCCGGAGTTTATCCCGACGCCTCGGGATGGTAAAAAATCGTCATGTCCTGTTTCGCGGCAGCTTTTCGCATAAAGCTGTCGGCACTTTGCCCAGATGCAGTGTGCCCAGCTTGCCAACCCCCTTGGTCGCTTTCATGAGACGTACGCCCGCTGGGTGGCCTCGACGGCATGCACGGCCCCGGCCATGCCAACGCAATAGTAGATTCGCCGGGTACCGGTGAGGTTGGAATGAAATGACCCGCCTTGGCTAAAACGCCAAACTCTACGACTTTCATCCGTCCAAGGTATTGCAGAGAAGAGTCATTGGCTATCGGCCAGCAGCAACCACGGCTGATAGCCCAGGCTGGGCACCATCGCCCTAATTGCGTCATACTTCTCGCTGCGGACCTTATGCCCTCCGGTTACGAAAGTGTAAAGATGCTTTCCAGGGGCAAAGTGTGTATAATATGAGTAGTTGCCTTGGAACCAGACTGCCTTGGAGTGCCTGATCCGGCTTGAATTGTGGCAACGCGGGCGGGTGGTATACTTTTGGCATTGGCACCGTTTCCAACACAAGGTATCGATCATGATTGGCTTACAACACCTGCTGACCCTTGGATTATTCCAGAATCTTTTTGACAGTCCGGATATTCTTATCGTCGGGGTCATTGCCCTGCTTCTTTTCGGTAATCGTCTGCCCGATCTTGCCCGCAGCATGGGAAGAACGATTGTCGAGTTCAAAAAAGGCCTCAAAGAAACCCGCAGCGAAGTAGATAAAGCCACCAAGGACGAACC
>JAJZNX010000197.1 GCA_021852275.1 Planctomycetota bacterium | reverse complement strand
TTGCGTCGGGAGTGTCTGGACATGGAAACATTTGGTACCGTAGCGCATGCACAGGCCGTTTGCCAATGGTATCGTCGGGAATACAACCGGCGACGTCCGCATTCAAGTCTGCAATACCGTACGCCCGTTGAGTTTGCCATGCGCAACGCGGGGGCGGGTTCTTCCACCCGCCCCCGAACCCCCACCCGGCCTTGCCACTCTGCTCCCTCCGGTCGTGGCGCAGTCCTGGCAAGGCCGATCCCGGGATTCCGCAATATACGTGTACGTAGAAATGTTATACTATTAAAGTAATGTGAATGTGTGTGAAACCTATACGTTCAAGTGGAGTCATAAATGGGGGCTGGACAACGCCAAGGGCATCGGTACAGAAGTTCCTGGAGAAGGCTCAAGTCGTCTTGCCGGAGGCGCTTCCTAACCATGGCGTAAAAGTAGCCACGAGGAAGAAACTGCCGTCAAGACGCAAATCCCGTTGATTTTACAGCACATTATGGCTGGACAGAGCGCCGGTTTTTGTTGGAACATCCGCTGAAAGAAAAAACCGTCGTCCGGACTGTCTATCCGCCGGCGGCCACCGGCTTGGCAGCCAACGTCCGCTGTACTTGCTGGAGAAACTCTGCATCAGGCACCGCATAAGATCGAAACTTTTCCAGCGTGCCCTGTTCTTCACTGTAGGCCAAAGCCCGAACTGGACCCAGGCGGTTGGCCGCCGGCGAATCAATGAGGTTGCTGCTGTCCGATGCGCTCATCTGAAACAGCACCCGCGTATCAAACTCACGCATGGAATTGCGGTCCAGGGCACGGTCAATCGATACCACCGTATCCGTCCAGATTACCAGATGTATCCCCCAGGCCGGGCCTTCACGCAGCAGCTCGGCAAACTGCTTGCCCGGATCAGGTTCTTTGTCATCCCCGCCACTGGAAAACCCGAACGCATCTTCGGATTTGCGCAGTGCACGGTAACGCTGCAGCCCCAGCACAAAAATGAAAATCGCCGGCGGCGCGGTTGCAGTTCCACTCTGCCGCTGTTGTAATTCCTTCGCCAGTTCGCCAATCACCTCCGGCACAGCGCGGTATTCTACATTTTTAAAGTTTAATTTCGTAACCGCAGCGGTGGCCGCCAATACCCCAAAAGATGGCGAATCGGTGGCGCTACCATCCAGAATATACAGCCGTGTTTCCAGCGGCTGCTGCCCCGCCAACGCCAGCATCGCCGCCGACATGATCGCCAGCGCCTGCTCTTCTGACTGGCCGATAAGCATCACATTGCCGCCGCTTTGTCGGCGAAAAACCACACTGGTCGGTTCCTTGATGGCCACCGGCTCTCCCAGCCACACCCTGGGATTTACCGCCACGCGCGGGGCCTCCAGCAGGGACAGCAACTGACGGTTCTTGCGGATATCCGCGGCCGTGTTACCTTCAAAAATAATAGTTGGTTGAGTCTGTACCCCCATAAGCTCGGCCTTTTTACGCACCGCCTCCAGATACGTATCACGTTGTTCATCGGCCAGCCATGCCACCTGGAACGGGCTGTTGCCTTCCACCAATCCGCCGGCATCGTTGTAAATAGCCTCGCCCGGACGGGAGAGCAGCCGGGCCGCCGAATTGCCGTCGGCCAGCACCACCTGCGAATCCGCTTCGGTGGTCTGCAGCGCAATGCGCACCGCAACCTGGCCGATGGTGCTGCGTGACAAACCCGAAGATCCGGCAATTGTCTGTGAACCCAGCAGCACGTGAATACCAAACGCCCGCCCCTGCCGCACCAGCCGGTCCAGCAGCAGCGCTGCATCTTGACCGAGTTTGTCATCTTCGCTGAAAAATTCCTGGAATTCATCAATCACCAGCAAAGTCCGCGGCAGTGGCTGCCCCGACGCCTGCCGATAACCGCCTAAATCCTGCGTCCCCACCGTCCGGAACATATCCCCCCGCCGGCCCATCTCGGCATCAATACGCTGCAGCACACTTAAGCCGAATTCCCGGTCGCTTTCCACCGCAATGGCCCGGGCATGCGGTAATTGATGGGTGGCATAGGTTTTGAATTCCACGCCCTTTTTAAAGTCAATCAGATAAAGTTCCAGTTCCTGCGGCGAATACCACATCGCCAGATTGGTTACCAGCACGTGCATTAACGTGGATTTTCCGGAACCGGTTTTGCCCGTCACCAGGGCGTGCTGCGCCACTCCCTTGCCCAGGCGGAAGGTTTGCAGCCGCGTGGCCCCGCACCGCCCCACCGCCGCATGCAAATCAGCGTCGCTATGCCGTGTCCAGAACGAATCCATATCCGGGGCAATCGCCGCAAACGAAACTTCCACGCGCTTGGATTCCCGCGCCTGTTTGCCCACCAGGTGCAAAATGGTGGTCAGGTCGTTTTCGTCCGGCGCGGCATCCAACGTCAGCGGAAACCGGCTGAACACCTCATCTCTCCAAACGAATCTATCCACCTGATACACCAGATTGATGCTGTGGGACTCCAGATCTTCCAGATGCGTGCCGGCCGGTACAGCCACCCGCGTATCACGATAAACCAGGGTATAAACCCCGCATCGTGCCCCGGTCGTCGCAATGCTGCTTAACCGGCGCAGCGCTTCATCCGAAAAACCCACCGGCAGATCCGCAATCACCAGAAAACGATAGGGTTCGGCCAGTTCCCCCGCCTGAATGTTGTAATCATCAATCGTCTCAAACTCATTGCGGAGGTATTTTTGTATCACCGTTTCCATGTGGTCGGTCAGATCCGCCAGCCGTTGATCAATTTGTTCTGCCTGAGTCCAGATACGCCCCCCCACCAAGGCTTCGTCATAATCCGTCAGGTGCATAAACCCCGCAAAATTCTGCCCCAGACCCACCGGATCAATAAGCGTGAATCTCACCCGCCCCGGCGGCAATGTGGTAAGCAGCCGCGTCATGACCGCCTGCAGCGCTGCCAGCGCCGCGGGACGGCCGGCACGATCTGCATGAATCAACAATGATGCATGCCGCGGAAATGCCAGCAGCGCCGGCATCGCAAAGCGATTCGGAATGTTGAGTGTAAACGGCCCATCTTTGGCCGCCTCACGCACAATCGCCTGCACATCCACCGCTAATTCGCCAAACCGCACGGTCTGGGCAAAGGTGCGTGGCGGAACCCAATGCTCCCATTGCCCGGCCTGAGCCGCCGGCCCGGCCGCCGCCGGCTCTGCCGGAGTCTGCAATCTCGACAGGCCCTGCGTCCACTTTTGCTCCAGCTCCGTACGCTGAGAGTCGTACTCATTTTTAATACGTAACCGATCCGCCGCGATGCCCTGTTGAATGTTCGCCAACTCCTGCTGATACTTTGCCCGAGTCTGCGCTTCCCGCTGTTGTTGCCATTGCTGCGTCTCACCCTGGGCTGCCGCATCCTCCTGCTGCACCTGAGATAAACGAACCTCGCACTCGGCTGCACTGGCCGCCATCGCCGCATCACGCTTCGCTTTAGCCATTTCCAGCAGCGCCGCCGCCTTCTCCTTTTCCCGCTGAACTTCGGCCTTGTGACGCTGGCGCGCCGCAGCCAGATCGGCATCATGCGTCTTTTTGGCCGCCTCCAACACAGCCCGTGCTTCAAGGTCGGCATAAAATAAAGCCTGGTGCGCAGGGCGAAAGGCCCGCCGCACCGCACGCCGGGCCATCCAACGCATCACCAGCAGCAGCAAAGCCATCACCACCACTGCACCCGTTCCAGTTGCGCCCATCAGGTTTAAATCCGGCCAGATGACGCCTGGCAGCAACTGCGGTATTCCCACGGCCAGCAGCACCACCACCGCAAACAGCACGTATGGCCAAAGCCCAACGAAAAACTTGGCCAGATCAATATGGTCCAGCACCGTCAGGGCCTTATCGATGTCTGCCACATGGCGGTCGAATTGGGCCTGAATTTCGACCTGTCTGGCCGGAATGACCGGCCGGTCGGATGGATCGCCCGCAGCCGCCGCTTCCGCATCCGGCACGTGCCCATATCTGGCCAGCAGCGCAAAAACCGCATCATGTTTCGCCTTGAGTGTGGCGGCGTTGGTTTCACGCAACTGTCCAAGCTCCGCGTGCAGCCGCTTTTGCTCCGCTTCCAGTTGAATATCCGCTTCCCACACAACCTGTTCGTAGTGTTCCTTAATCTGTTTCTGCATGGCGTCATAGGTTTGCCGGGCCTGCTTTTGGGCCGCCGCATCCGCCGCCCTGGCGGCGGTGGGGCGGTGCGGG
>JAJZNX010000180.1 GCA_021852275.1 Planctomycetota bacterium | reverse complement strand
GACGCGGGCCGCAAGTGGATCATGGTTCGAACGGGACTGACGGGACCGGCGGCCCGATTGACGGCGATCAGCTTCGCCAAAGGCGGCCAGGTGGGTTGGGCGGTTGGCGGCCAGGGCAAATGGGCAATAAACGGCGGCTATTGGATGCCACTCAAACCGGTGATTCTGCATACCGTTAACGGTGGAAAAACCTGGATCAGGCAGCCAACCCCGCGCGGCCGGAGTGGGGCGTTAACCACGGTGTGGGCGATTTCGGCGAAGCAGGCTTGGGCCGGTTCGCTACTCGGCTACGCCTACAGCTATCCCCCGGGTTTCCCGCCGTGGCTGCTGCACACTGCCAATGGCGGAGGAACCTGGCCGGACGTGCTGCACCATTTTGTAAGCATCCACAAGCTGTTTTTCGTAGATGCTCGGCACGGCTGGGCGATAGCTGGGCAGCCGGGCAGCCCGGATGAGCCTAACGGAGTGGTGTTGGTTTACGGTGGGCGATAACGGGTTGTGAGCTACTCTTTGCGCGAGACATGGACGGGAGACGGGAGATGGGGGTTCAAGTTCAAGTGCAAGTTTAAGTGTGAACAAAGGAGTAACCGATGCGAAGTGCGAGTTTGTTGACAATGGCCGTTGGAATGCTGCTGGCATGCGCCACGTATCCGCCGTCGACGGCTAAAGCCGCCGATATGTCCAAGGGCCTGATGCTGGCGTTGCCGGCACCGCATGGGCATGGGCCTAAGATCAATGGCAGCCTGAAGGGCTGGAATATGGCCGCGGCGGACCCCATCTGGATGAGCACGCAGACCGCCAGGAAGATGAACGCCCTGGCCGTGCTGGAATACACCAACAGGGCTTTGTATTTCGGCGTGCGGGTAACGCTGCCGGACCGGAAAATCATCAACAACAACGGGCCGGAGGATCCATTCTGGTATGGCGATGAAATAGAACTGCGCCTGGTGGCGGATCCCGCGGTGGCCTATCCGGTCAACCCCGGGGCCGCCAATGTCAAAGCCAATCCCCGTGTCTGCCACATGACGTTCTGGCAAGATACGCTGACCGGCAAGGATTATCTGAACATCACCCATGGGGTGAAGCGCAATCTCGGTCGGCGGGTGAACCCACCCGGCTCCGCGATTAAAATCGTGGAACATGGCCAACATGGCTACACCATGACCGCCAGGATTCCATGGAGCGCTCTGGACGCACCGGGCGGCGTGCTGCCGTTTAAACCGGGCCAGAAAATGCCCGCGATCATCGGGGTGCATTTCGGTGGGATTACCTACGCGCCCAACGCGCTTTACCGGAAAGATCCGGGCGGCTTCGCATTCATGGACATCGGCAGTTGGGGGCAGGTTAAGTTCAGCCCCACCGGCCAACTGGCCCGACGCTATCCCACGCTGGTGGAATATTTGAAGCACCAGAAGACCGGGGCAAAGAAAAGGGGTGTACCCATTACCGTGCAGGTGCCGCGGCGGGAGCATGTTTCCGTCAACGTTTTTGGCCCGCATGGCCAGGTGATTCGCGAATTGATGACCGGGGCGGTCCATAAGAAAGGCCCGCTGACTCTGCATTGGGATGGCCGCAATCAATGGGGAGCACCGGTAGCACCGGGCACGTATAAATGGGGGGCTTATTTTTCGCCGGGCATTCGGGCCAAATACATGGGCACGGTGGGTAGTTCGGGCACACCGCCCTATTCCACGCTTGATGGTACCGGCGGTTGGGGCGGTGACCATGGCCCGTGTGTCGGCGTGGCCGCGGATAAAACCGGGATATATTTCGTATGGGCCGGGGCGGAAAGACTCCCCGAACTCATCAAGATGAATGATCAGTATCGCACGCAATGGCGGGTGGGAGCGTTTTCCCTGGGCGGATGGAGGCCGGGATACGCGGTAGCCGCCAATGGCAAGCGGGTGTTTGTGGTCTGCGGCAGAGCCAACCCCACGCTGATGCGGCTAAGCGCCCGGACGGGCCAGCGGCTGAACTGGTCGGGCCATGGCGCAGCCGTAACCATCAGCCATGGCAAATTGGCTGCGGTACCGGCGGCTTCGACACCGCTGCGCGTGCCACTCCAGAATGGAGAGTCCATGGCTCAAGACATATTTCTTAGCGCCCGCGTGAAATCAACGGGGCTGCAGCCGGAATGCACGAGTCTGGCCGCGGGCCAGCGGGAAGTTTTCGCCCCGGTGTACAGTAAAAATCAGATTCGTGTGTTTAGCGCGCACAGCGGGCGACTGCTGCGCCGCCTGGCCTGCGCCGGGCCGCGCGGCGTATGCCTGGACAGCCAGGGCAACCTGTTTGCGGTGTCTTATGTGTCGGGCAAACCGGGGAAAATTGTGGAATTTCTCCATGCCGCCGGGACCGCCCAGGTAGTCGTGGCCGGCCATTTGGCGATGCCCTGGGCGGTGGCGGTGAACCGGGCCGGGCGGATTTTTGTTACCGACGAAGGCTCCAGCCAGCAGGTGAAGGTGTTTTCGCCCAAGGGGCGGTTGTTGCAAACTTGGGGTGCGCGCGGTGGCCGGCCGTGGGCCGGTAAATACGTGGCGGAAAATTACTTACGGCCTGCCGGCATTGCCGCTGATTTCCATGGCGGTATCTTGACTGCCCAGACAGCGCTGCCGAAAGTGTTTTCGCTCAACAGCGCCGCCACGGGTAAGGTTATAAGGCAGTGGTTCGGCGGCAACGGTTATTGGGGCCAGGTTACGCCCGGGGCACGCCATCCGCGCACGGTTTACTACCAGTTCGAGCCGCCGGGCCTGGCCCGCGCCCGGGTAATTGGCCGCAATAAGATCGCCGCCCCGCAGGCCTATTGGCAACTGCCTAATGCCGGGTTCCACTCGGTGGGTGCGCTGAGCTACTTTTACTGGGCGCAGGATGATGTGGTGCTGGCGAAAAATGGCCGGCGTTATTTTGTCTGCGACGCCGAGCCGCATGGCATCGCGCTGATCCACGGCGATCAACTGTTGCCGGTGGCCCATTTCCTGGCCTTGGATAAACAGCAGGCGAACAATCCGTACCATCGCAACGTGGTTGAGGTGTGGAGCGATAGCAACGGCGATCACCATATTCAGCCTGGCGAGGTGCAGGTGCTTTCTACCGTGGCGGGCAAGGCGTTGCCGCATCTGGCGGGGCAGAACGGCTCCATGTGGATGGCCAAAAATGGCGATATCTATCTGGTGACCCAGGCCAACAGCGTCATTGAGATTCCAGCGAAGCGTTTCCTGCCCAACGGCGACATCCAGTGGGACCTGGCCAAGGCCCGCTACGCGGTTCCCGTGGTCTTGCGGCGCGCCGGCGCGCAGCTTTCCACAGGCGCTCGAATGGGCAACCTCGGCGTGCGGGTCAACGCCAAAGGGGATTTGTACACCTGTGTCAACGCCACCGTGCCGTATTACACCCAGGCCCAAACCAAGGCCATGCACCACGGCATCGGGCATGACAATGTGTGCAACGCGGTGAAGTTCATGAAATTCGCCCCGGATGGAAAGCTGCTGTGGATGGCCGGGCGTAAGGCCGCCGGCCAGCCGGGCCACGGCCTGCTGCACCACTTTTGGGTGATCGCGGGTCTGGTGGGCAACCGCTACGTGGCTGGCGATAGCGAATGGGGCCAGATGTATTTTTACACCCACGACGGCTTTTACGCCGGTTCAATTATGAATAACCCCGCCCAGGCACCCATGCCCGGCCCGTACACTTTCGGCAGTGAAACCGGTTCCGGCTTCGTGCGTTATTACCCGGCCAAGAACCAGGTGTGGGCTTATGTGGAAGGCATGGCTTATAAGGTTCTGGGCTTTAATCACGGAAAGGTGCAGGGGCAAAGTCGCCAATGGGGCCATGTGGTGCTGCCCGCCATCTACCCGTCGAAATGGCAACGGATGGAACACCGGTTGATCGGGCATTTGGTCATAGCGCCGCTAAAAAAGCCGTGGAATAGTCCCACCGCGTGGCAAGGTGTGCCGGTGTCGGTGATGCGCCGAGGAGGTAAGCTATTGGCGAAAGTGCAACTGGGTTACAATGCTCAATACTTATGCGCCCGATTTGCAGTGGCGGATGCCAAGCCTGTTGCCAATGCAGCCCACTCTCCGCGCCTGGCCTTTAACGGTGGTGATTCGGTGGGGCTGGACCTGGGACCGGCCACGGCTAAAGGTGCCAACCTTGTTCTGGGCCAGGTACGCATATTAGCTGCTCTGATTAACGGCAAGCCGGAATTAATCGGCATGAAGCCCATCAGCCGTCGCTATCACGCCAAAGCCAGTTATTACACCCCGGCGGGCGGCCATGTTCATTTTGCCTTTGTGGGTTACATTCCCGGCGGCAAAGTGAGCATCGTGCGCAATGCCAACGGCCAGGGCTACGTGGCCCTGCTGGCGGTACCGCGGAAGTTTCTGGGTCTGCCTCTTAAGGCCGGTGCCAAGCTGCGGATGGATCTGGAAGTGAACTATTCCGGCTATACCAACGAGGGTTTGCAGGTGGTGTCGCGAAATTATCTATTTTCGCCGAACAATGGGACCACCACCATGATTGATGACATCCCCACGGAAGCGCGGCTGAATCCGCAATGGTGGGGCCAGGCGGTGATCAAAAAGGCGCGGTAACGCTTGGGGCGTGTAGAATAACCTGCCTCGCCCCTGGGCGAAAACCAGTGTCCGTCGCAATTGCCGCCGGTCCGGTCGCTCGCCGACAATGTCATCGTGCTGGGCGGCAACCAGCACCACCCGCGTGGCCGCGGCGTTACAGGAGGCCGAATTTGAACGGTTACCAACGCATTGAAGCCGCGCTCGCGGGACGCCGGCCGGACCGCACGCCCATCATGCTGCATAACTTCATGCTGGCCGCGCGGGAAATGCGCCTGAGCATGGCCGAGTTCCGCAACGATCCGAAGGTCATCGCGGAGGCGTTCTGGCGGTCGGTGGAAACCTACAGTTTTGACGGCATCTTGGTGGATGTGGACACCGCGGTCCTGGCTGAGGCGGCCGGGGCTCAAGTGGCCCATCCGCGGGATGAACCTGCCGTCGTGGTCGGCCCGCGGCTGCGGACGTTGGAAGAAATCGACACCCTCGAACCGGTCGATCTGGCGGCCCATCGGCGCGTACAAATCTCGTTGGAGGCGGTGCGGCTGCTGGTGGAGCGCAGCCAGGGGGAAATTTACATCCGCGGCAACTGCGACCAGTGCCCCTTCAGCCTGGCCGCGATGCTGCGCGGTCCGCAGGAATTTATGATGGATCTTTTGGACGAAAGCCAGACCGCGAGGATCGAGCGGTTACTGGGGTACTGCACGGAGGCGACCGTGGACTTTCTGCGCCTCATGGCCACGACGGGCTGTCATATGCTTTCCAACGGCGACAGCACGGCCGGGCCGGCCATGGTCTCGCCAGCATTGTACCGCCGGTTCGCCGAGCCATGGGAGAAGCGGGTTGTCGCGGAGGCCCACCGCCTGGGGTTGCCTTACCTGCTACACATCTGTGGCGACACGGCGTCGATTTTGCCCGACATGCTGGAGACGGGTGCCGATGCGTTGGAGATCGATTACAAGACCGATGCCTGGCTGGCGCACGATCGGATGAAGGATCGCGCCGTGTTTGTCGGCAATCTCGATCCGAGCGGGGTGGTGGCGCATGGCACGCCGGAGCTGGTGGAAAGCAAGACCACCAAGTTGTTGGAATTATTCGCCGATACGCCGCGTTTCATTCTGAATTCCGGCTGCGCTATTCCCGCCGACGCTTCCCCGGCGAACTTGCGGGCGATGATTCGCGCCGCGCGGGGATTTTCCGGCACCGGCCGCGGCGGCGCTGATTAACTCGGACGGCGGCCCGCGGATCACCTTGGATTTTCTGGAGCAGCCTCGATCACGATATAAAAAAAGGCCATCGCAATGAATGGATATTGCCGCGGCGGTCTGCTAAATTGCGCTCCGTAAACGATGAACAGTGACCAATGACCAGCAATTTTGATGATAAGGAGATTTACCATGATAGAAAGAACACTGGATCCGGGGGTATCCCTTCAACCCTCTCCCGCGGGGCGGCGTACGTTTGCCTTCGCCGCGGCCATGCCGCCGCGTGCGGAGCAGTTGTTTCCCAGCGATGGATGGCTGGAGGCGATTGCTCGGTCCGGCTATACCCACGTCTGCCTTCAGAACGACCATTTCTTTCATCCTGAGATGGAACTGCGGGACTACGGCGAGAACGTCTGCCGACTTTTCTTTCTTTTCGATTTTATTTCAGGGCCGCGCAGACGCACCTATCAGGCGTGGTTGGCGGCCGTGGATCGCCGTTGCGGCGACTTCGGGCTTAAACTCGCAGTAGAACTCTGGGAGCCGCGCCTGAGCCGGCTGGCACGGCGAATGCTGCCTGCCGAGTGGATGGGGCCGGCCCATCCGGATGGTTGGTATCAAATGTTGTGCGTGGGACATCCCGACGCCCGCCGGTGGCTGCTGGAGGGCTTCCAGAGCCTTCTGCGCGTTGCACCTCGCCTGGACACAGTGATACTTGGCATCAATGACAATTCCGCCCTGCTGTGTGATGAGCGCTGTCCGCGCTGCGCGCCCACGCCGGTTTTCGATCGTCTGGGATCGCTTTATCGGGACGTCGAGACCGCATGCCATGGCGTCCGCACCGGATGTCGACTCATGCCTTATGATTGGATGTGGGACCAGCACCACTATGAAGCGGTTTTTTCCAGGCTCGCCCGGCCGCCAGCGGTGCTGACGCGGCTGGAGCGCCACGCGGAGTATCTTCCCGACCCGTCGCACCCGGAATGGAAGGCGATGGTGTTCGATCAAAGTCTTTCTTGCGACAGCATCGGCACGGATTTTCTGGCTTCTAAAAAGGCCATGGCGGCGCGGGGCGGAGATATTCTGATCATGCCGACGCCTTCGGGGATGTTCGAGTCCTGGATGGCACCGCATGTGCCGGCCGTGGGACGTCTGGCGAAAAAATTTGACCTCATGCGCCGTGAAGGCGTCGCGGGCTGGGTGGATTTCGATTGCGGCGGCGTCACCGAGGGATTGATGCTGGACCTGATAAGCGTGATCCAGCGTCAGCCGCAGGCCGGCATGGACAAATGGCTCTCGGCGACCGCCAACATGCGGTATGGCGAGGTCGCATCGGCTGCGGCCGCCCGGGAGGCTTGGGCGAAGTTCGATGCGGCTCTCGGCTGGTCTCCATGCGCGCTCGAGTTCGACGACGTGACATGTTTTTCCGGTCGATTTTCGGCGGCGCTGGCAATATTGCCCATGCATCCGTTTCTGCCGCAACGGCTTGTCGGCACCTACGCCAAAAAAAAGATCATGCATTTCGACCCGCATCTGCTGGCTACGCCGAAATCCATCCCCGCGCTCAGGCATCTGCTGCCGAAGATGGTGGAGGATGGGACGGCCGGCCTGGAAGCTTACGACCGGGTCATCCAAAGCGCCAACGGAAGATTCCGCGATCTGGCGGAGGTGGACCGGCTGATCGGCGAGTTGGCAGTTCTGACCTGGCGCAGCGCGGCGAACTTCTCCGCCTGGGCGGCGGCTATTTTGGGCGATAAGACGGTGGATCTTTTTCGAACGCTGGCCGACGAGATTGGCGTGGTCAGGCGTTACCGGGAAATTTCCTATGATGCGCGAATCGATCATGGCAACATGACACATCACTGGGAACGCGCCATTGCCCTGAGCGTTCCGCAGGCTTCCGCCGATTTGTACCATGCCGTGGAATGCGATCATCTCGCGTCGTGGACGGATCCAAATCCAGTTCCCCATCTGTCAGGAGATTTCTTCGCCTGGAAGATCGCCCATCTGGAGCAACAGATTTCGCAGGTCTGAGCCTGCACGCGACGGCACGCACCAAGTGCAAATACCGGAGAACCTGTATATGAGTCAAAAAAACAAGGTGCGCATCGCGGTCGTCGGTCTGCGCCATGGCTGCGAACATCTGGATCATTATCGCGGCCGCGAAGACGTGGAAATCGCAGGCCTGTGTGACACCTCGACGGCCCGCCGACAGCGGGCCGCCGCGACTTATGGCGTTGCGACCTCAGCCTGCTTCGCCGATTACGGCAAGATGCTGCGCATGGCCGGACTGGATGCGGTGTTCGTGATGACCCCGCCGTCGCTGCATGCGGAGATGACGATTCAGGCGCTGGAGGCCGGCTGCCATGTGCTGGTAGCCAAGTCCCTGTGCCGGTTCAGGAAATTTTTAGAGGTGTTTGTAAAAGGTAGAATAAATGATAAGCAAGTTCGGCTTCGCTACCGAAATGGGTCCACACCACAGTTGCAAGTTCGTCCTCGGTCCTGGTTGCAACGCCTGCCTGTCCGCAGTTCTGGTGGCTGCGGCCAAGAGATTCCGCCGCATCATGGAGTATCAGCAATCTTAAATGCCTCAGGCCCACATCGAACAAAAATCTGATCAAAGGGAAATGGCGATGACGCCGGCAGCCGCGGCCGCAATGTATGAACAAAAGGAGTCCATGTGCCTAAGTCTTCCTGTCCCCTCGAAACCGTGTTTCAAAATCCCGCCGCCACCTTCTGGCCGACACCCATCTGGTGGTGGAGCGGCGAACCGTTGGAGATCGACCGGTTGCGATGGCAGATGCGTCGGCTGGCTGAGGGCGGCGTCCGGAACCTGGTGATCCTGAATTTGGCTCCCGCCGGCCCGCTGTATGGCAAAGATGCGGACCAACCGGCGCTGTTCACCGAGGCCTGGTGGATGATTTTTGAGCAGGTGTGTCGGGAGGCCGAATCTCTGGGCGTTTACCTGTACTTTTATGACCAGATCGGCTTCTCCGGTGCAAATTTCCAAGGCCGGCTGGCCAGCCGCAACCCCGCTTTCCAAGCGCGAACGCTGCTGCGTGAAAGCCGGAAAGTTGGTGCCGGGGATATTGTGTCGCTGCCCCATGACTCTGCGCCTCTTGCCGCGTTTTACCGCGCCGATCCGGCCGCGGCACCACAACAGTTGAAATTTGAAGGCCATGGTGTGGCCGCTCCCGCCGCCGGTCATGTGCAGGTGATAGGTTGTCAGGTGCATGGATTCAATTATTTCAGCCCGGAAGCGTGCCAGGCCTTGCTGGAAAGCGTTCATGGTCAGTTTGAGCGGCATGTGGGCAGCTATCTAGGGAAGGTGATTGTCGGATCATTCCAGGATGAATTACCCGAGATGCCGCTGTGGAGCGACGACTTTGCCGGGCTTTTCCAAAAGCGATTCGGGTATAGTCTGTTGGAAAAGCTCTGGGAGCTGTGGGAAGGGGACGACGCCCGGGCGATGCAGATACGGGTGGACTATCACACGCTGCGGGCAGAATTGGCGGAGACGGCGTTCTTCAAGCCCTTTTTCGACTGGCATGAGAGGTACCAATTGATTTGCGGCTTCGACCAGCAAGGTCCGGCCCGCGCCGGCGAACTCTACGGATGTGTGCGCCTCTACGCGGACTATGTCCGGACGCATCGTTGGTATGCAGCGCCGGGCGCGGACTTGCACGGTGAAGCGCACATCCACCGGGCACTGGCCGATACGTACCTGCGGCCGCGGGTATGGATGGAGGGGTTCCATTCCACCGGTTGGGGCGGCACGTTGGAAGAAACCTTCGATTGGCTGGTTCCCTGGCTTCGCTCCGGGGCCAACCTTTACAATCCGCACGCCGTTTATTACGGCACCCGCGGCGGCTGGTGGGAATGGGCTCCGCCGTCCACCTGCTTCCGGCAGCCTTATTGGCGGCATTATAAGTCGTTTGCCCGGGCCGTGGCGCGTTCATGCCACGCGTTGACCTTGGGCGATCACGATTGTACTACGGCGGTCTACTATCCCACCGTCGCGGCGCAGGCCGGTATTGCCGGAGGTATTGCCGGAGGTATTGCCGGAGGTATTGCCGAGCACGGCATCACACTGGCGGCGGCTTCCGCCATTACGCTGCACATCCGCCTGAAAGTGCCGCCGCAGACACATTTAACGCCGGGCATTCCCGTAACCCTGCGGGTGAGCAATGGGCCGCATATACTTACGGAGCAATCTGTGGATCCCCGTGGGCATCCCCGAATCAAGTTTGTTTTCCGGCCCTTGGCGGATCAGGTCAGGTGGCTGGCAGGTTCGTGGCATGTGAGTGTATTTTATGCGTATTGTACGCAAGGACATGGATCGGTGTGCAGGCCGTCGCATCTGCGGTGGGTTGTGCCGGTGGCATTGGCTGCTCATGGTGCGCATCGCGTTGACCTGCGGCCGTAAGGGTGGCACAAAGATACCTTGCGCTTTGGGGCCGCGCAGAAATAACTTTACACATTCTGGCGGGTTCATTTGGCCGCGGGCGTCGTTGTTCGCTCCTTACAGACTCATGCGCGTCGCTCGCGCCTCGCCGGACGGCCAAGGCCATCGCTTCCGCAATTCCGGCCTGTAAATGGTTACAAAATATTTATCCCGGCGGTTACTTGTTTTCCAGAGCTTCCCATTCAATGCGTTCCAACGCCGGATCGCGGTGCTGCTGAAATTGCTGGGTGAACATCAGGTAGTACATTCCCCGCTGGTCCAGAAGTTCCTGATGGGTCCCCTGTTCAACAACTTTCCCTTCGGATAGTACCGCGATGGAATCGGCATTCATGATCGTACTGAAACGATGGGCGATGACCAGCGTAGTGCGGTCGGCCATGAGTTCTTCCAGTGAATGCTGTCCACGGGCGCTCAAAACCAGCCAGTGAAGGGCGCTTCAAAACCAGCCACTTTGAGAAGAAAGGGGTTGGCCATTAAGGTCGGTTCTTTCATTTTTATGAAAGGACTGGAAAAAGATGGCCAATGCACTCAAAATGGCGGATGTACAAACCATATTAACCCTTCACGATGGGGGCTGGTCGGCGCGGCGGATCGCCCGTGAACTGCAGATGGACCGTGAAACGGTGCGGCGGCATATCCGGTTGCGGCCTGGGGCGGATTCAAAACCAGCCATAGCGCCTACCGGGTCGGCGACGGTTGAACTGGTGGTTCCGGCGAGAGATGGGCTGGTGCCGATCGCCGGCGGCGTGGTGGCGGCGGCGGGGGAGGATGCGGTGCCTTCACCAACCGGCCCTGGCCGGCGCAGCGCCTGTGCCCCTTGGCAAGCGGTCATTTTAGAGAAGCTCAAAGCGGGCCTTGAGACCCAGCGGATTTATCAGGATTTGACTGCGGACCATGATTATCGGGGCACTTATTACAGTGTTCGGCGGCTGGTGGCGCGCCTGTGCCAGGGAGTGCCCTTGCCGGTGCGGCGGATGCAATGCGCTCCCGGGGTGGAGGGCCAGGTGGATTTTGGCCGGGGGGCCTGGCTGGTGGATTCCCAGGGCCGGCGGCGTGGCACTTGGGTGTTCCGCATAGTGCTCTCGCATAGCCGCAAGGGCTACAGCGAAGCGGTATTACGGCAAACCACCGATGACTTCCTGCGGTGCATAGAGAACGCCTTTGCCGCCTTCAGGGGCGTACCGCAAACGCTGGTGATTGATAATCTGCGGGCCGCGGTAAGCCAGGCGGACTGGTTTGACCCGGACCTGTGCCCTAAGGTGCGCTGCTTTGCGGAACATTACCATGTGGCTATTTTGCCCACCAAACCGTACACCCCCCGGCACAAGGGCAAGATTGAAAACGGGATCAAGTACGTCAAAAACAACGCTCTGAAGGGCCGCACCTTCGCCACTCTGGTCCAGCAAAACGAACATCTGCGGCAATGGGAGCAAACGGTGTCCGACACTCGAATTCACGGTACCACGCGGCAGCAGGTGGCGGCGGTCTTTGCGGCCGTGGAAAAGCCCGCTTTGCAGCCCCTGCCGGAGGGCCGATTCGATCTGTTCCAGGAAGCCCTGCGACAGGTCCATCGGGACGGCCATGTGCAGGTGAAGGAGGCCTATTACTCGGTGGGGCCGGAATTCCTGGGGCAAAACGTCTGGGTCCACTTGGATATACGCAGATGAGCGCAGCTCCAATTCCGCCTCCGCGATCCAGCCGCGAACCCTATTCCCGATTTGATCATTTTCCACTGGGCAACCCCCAACCATTCCCTCTGAGCCAGCCGCTTTCCGCTTTTCGTCGGGCACCGCGTTGTTAATCCACACAGTGTACCATATCAGTATCAACGCAGGCCATCCGGTTTTGTTTTATCAGGAAATTTTGCGGCCAGACAACCAGCTGGACCGTTGCGATAGGCCACGATTATGTCGGGATGGGAATCGCTCCACGCCCTCCACAAATCCTTCAAATGAAGGTGTGATTCACCGGGCGTCGGCGAACAAGCGTCGAATCGCATCCGTGCGTTTTGCAGGAATGCGATTACCGCATCGATCTCCTCCGTAGTTAAGAGCAATGTCACCTCCTTAAGTTCCGTGGGGTGCTCTGCATCCGGGGCATCGCTTATGTACCCAAAAGCTTGCATTTGCGTCTCCAAATTTCCTATCTAGGAGGCGGCGTCCAGCCGTTATCAATCAGCCACTGCCTTATAGCCTGGGAGGGATTCGGCGCGCCTTTTCCGGCATCGTGAGTCGACCCGTCCATATTTGACGAAGTACCGTCATTGTAGTGAACGTGTGGCTGTTGGCCAGGTACGTGGGGCCTATCTACCCGGTCAACCCCTTGTGGTGCCTGCCCACGATCAATCTGCTGTTGCATCTGGTTGCGGCTTGTCGGCTTTTTCTCCGGCCCCTGCGGCTCGCCGCGCTGGCCACCGTCGCAGCCTCCGCCGCCGCTATTCTGGGCCATGCTAAGGAGGTTTCCGCCTCCCAAGATGCCCTCTGCGGCTCTGGCCGCCGCCGCGGCTAGGGCACGACCGTCCGTGGCCAAGACAAGACCATTGCCGGTGTCCAGCAGCCGTAGTACGTTAGGTAGGTTTTCAACAGCTCCAAGACTACCGTCCGCGAGGAGGATCCCGTTTTCGACTGCCCCCGTGCTGGAGCCCACGTCCTGCCCTCCTTGGTAAGCTCCGGTTTGCCCGTAAAGCGGCCCGATCTGTGTACCGCCAATTGGGCTCATGGCGTTAGTCAAACCGTCCACATATCCTGCTACAGAGCTAATCTGGGATCCGTTCGCCGCTGTCTGCCAATAAGCCGCCGGCAGTGATGTAATGAAATCTCCCCACCAGGCCCAATTCCAAAGGCCGCTCGGATCCACCGCACCCGCCGGATTGCTCATCACAAACTGATACGTATCCGCACCGTTGATATACCCTGCCGGATCCTGCGAAATCCACGTGCCAAGGCTTGTGCTGTACCACCGCGCACGTTCGTAATACAGCCCCGTTACCGGGTCCTGCGACATGCCTTGGTAGAGATTATTGACGTACGGCAGCGTACCTGCCGGCGCCGTGCTGAAATTCGGATTCAAGATAACCATGTTGCCGTACGGCGAATATACGTAGCGTTGGATGACATTCCACGTGCCGCTGGCGGGATCGTAGCCGATCACGGCAGTCGTGTTCCAATTCGCGTCCTGCACAAAATACAACCGGCTGCCAGTCTGCATGACGCCGTTGTTGTAAACGTCCTGTAGGACGGGAGCATTGATATATGCCGCGGACCAGACCATCTGCACCGTGACGTTGGCCGCCGCTGTACCGCCGGTGCGTACCTCAATAAGTTGCCAACTGCTGGTATAGTACAGGTAATTGGTTGTGCCGGCAGGCAATTGGCTGGTGCCTTGCGGATAAGTGGCGGTAACAGCATAGCTTTGGGCATTATACGTATATTGCGCGATCACCTGGCCGCTGGCATTCTTCACCTCCATCAGCCTGTTCCACGCATCATAAATGAGCGTGTCGCCACTCTGATCTGTCACCATGTTACCGTTGCTGTCGTAAACGGGGGTCGTTGTCGTACCGGAGATGCCGGTGATCTGATTCTGGGCGTTGGCGGTGCGGGTTTGGGTGGTGCCGTTGCTGGTGAAGCTGGACCAATTGCCTTGGGTATCAAGGTTCCAGGATTGATATGATGCGCCACCACGGGTTACACTGGTCAACCTGTTCAATGAATCATACGTGTAGGTTTCGCTGTAGGCACTATCGAGCACGTTATTCTTTGAGATCACATTCGAATTGGCGTCATAAGAATACGTGTAGCCATCCACCGTCGTGTTCGTCGTGCCCGTTGTGTTTACCCAATTCTGATTGACTACTCGCCCGAATTGATCAAGGCCAACATATTGGTCGCCACCGGAACCAATGCTGCCATTTGCACCGACCAGCGTCAGATTGATGCCGGTTTGGGGATGGTTGCGGGCAACGATTGTCGACAGACCGAGATACGAATACTGTTCCAGCACCGTACCCGCATCGCCGGAATTGGCACCATCGACAATGCCATCCAAGCGGCCAATGGCGTTATCAAGCATCGCGTTGGAATTGCCCATCAGCACACCGCCCGTGTCGCCATAATTGTAATCAATCGTCCGGCCATTTGGATACACCGTCGCCTACGTTACCTCGACGAATCGAATCCCGGATACGTGTGACTGCTCGAGCATTTCCTTTACCGCCTCAGAAGCCACAATGGCCAGGTCCCACTCGCTTGGCCTGATAAGGTTATGTGAGCCGACTCGATCCCGGTCAATCACCATTTTTGTAACCAGCTTTGCTCCACCTAACTTTTCCGGGCGCCCATCCGCATCGGTCCACCAACGCGCCTCGCACTCATCGCGTTTCAGGCATGCAACAACTGAGATCACATTAACGATCTCGTAAGGCTCTGTCTCACCCTCAACTTGCACCGGGATCCTCTGAATATCGGCTCCCGCGACTTTGCCAATGATATCGGCCACTCGCCTAGTCACGACGGGAACATCGCAATTGGAGTAGGTGAAATCCACCTTCCTACCATGCCGTTCCTTGCACAGCGAGTACCGCAGGGGAGGAATGGCGGCGGCTACGTGTTTGTCATTCCAAAGGTGAACCCGCAAGGGCGGACCCAAGAATACGGGAATGCCGTATGTGAAATCACGATCGTCCAGCCTCGTGCCCTCGGCATCGAATAGGTCGCCTAAATACCAACGGTCGATATGTTCAAAGTTGTCCTGAAGTTCGTAGAAATGCACAGCCTCCTCCTCACTTTCCCGTAGCTAATCGGTTCAGTTCTGTCCCAGGCGTGCTGGTTTCGCCGCGAATTGCCTGCAAGGCCTGATCAAACGCGCGGTTAAAATCGTCACCATTTAATCCTTTTGTAGCGCTGCTAAGGAGATTGTACACTGCCTTGTTGTACGCGGGATGTGGCCCCCTGTGCCCAGGAAGCATCATTTGGTTCATCGCGTCGTTCAGGTCGATCCCACGTTTGGCGGCAAGCTGTTGGAACTTCGGGGTGTACGGCCCCCCTGCGGCCTCCGATATGTCATTTTTATTTGTCATGATGTGGTGGCAGGGTGGTTTACGGGCCAACGCCTTGTCCGCAGCAGCACCATCACGATCCGCCTGCGCAATCCAGTCGGCGGTACCACCTTCAACGGGACCGTCAGCCTCACCTAAGGGCAGCGCCGCCATGCCAGCTTGGGCCGCCCCCCACAGGAATTGCTGGCCAGCCTGGCCGTATCGGCCCCAATTGAAATCTTGATTCGCCTGGGCCAACGCCTGCACTCCGGGCACGAGAGACGCCCCTGGCGGCAAGTCCAACGGCGGCAGCGGCCCATTATATGGTGGCATCACCCAGGGCGGCGTGCCCGGCGGAGCAACTGGTGCCGAGGTCGGGGGAGCGTTGAGCGGGATCCAAAACAATTGATTGCCAATCACTATCACGTAGGGGGGCAGCCCGTTCTGGGTGAACCCAAGCGCGGCCGGGCCGAGCTCGCCTGGATAGGGTGACGGCTGCGCCCCGGGCGGGATGCTCCACCCCGCACTCATGCCACTCGCATCCACCCTTCCCACCGGCACATCACCCACAAACTGATACGTATCCGCACCATTGATATATTGAAGCGGATCCTGCGAAATCCACGTGCCAAGGCTCGCACTGTACCATCGGGCACGTTCGTAATACAAACCGGTTACCGGATCATTGGCCATGCCCTGGAACAAATTATTCACCAGCGGCACCGTACCGGTTGGAGTCGCCGTAAAATCTGCATTCAACACCGTTACCGTTCCATACGGTGAATACACATACCGCTGCACAACACTCCACGTACCCGTCGTTGCGTTATAACCAATTACCGCCGTGGTATCCCAGTTAGCGTCTTGTGTAAAATACAACCGGCTGCCGGTTTGCAAGACGCCGTTGTTGTAAACGTCCTGTAGAACGGGTGCATTGATATATGCCGCGGACCAGACCATCTGCACCGTGACGTTGGCCGCCGCGGTCCCGCCGGTGCGTACCTCAATGAGTTGCCAACTGCTGGTGTAGTACAGGTAATTGGTTGTGCCGGCAGGCAATTGGCTGGTGCCTTGTGGATAAGTGGCCGTTACCGCATACCCCTGGGCATTATACGTGTATTGTGCAATCACCTGGCCGGACGAATTCTTCACCTCCACCAGCCGATTCCAGGCATCATAAATCAGTGTGTCGCCATTCTGATCGGCAACCATGTTGCCGTTGGCATCGTACGTCGGCGTAGCCGACGTGCCGCTGATGGCCGTTATCTGATTCTGGGCATTGGCGATGCGGGTCTGCGTGCTGCCGCTGGATGTGAATGACGACCAGTTGCCTTGCGTATCGAGGTTCCAAGATTGATAGGATGCCCCGCCGCGCGTTACCACCGTCAAGCGATTGAGCGAGTCATACGTGTAGGTATCGCTGTAAGCACTGTCTAACACATTGTTCTTGGCGGTAACATTTGAGTTGGCGTCATAAGAATACGTGTAGCCATCCACGGTAGCGCCGGAGGAGTTTACCCAGTTCTGGTTGACAATTCTGCCGAATTGATCTAATCCAACATACTCATCGCCGCCCGAACCAATGCTGCCGCTTGCACCGACGAGCGCGAGATTGATGCCCGTCTGCGGGTGGTTTCTTGCAACAATGGTTGATAGGCCCAGATACGAATACTGTTCGAGCACCGTGCCGGCATCGCCGGAATTCGCCCCATCCACGATTCCATCCAACCTGCCAATGGCATTATCCAGCATCGCATTGGAATTGCTCATCAGCACACCGCCCGTGTCGCCATAATTGTAATTAATCGTCCGGCCATTCGGGTACACCATACTCGTGAGCAAGCTCCCGGTACCCGGATCGGAATAAGTATAACCGACGTACGGAGTCGAATTGACATCCACTGCGCCGGTCACCGCTTGGTACTGCTGAATAAGTTGGCCTAAGCCGTTATAGATATTTTCCACCTGGTTGACGATGTTGGTGCCAGCGGTGTTGGCGTAGCTGGTTAAAAGATACGCCAAGCCTTGGTTATTGTAGGCGGTGTCGATGCGCCTGACCGAGCCATCGACACCAGTCCCCAGCGTGGTGACGGTATCGCTGATTTGCCGGCCAAAATTGTCATAGGTGTAACTGTGAACATTGCCGTTGCGATCCACCGTCGAAATAACTTGACCTAAAGCGTTGTAGGTATTCGACGAGACGGGAGACGGGAGACCGGAGACGGGAGCATAGACGGTTTGATATAGGAGGTCGTTCGATGTGATCAAACTACCCGTGGCCGTGCTTACGCCGTAGATGTAGGTGGTGGTCTGGTTGCCGGTGGAGGGGTCTTCGGCGGTCATGGAAGTTTGATCGCCCAGGCCGTCAAAAGTATAAAGCGTGGTCTGGTTGAGATCGGCGGAGAGCGTGCCGTAGGAAGCAACTATTTCGGTCAATCGGCCCAGGGAATCATAAAAATCGGCGGTGATATTGCCGTTGGCATCGGTGGTTTGATAAACTTCACCGGCGGCGTTGTAACTGTACAAGGAGACAGGAGTCAGGAGACCGGAGACAGGAGCGGTGGAAGGCCTCGCCCAACGCTCAGCCGCGCCATTGGTGCCGGTGGGATTGGTCCCGGCGTTCACCGTGGCGATGACGCGATCCGCGGCATCATAATAGGTAGCGGTGTAATAAATCCGCGCCGCCAAATCGGCATTGGTCCCGCCCGCAGGCGTAACGTTAAGTGAGGAGGCCCCGAAGGTGAAGGTGAATAGTGCCCCTTCCGCCGCGGTACCGGTAATCGGATCGGTATTGAATCGCTGGGCGTGGACGGTTTCGACTTGGTTGCCATCGCCATCGTATCCATAAGCGGTTTGGCTGATGACCACATCACTGGCCACGCTGATGGCGGCGGCGTAGGTGAGCAGCGGAGTCCCACCGTTATTGACGGCTCCGCCATCGGTCTGGAATTGCTGGACCAGCCAGCCCACGCCGTTGTAAACATCCTGGGTGGTCAATCCGGTGGGGGATACCGTTTCAATCACATTGCCCCGCGGGCCGTAGAAGCTGTAGGTGGTCAAAGCCGTCTGGCTGACATTGCCGGTGGTGGGATCGACGCTGTAGGTCAAGGTTTCAAAAATGCGGTTTTGCGTGTCGTAATCGTTTTGCGTGATGGCGACCAGATTGGGCGAGTTGCCGGAGGTTTCACCGGGTGTGGCCGCGGCAATCTGGCCAACCAATTGGTCCGGCACGCCGGTGCCGCTATTGGCCCCGGTGCTCGCCATGGAAATGGGCGAACCGTTGATATCGCCGGAGAACGTGTAGCTGTAGAGGGTATTGCCCATGTTATCCAGGCCGGTAACTGTAACCACGGGGTAAGGGGTATTAGCCTCCTGCACCGGGCTGCCGGTGGAACTCAAGGTCAGGCCGGTTTGGGTGGCCACCAGCCGATCACGCCAGTCGTAATTCATCAAGGTAACACGGGCCGTGCCGACGGCGTTGGTACCGGCATTGCCATCCGGATAGGCGATGGTTTCGGTGAGGTTGCCATCACCGATTCCGCCATTGTCATAAATGTTCTGGCTGATTTCTGTCATGTTGTTGCCGGTGCCGGCATTGGAACCGTCAAAATAGACCGGAGTACCCGCGGCTCCACTGACGCTGTCATTGGTGCCTACCCAGGTGCTGACCACCCGGCCCAGATTGTCATAAACGGTGTCGGTGATGGTGCCGTTGGCATCGATGGTTTGGTATTGGCGGCCCATCGCATCGTAGGCGTAGGTAGTGGCGTAATAATTGCCGTTGGGGGATTGGCCGGAAAGCTGGTTGGTAATTTGCGTGCCGCTGTAGGGGTTATTGGGCGCGGTGGCCAGATAAACGTTGTTGTTGATGACGGGGTAGGCATCGGATTCGGTCATTTGCCCGGCGGTGCGTCCGGAATTGTTATACAACACTCGCGAAAGCGACTCGATGGTGAACTGTGGAAGGGAGGCCGTGCCGGAACCGATAAGGTTAAACACATTCGCCGGCCCACTGCCGGCCCCACCACCCTGAATAAAATCACTGGGGATGATCACCTGGTAATTTTGCACTTGCACTGTGCCGGAAAAGCTAAAAGTAATATCTTCGCTATAAGTTCCTTCATAAGTAACGCCATTGCTGGTGTAACTGTACGGTATTCGCGTGCGGGTCATGGTAACCGGCCCGGTAACACCGGTCAGCGTGCCGTTGCCGGAGTTGTCAAGCGTGGTGGTGGCCCCGGTGAAGGTGAAGACCGCGTGGTTGGCATCGTCATAAAGGTAAAATGTTTGATTACCGGCGGGTGAAGTCTGCTCGATAATTCGGCCCAGATTATCCACCTGGTACGTGGTAGATAGGTTTAAGCCTCCACCCGTTGGTGTGGCCCAGCCGGTGGGAAGTTCCGGTACGCCGTACTGGTTGTAGCCGTTGGTAAACGTGAGCGTGCCATTGGGATAGGTACCGGCATAATTTTCCAGATCAGCCAGGTTGCTGGTATTTACATCCTGCACCGTCTGAATCACCGCGCCGGTGGCATTGTCATAGGCGGTGTAGGTGATAAAGCCTTTGGCATCCATGGTCCATACCGGCTGGCCAAAAGTGTTTAGCACCGTGGTGCTAACATTGGCGGTGCCAGAACCATTCTGGCTGGTTGAGACAACCGGGTTGCTGGTGGTATCGGTGGCTATCTGGTTGGTGGCCGCCCCGGTGGAATTGTTCTGCCAGGTGTAACTGTAGGTGGTGGTTTCCGGGGCGGAACCGTTGTTAGCCGTGCTTTGGTATTGGGTATAGGTCGCTTCGGGGAAAATGGTATCGCTATTGGAGTCTTGATGTTCAATGTAGGTGTAGGAATCCTGCTCGATGGGTGTACCGTCCAGGCCCT
>JAJZNX010000117.1:1296-4289 GCA_021852275.1 Planctomycetota bacterium | reverse complement strand
AAATTTTGGCCGCCAGCGAGGCGTGAGTGAGGCGCATACCCCGGCAGTGGGTCTGAAACGAGCGAACAACGAAGCTGGAGGCCAAAAGGGCCAGCCGAAAAGTGCGAAGTTATTTTTGCCCGGTTCCATAGTTTACATTTGACTCTGCGCTCCATTGCGGCCGACCGTTGCACGGCACTTCGCAAGATCGCCGATGGTTATAACCGTATCGTGTGTCTGCTCGGCCATCTGTCTGCCTACCGTAACCCGATGAAAGGACGAAGCTCCACCACTGCATCGGTGGGGCAAAACACAACTATTTCATGGTTATTTGCCGTTGGTGTCAATTGCCCGCGGCAATCATTTGGCGCCCTTTGACTGTCAACCGGTATTTCTGTCTGCTGCTACGCGGCTTGCTAGGGATGGTCATTTCGATTAGACCGCCATCAAGCAATGGGTTCAAGACTTGGTGCCTGAACTTGGTGCGATCCGACCGTTCGGCAACGGTCATGAGTTCAACTAATGTTCTGTCAGATTGGCACTTTCGCAGGATTTTGACTTGGTGCCGACTTAGTGCCAACTTGGTGCCGACTTGGGCCTCTTGGGTCTCGACTGGCGCCTCGGCCTGCGGCGAGCCGCCGAACATGGCCTTCACCAAGTCCGAGGCCATGTCCACTTCTTTGTCCAATTCCGGGATGAAAAACTCAAAGGCTTTTCCGGCCCGGTCGTTTTTGTACTGGGGCGCCGGATGGCCCAGCTTCCGCCAAGCCTCGCGCATCATGCGCAGGCCCGTGCCCGCCTGCTCACACATGGCAATTCGCCGCATGGCCATGGCGATGGATGGATTGCGCACTTCCTTTTCGCCCGGTTCCCACAGGCGGCTATCATCGCCGAACACATCGCCCGGATTCCAGAACTGGATTCCATTACGGAAAAACTTGATCACCGCCTTGCGCGAATGATCGCCATAATCCTGATGGATCAGCAGATTCACCGCCGCCTCGCGGAACACCCGGAACCCGGGCGGATCATCACGCCGACCAAGCGTAACCGGGTCGATATCCCGGAACGGCTTGGGCATGAAGAAGCGATATTTACTGACCAGTTGCTCCCATGCCTGGATGATGTTGTCTTCACAGACGATCCGGTCAATCCAGCGCGTTTCCGGCAAGGCGTCACCCGTTGAATAGCCAAGGAACTGAACGTCCAGCGTCGGGCGGGGAATAAGCTGGTGCACGGCCAAGGAGGAGCCAAAGAGCATGATGGCCGCCTTCGTCGGCAGAAAGCGTCTGCCGTCCTTGACCAGAAAGCCCCAGTGGTACAGGAAATCCCGATCCGGCTGCTTGGCATCAAAGCCAGTATTGGCCTGATGAAAACGGCTGCGATACCAGGCCAGACTGCTGGCATCAAGAGCTTCTTTGAGCGATACCCGTTCAAACGGCTGGCCATCCCAGCGGTCAACGGCGGCGTCGCGCAGCATGCGTTCAATGTCCTGCATTTGCGCCCGGTAATCGCCGCCGCCTTTGCGCAGGAACGTGCGGCGAATGTCGCCATCGAGATAGACCGGCTTGCGTGTCCGCTGATTCTCGGCGATCTGAAAGACCAGCACCGTCTTGTCGGCAATATGCAGTTTCTGCTCGACAATCTCGACATCATGGTTGATCTTGGCGTCCGCATGCAGAACGGAGAGAAAATCATTCTGGACTTTCTCCGGATTCTCAACGCCGGTGATTTCATAGGCGTGGCCCCGCTGGGCGACACCGAAGACCAAGCGCCCACCGTGGGTATTGGCGAACGCGGACACCGTTTCAAAGGCGGATTTCGGGACGTCTGTGCGAGCTTCTTTGAACTCGATGTCCTTCCATTCACCCGCGTTGAGCAGCTTTTTTAGTTCCGACACATTCATTATCCGTCATTCTGTCCGCCAATCACCCATTGTCAATACTAAAGGACGTCGCGCCGTCCTGCCTCAGCCGCACCTCGGCCCGTCCGGTCCATCCGCGCCTACCCATCCGCACCCGGCGACCCGCGGCTATGCGCAAATGCGATAAGTTTCTCCGCCAGCATTTCAACCGTGCCGCGCCCTGCAAGAATGTCCAGCCACCGCTGTGGTATGCCACCCGCCCCATAAAACGCACCCGCAAGCTGCCCGCAGACGGCTCCTGTTGTGTCCGCATCTTCACCCAGATTTACCGCTCGCAACACCGCCTGCTCATAACTTTCTGTATTGGCAAAAGCCCACAGCGCCGCCTCCAGTGTATGCACCACAAAACCGCTGGTTCTGATGGTGGTTTCGGGTTTATTTTTCCATGATCCCCGGGCAATGGCGGCAATTTGTGGATGCAAAGGTGCCTCTAACCACAGGCCCCGTACCGGTGTAAATTCCTCTGCCAGCAGACGGCTTTTACCTATGCCCGCAAAAGCCCCCAGCAGTAACGCCGCCAAATAGCGGCAGGCATCCACGCATAACCGGCTGCCATGGGTGGTTAGTGAGCTTTTTCCCGCCAAATCAATCGCTACTGTCGGCTGCCGGTAAAAAGCCATCGCCACAGGGCTTAGCCGCATCAGCGAACCATTGCCCGAGTATTCTTCACCTGCAAACCCGCATTCCGCCCGGCCGGTCGCTTGAAATTGCATCAGCGCCGCCCGCGTTTGCCCGCCAATGTCAAAACATCTTCCGTTGGAACTTAAATGGCCATCCTTATACCACCGCACATAGCGGGCAAGCTGATCCGTCGGATTAAAAGATCGTGTCTCAACAATGCTTTCGGCCAGACAAAGGGCCATGGAAGTGTCATCGGTCCATTCGCCGGCTTTCAGGCCAAATGGACCTCCGCCCACAATATCCGTCAACGGAGCAAAGCTTCCCCGCGGCTTAAACTCAACCGTGGTGCCCAGCGCATCACCAACCGCCAGCCCCAGAAGCGAACCGCGAATTCGTCCGCCAATAACGCCTGACGGGGCCGTGCGCAAACCGGATATTTCGTGCTGCACCATCCGTTTTTGCCCCTTAT
>JAJZNX010000117.1:0-1286 GCA_021852275.1 Planctomycetota bacterium | reverse complement strand
GCGCCATCGCCCAAATGGCCTCAACCTCTCATCCATTTTCAATTAATTTCACCTGCGCGGCACCACGCTCTACTCACACCCCCCCACCTCTAAAAATACAACGCCGCTTCATCTATCGCCGCATCCAGCGAATCATCCGGAAATGTCAGCAGGTGCCGGCCACACCGGCGGATCTGCTCTTTCACCTCACCATCCACAATATATTCCACCGGCGATTTCCCATCCATCCGCGCCAGCATCAACGCCCCCAGCATCTTGCCACCAACCGCGTTCACCTCCTGCGCTAATTCCGGACCCGCATGTGTACGATACGTATTCCAGAACTGATCGGCCGCAATCATGTACGGCCGCCAGGCCGGCCGGCGGTGAAAGCCCTTCAACAGCAGATGGTTAATCAGTGTCGCCACATCAAACACCGGCCGCCCATAAAACGCTATCTCAAAATCCAGCAACATCATATCCGTAGTTTTGGTCTCAACATCATTTTTCACCAGCATGTTTTTGGGTGAATAATCCGCGTGAATCAAGCACACCGGTTTTTCCAGCAGCATGGCAATAAGCCTGTCAATAGGCCCGCGCAAATCCGAGTGCTCTTTGGCCACAGTCTCCAGATACGGATCAATCCGCTGCTGAATAAACCCGCGCTGCTCCCCAAACCGGGCCGCGCACTCGGTGCTGCCCATGGTGGAGGCATGCATCATCGCCAAAAGCAAGGCCGAAAGCCGCACCGCCTGCGCGTCAATCCGTCCTTGCAGCAGGTCATTTTTCCAGCAGACAAAACCCACCGGAGCACAGGTCATCGCCAGTACGAAATTTTCGGCATCACTCCATAGCACCTCCGGCACGCTGCCGGCTGGCAATATGCTCCCCAGAAAAGTCATGCAATCACGTTCAATCCACAGCCTGTCACGATCCACCAGCCACTCCGCAGCGGTGCGGAATTTATCCAGCGGCTGCTTGATGACAAAGCACTGCCCCTGCGCCGGCCGGGCATCAACCACGCCCCGGCGCTTCTGTGCTTCGCTGCGCATATCTGTACCGATTTTTTCCCCGGCTTCCAGGTCCAGTATCTGCAGTACGCTGCCGGCCACCCCGCCGGACAACGGTCGAACCAGTACTTTCCCGCCCCCCACAGCGCTCCGCGCTCGCAGGTATTCAACTGCATTATCAACTGTTATTTCCAGCATAAATCTTCATATCCCCTGCGGTACGGCAACGGTCCCTGCTTGCGCACAGTGGCACCTATTCACTGCACACGCGGCTGCGGCAACTGCCGTACTTTTACC
>JAJZNX010000168.1 GCA_021852275.1 Planctomycetota bacterium | reverse complement strand
TGTCTGGCTGCCGTCGTAATCCACCCCCAGGCCGCCGCCGACGTCTATGTATTCCATGCCTGCACCCGCACGGGCCAGTTCCGCGTAGATGCGGGCGGCCTCGTTGAGCGCGTTTTTTACAGTGCGGATATTGGTAATCTGGCTGCCCAGATGAAAATGCAGCAGTTTCAGGCAATCTGCCATGTTGCGTTGCTTGAGGTAATCCAAAGCCTGCAGGATTTCCGCAACAAACAATCCGAATTTGCTCCGGGCCCCGCCGGAAGATTCCCACCGCCCGCTCCCGCGCGTGGCCAGTTTCACCCGCATTCCCATGCGCGGACGCACGCCGTGTTTTTGCCCATATTTAATCAGCAGTTCAAGCTCGGTGAATTTTTCAATAACCGGAATAACGTTCTTGCCCACCTTCTGCGCCAGCACCACTGTTTCGATGAATTCATCATCCTTAAAGCCGTTGCAGATAATCGGGATATCATTGCCGTTGGCCAGGGCCAGCACCACCAGCAGTTCCGGCTTACTGCCGGCTTCCAACCCCCAGCCATAACCCGCCCCCACCTTTAGAATTTCCTCCACCACGTGCCGCTGCTGATTTACCTTGATCGGATACACACAGATATAACGGTTTTGATAGTTGTTTTCGGCAATGGCGGTCTGAAAGGCGGCGTGCATTTCACCCACCCGGTGCTTGAGAATATCACTGAAGCGGATGAGTGTGGGCAATTGTATCCCCCGCAGGATCAACTGGTCCACCAACTTTTTCAGATCAATGCTGCGTGCCGGATTTTTCTCCGGATGCACCGCCACATTACCGTCCGGATTTATCGAAAAATACCCCTTGCCCCAATGGTCGATGCCGTAGGTGTCCGCCGAATCCTGAATGGTCCAGGTATTGAGCATGTTCATGGCCGGTAACGCCTTGGGCTTGCCTGCCTGCTCACCCAAATACATGCCCGCATTCGCCGCCACCTCCGGTACTTCAATGATTCTCGACGGCCCATCTGTCATGATCTCACCTTTACGTATCGTGCCCGAGGAAGCCTGTGCACAAAAACCCGGTTCGGGTTACAAACACCACGCCGATTTTCCGTCCAGCCATTTTCCCCGTCCCGTCTGGTCAACAGCAGCCGAATCGCTTTTTCGTTTCCGCCATCCAACGCAGAACCATCGGCTGGTTCACATAAAAGTACAAACTGTTGCACTGCCGACGGCACTTGACCAGTCGCGCCTCGCGCAGCAGTTTCAGATGATGAGAAACCGTCGGCTGGGTCAGGCCCAATTCCTGCGCCAATTCCACCACATTATACATGTCTTTGCAAACCGCCTGCCGGGGCAGCAACTGCATAATTGCCAGACGGGTCGATTCACCCAGGGCCTCAAATATCAACGCGAATTCATCCACACGCGGCGCCTGGCTGACCGGGGCCGCGACCAGCCTGGTGCCGCCGGTGGAATCGTTTTGACGACGCGTTGGTCTCATCAATGCCCCCGGTCTAACGCCGGTAAAGTGAAACTCCGGACCACTTCAATACCCGAATCCTGCCGTAATGCCTCCAGGCACTCCGACGTGGGCACGGTATCCAGCTTCAGCAGCATGAGCGCCTTTTCCCCCTTGCGGCTGATGGTCATATCCGCAATGTTAATATGCTTCTGCCCCAGCGTCATGCCCACAAAACCTATCACCCCCGGACGATCCTTGTTGACAATCAAGGCCATAGGACCTTCCGGAATCATATCCATCCAGTAACCCTTGATGGCCAGCACCCGCGGCAGATGATCCGCAAATACCGTTCCGATAATGGTATGGCGTTGTCCGCCTTCGGTGATCTCCAATTCAATGCTGTGCTGAATGGCCCTTTGCACAGCCTGCCCCAGAGACTCATGCCGAATGGTAATTCCGCGTTGTTCAGCCTGGCGCATCACGTTGACCACGTTGAGCGGTTCGGAAATAAAACCTTTCAGCAGTTCAATCACCGCCAGCCTCTGCAGCGTGGGAGTGATGCGCTTGGGCAATTCCCCGTTCGTTCGCAGCGTGATGCTGTCAAACCCTTTTTCCGAAATGGCCGCCAGAATAATCCCCATGCGCCGTGCCAGGTCTGCATAAGCCGCTTCCGCCGGTGAAAGATTCAGATCAATACCCCCGGCATTCACCGCGCCTTCTATGCCCTGCCCGCGCAGATACAACAGCAGTTCCTGCACTGCATCCACCGACACCGCAGATTGCGCCTCGATTGTGCTGGCACCCAGGTGGGGCGTTAATAACACCTTGTCCGCCAGCCCTATGAAGGCATGATCTTTGGCCGGTGGCTCGGTATCAAACACATCAATCGCCGCACCGCCCACATGGCCGCTCTTAATGGCCTCCGCCAAGGCCGCTTCGTCAATAATTCCGCCGCGTGCACAGTTAATAAATCGCACACCCTTACGGCACAGCGCAATCCGCCGGGCATCAATCAGGCCTTTGGTTTTTTCTCCGGGGACATGCACCGTAATAAAATCGCACTGCGGCAGCATTTCATCCAGGTCTTTGATGACCCGAACCTGGCCATCCAATGCGGTATCGGCAAAAAAGAACGGATCATGGGCCACCACCTGCATTTCCAGCCCCAGCGCCCGTTTGGCCACCGCCCGGCCAATGCGCCCCAGGCCCACAATGCCCAGGGTCTTGCCCGCCAGTTGCGTACCCATGAATTGATTGCGTTCCCACAGTCCCTTGCGGACATGGGCATCGGCGGCGGCAATTTTTCGCGATAACGCCAGCATCAGCGCCATGGCGTGTTCGGCAGTGGTAATGGTGTTGGCATCCGGTGTATTCATCACCAGCACGCCGGCTTTGGTGGCCGCTTCCACATCTACGTTGTCCACGCCCACCCCGGCGCGGGCAATGCCCTTGAGCCGTCCCGGTTTCGTTAGTTCTGCGGCAGTTACCTTCACTCCGCTGCGAATGATAATCCCGTCGTATTCGCCGATCATGGATGAAAGTTCGCCCGGATTCCACTTCGGGTGGTTGGTAAATTCCACATCCGCCTGGGCTTTGAGCAGGGCTAAACCTTCGTCGGCAATTTTGTCCGCCACCAATATTTTAAGCATGTTGATCATCCAATCTTTATCTTACCGTGCTGTTCAGGCCCGCGCACGGCGGCCATACACCTGCAGCTTAAGCTCAAGTATAGGAAAAAAGCGGCGATTGTAAAATGAATGCTCACTTCCGAATCTCTGTCTTTTAAATTAAACTTTCCCCAAGATTGTGGCAGCGCGCACCCGGCTTGGCCGGGAGCACTAAGCCTCACCTGACGGACACCGTGCCATGCGAACCATCGCCCTGTTTAATCAAAAGGGAGGCGTCGGTAAAACGACCACCACCGTAAATTTAGGAGCGGCCCTGGCGGCTGCCCACCGGAGAGTTATTCTCATCGACATGGACCCGCAGGCCAACCTCTCTTTTCATCTGGGTCTGGAACCCAAAAATATCACCACTTCCACCTATCAGGTGCTTACTCAGGACGTGCCTCTTAAAAAAGTGCTGCTGCGTGTCGATCGTCATCTTTATGTTGCACCGGCCACCACCGATCTCGCCGGGGCTGAAGTAGAATTGGTGAACATGGAGCACCGCGAAACCAAACTCAAAAGCATGATGGAAATCGATCCTATCCACGCCGATTATTGCCTTATCGACTGTCCGCCCGGCCTGGGGTTGCTTAGCCTTAATGCTTTGTGCCTGTGCACGGAGGTTATTATTCCACTTCAGGCTCATTTTCTGGCCTTGCAAGGCATGGCCAAACTCATGGAAACCTGCGCCACGGTGCGGGAAAATTTTAATCCCATTCTGTCCATTTCCGGCGTGCTGTTTTGTCAGTATGAAGCGACTCCGCGACTGAGCGGCGAAGTAACGCAGGAGGTAAAAGCGTTTCTCGAACAGGCCCGCGGCTCCGACCACCCCTGGAGCCATGCCCAGGTTTTTCAAACCCAGATTCGCAGAAACATCAAGCTGGCGGAAGCCCCCAGCTTCAATCAGAGCATTTTCAGATACGCCCCCAACAGTGCCGGAGCGGCCGATTACGCCGGGTTGGCGCAGGAAATTATACGTATGGAAGTACCAGGATCAGAGCTGGCGATCAAACCCGCCGGGCAATCATGATGCGGAGATTTTCACGAAACGCAGGACGCGCCGCCGGGCGCATGCCTGCATGAATCTTGAACCTGTTATCATCCCAAGCAGCGTCAGAACTTTACGGAAGATTTCGTCAAGTTTTTCATGCCGCCCCAGTTGTATCAGCACATTTCTTGCCCGCCAGTCGCTGGCATGCTTCCATATATTTTTTCCGTGTGTTGAGCACCACTGTTTCCGGCAATTCCGGACCGGGCGGCGTTTTATTCCAATCCAAAGTCTCCAGGTAATTGCGCACGTATTGTTTGTCAAAACTGACCTGCTCGTGCCCCGCCACATAGTCGTCTGCGGGCCAAAAACGGGAAGAATCGGGCGTCAAGGCTTCATCAATGAGTATCGGGTCTTTGGATTCGTCGACGATTCCCCATTCAAACTTGGTATCTGCGATAATAATACCGCGTTGCAAAGCGTAGCTCGCCGCCAGCCGGTAAAGCTCCAATGACCGATCGCGAACATACTTCATGATGGCCGCGCCAACCATCTGCGCACCGGCCTCAAAACTGATGCTTTCATCATGGCCATGTTCCGCCTTAGTGGATGGTGTAAATATAGGTTGCGCCAGTTTACTGCAAAGCTGCAGGCCTGGGGGAAGTTTTACGCCGCTGACCGTTTGGCTTTTTTGATATTCTTTCCACCCACCTCCCGCCAGATATCCCCGCACCACACATTCAATCGGAATCACCCGCGTCTTGCGGACCAGCACCGCCCGACCTTCCAGTTGATTCGCATACTTGGACAACGCTTTTGGAAATTCATTCACCCGCTCCGCCAACAGATGATGCCGCACATGCGGAGAAAAATAATGAAACCAGAAATTGCTCAATTCCGTCAAAATCCGGCCCTTGCCGGGAATCGGGGTAGGTAAAATAACATCAAACGCACTGATGCGGTCGGAGGCTACAATCAGCAGTTGCTCCCCCAGATCGTACACGTCGCGCACCTTGCCGCGTCGCACCGGGAAACCCGGAATATGAGATTCAAAAAGACTTTTCAAAGCTGTAAAACCATCTGTCCGCAAATTACCCCTCCTCATCTCTCCATCTGGAAACAAGTATACCGCAAACCCGGTACTTGAAAACGCCCTGCTTCCGACGACAATGACGTCCACGCGCCCGGGTGGTGGAATGGCAGACACTCAGGACTTAAAATCCTGTGACCAGAAATGGTCGTGCGGGTTCGACTCCCGCCCCGGGCATGCAATATTCTTGTGGGATTGGGCTATCCTGACCGGGAAGCCATTCATTTGAGACCCAGGCCGTAAGCACCGATGATGGCCGGGCCTTCCACACCAAACTGGTGGGGAAGCACGCTGTACCATGCGGAAAGCATGAACCAGCGGTCGGGTACCTGCTGCATCCCGGAACTCAGGATGGCCTGAGCCTGGCTCCGCCGCCACAAAATTGGGTGTGGCATTTCTCTTTAGACTTTAACCCATGACATTTCGATTTAGATAACACACGGTGCCTCCTCGCCTTGCCAGAACCTATCGGCCAGATTAACCTTTCCAGCATGCGAATCCTGCTTTCTGCCAGTGAGATCTCCGCCCTGATCGCAAACCTTGCGCAACAGATTCTTTCCGACCCCGATATTGCCGCCACCACACCAGAGCGTCTGGCCATCGTTGGAATCCGTCGCCGGGGTGAGCTTATCGCCCAACGGCTTTCCACCATAATAACCGGCCAACTCCGCCAACCTGTCGCTTTGGGTGCCCTGGACATCACCATGTACCGCGACGATGTGATCGGCAAACGCCCCATCACCATTCCCATCGGCACACAAATGAATTTCCGCCTGGATGATCGGGTGGTCATACTGGTGGATGACGTGCTCTTCACCGGCCGCAGCGTACGTGCCGCGCTCGATGCCCTCGTCGATTTTGGTCGGCCCCGCCTGATTCGCCTGGCCGTGCTCATTGAACGCTCCGGCCGGGAATATCCGGTAGCGGCCAATTTTGTCGGTCGCCGAGTCAACATTCCCCCGCAGAATATTGTACAGGTACGGCTGCGCCCTACCGACGCAGATGATGCCGTCTATATTGATGAGATTGCCGCCGCAGTGCCTCCACCGGCCGCGGCCCCGCCAGCTTCGGGAGTTGCACCATGACTGTTGCTCCACGTACCGATATCGGTCTTACCAGCGATTCTATAGTATGGACGCGCCGCCACCTTTTAGCACTGCAAGACCTTACCCCCCAGGAAATCGTGGCTGTACTCGATACCGCCCGGGCGCTTAAAGAGGTCTCCACACGCAGCATCAAAAAAGTTCCCGCGCTGCGCGGCAAGGTGGTGGTGAACCTATTTTTTGAAGATTCCACCCGCACCCGCACCAGTTTTCGTCTTTCCGCTCAGCGCATGAGCGCCGACATTGTGGATTTTTCCGTTTCGACCAGCAGCGTAAGCAAAGGTGAAACACTACGTGACACCGCCCGCAATCTTGAAGCTATGGGCATTGACGCCATCGTGATCCGCCACCGCAGCAGTGGAGCGGCGGAAACACTCAGCCGTCTGGTGCAATGCAGCGTTATCAATGCCGGTGACGGCAGCCATGAACATCCTACCCAGGGCCTGCTGGATCTGTTTACCATCCGCGAAATCTTTCAGGCCCAGGGGCGGAAAATTGCCGACTTGCACGTAGCCATCGTCGGCGATGTGGCCCATTCCCGGGTGGCACGCAGCAATCTATGGGCCTTAACCAAACTCGGTGCCAGGGTTACTCTGGTCGGTCCAACCACCTTGTGTCCCAATCAGTTCGCCGACTTGGGCGTTGCGGTCAGTCATGATCTGGATTCGGTTTTGCCCCATGTCGATGTCATTAACCTGCTGCGGGTGCAATTTGAACGGCTGACCTCCGCGGCGTTCCCCAGCCTTCGCGAGTACAATCGATTTTTCGGAATGGATGAAGCTCGCCTGCAAAAATGCCGGCCCGATGTTCTGATTCTGCATCCTGGCCCCATGAACCGCGGCCTGGAAATCTCCACTCCGGTGGCGGATGGCCCACGATCTGCCATCCTGCATCAGGTAACCAATGGGCTGGCGGTGCGCATGGCCGTGTTGTATCTTTGTATAGGCGCGTCAGGCGATAATGCCCGCGGCCCGCAAAATACGGCTACCGTCCACAGCGAAGAATCCACCAGACTTTAACGCTCGTATAAAGGAGAACTTATGAACAAAAGCTATTTCACGTGTATGGTCGTGGCAGGCCTGGGTGTAATGACCATGGTTAAAGCCGCCACCGCAGCGGTTTCCATTAACCAGTTGCAGGGAGAACTCAAGGCCGGGCAATATGCCAATGTCGTCAAAGAAGTGAACGCCGCCTTACCTCAAAGCTCACCGGCCCTGGCAGCAGCGCTTTACATGATCAAAGGAGAGGCTTTGGCTGGCGAAAAGAAATTTGCCAGCGCCGCGCTGGCCTACCTGCGCGTTCCCTTTTGCTATCCCCACGCTTTCGCTGCCCCGGAGGCTCTTCTGCGGGCTGCCCAAATTGAAGCCCGGCAACTCAAGGACCCGGCAGCGGCAACGCGCATCCTGCAACAACTGGTGCGAACCTACCCGCGAACCGTCCAGGCACTCAAGGCCAAACACTTATTGGCCAATCATCTGCGAAAGTAGCAATCCCCGCCCGCAGGCGATTTTACGAGTGCGCGGAACCCGGGGCATGTAAGCGACGGACCACAAATGAACATTGATGCCCATCAGCACTTTTGGCAATATAACCAGCAGGACTATGGTTGGATTGGCCCCGCAGCTAAGGTGTTGCAGAGGGATTTTCTACCCGCTGATCTGGAACTGGCCATGGCCTCTGTCGGCATTCACGGGGCCGTGAGTGTTCAGGCACGTCAGAGCCTCGTTGAAACCCACTGGCTGCTGGATCTGGCCACACGGCACAACTGCATCCGCGGTGTGGTTGGCTGGCTGCCCCTGACCGCGCCCGACGCCCAGGCCCATATCACCGCAGCCGCCGCCAACCCCAAACTCAAGGCTCTGCGCCACGTACTCCAGGACGAAGCCGATGATCATTACATTCTCCGCGAAGATTTTAACCGCGGTATTCGACTGCTGGCGCCGCACCATCTGGCCTACGACCTGCTGATTTTTGAACGCCATTTACCGCAAACTATTAAGTTTGTCGATCAACATCCCCACCAGATTTTTGTGGTCGATCACCTGGCCAAGCCTCGTGTTAAACAGCAACTGATAGAACCATGGCGAACACTTATCACCCAACTGGCCACGCGCGCCAATGTGTACTGCAAAATTTCCGGCATCATGACCGAAGCCGACCACCAGCACTGGACCTCGGCGGACCTTCAGCCCTACCTGCAAACCGTCCTGCAGGCTTTTGGTCCCCGCCGCCTGATGTTTGGTTCCGATTGGCCTGTATGTCTGTTGGCGGGCAGTTATTTACGCTGGCACCAGACCGTTGCCGAATTTATCGCCCCGCTTGCGCCAGCCGAACAGAACCGCATCATGGGCGATACCGCGATCGAAGCCTACCGGCTATAATCAAGGCGCTGGCCGCTTCGCTTGGCCAGCCTGCCTCAGGACAATTTGGAGTTTTTGGCATGACCGATAAAAAAGACTTCCCGCCGTTAAGTGAAAAAGCCAGAAAAATTTTGGAAGTCGCCCTCCAATACGACGATCCCACAGCCATGATTGCCGACCATCCGGAAATAACAATGCAGGATTTACAACTCATCACTGATGAGGTTCAGGCGGCATTACAAGAAATGGATCTGCTGCCAGACGGCAAGGGGCCGGCCATCGGGAAAAACCTTCCTAAACGTGCCAGGCACGGCCGGTCCAAATCTGTCGGCGACGCTTACCAGTTAAAAATCACCCTCCGCGGCAGCAAACCTCCCATCTGGCGGCGACTTGTTGTTCCCGCAGATATAAATCTGTCCGCGCTGCACCAAGTTATTCAGATCGCCATGGGCTGGCACGGAAGCCACCTGCACTGCTTCGAAATCAATGGAGAAACATTCCAGCCCTTAGATCCTGATATTTTCGACGGCGAGCCGGCTGAAGATGAAAGTCAATATTGTCTCTGCGATCTGATCAACGAAGCCAAAGCCAAGTTCAACTACCAGTACGATTTTGGCGACGACTGGCAACACCACATCTTCGTGGAAAAAATTATTCCCGCTTCTGAACAACCCCAGACGATGGTTTGCCTGGCCGGCAAAGGCCGCTGCCCACCTGAAGATTGCGGTGGCATTTACGAATATTATCATCTCCTGGAAGTGCTGCGCGATCCCCATCACAAGCAATATAAAGATTTGCTTGAATGGATCGGCACAATACCAGATCCCGATGAGTTTGATTCTGCCGAAGTCAGCGCCTGTCTGACGCAAATCGGCTAAAGCAGGAGCCTCGCAAAAATAAATTCATATTTTATGGCGCAGTAGCCGGCGATGTCTCCGTCGCCGTGGCGAATAAAAGCATCCGCTGCTGGACCCATTTTCCACGTGAGCCGCTGGGGTTAACCCAGCGGTTTTCCCCAACCAACCAACCAGCCCGGCCCGCGTATCAGCCGCCTTCCCTTTACAGCCACAATTCCGCCCGCTGATTGCCGATTGTCGCCCGCTGACAGCAGATCACTGCCCGCATCCTCTTACGATGTTTCCCAGCACGCCGCCACGTGCCCTGGATCTCCGCCCTTCATTTCCAGCCGGGGCATTTCCATCCGGCAGCGATCTTTCACCAGCGGACAACGCGGATGAAACGGACATCCCGTCGGCGGATTCACCGGACTGGGCACCTCACCGGTTAAAATAATACGTTGATCGGTCTTGCGCGGCACGGGTTTGGGCACCGCCGAAAGCAGCGCCTGTGTATACGGATGCCGGGGGTTTGCCGTCAACACGCGAGCCGGAGCCGTCTCCACTATTTTACCCAGGTACATCACAGCAATACGATCCGAAAAATGCTCCACCACCGCCAGATTATGGGCAATAAAAAGATACGACAATCCCATCTCCTGCTGTAACTGCGTCAGCAGATTCAGCACCTGAGCCTGGATGGATACGTCCAGCGCCGAAACCGGCTCATCGCACACAATCAACCGCGGCTTAAGCGCCAGCGCCCGGGCAATGCCGATGCGCTGCCGCTGCCCACCGGAAAATTCATGTGGATACCGGTTGGCCACATCCCGTGGAAACCCCACCTTTTCCAGCAGATCTCCCACCCGCTCCACCACCTGGGGCCGCGGCACCAGCCGATGCACCAGCATCGGTTCGCTGATCATGGCGCCCACCGTCATCCTTGGATTCAGCGACCCCACCGGGTCCTGAAAAATAATCTGCATCTGCCTCCGCAGCGTTCGTAGCGGCCTGGCCGCAGTCTGGTAAAGATCGGCACCGTCAAACTCCACCTGGCCTTCAATTCTGGCCGACTTGGGCGGCAGCAGACGCAAAATAGCCCGCCCCGTCGTCGTCTTGCCGCAGCCCGATTCCCCCACCAACCCCAGAGTTTCCCCCGGCAGTACGTGCAGGCTCACATCATCCACCGCCCGGATGTAACCTCTGATCCGGCTGAAAAGCCCGCTCCGCACTGGAAACCACACCTTTAAGTTTTCCACTTTCAGCAGGGGGGCAACGGGCGATACCGGCCCGGGGGCCATGGTATAAGGCATCATCGTTGACATCGCTTTTTCTATCCTTTGCCTATACCGATTCCACCTGCACGTCGGCCTGCGCCGTCTGGCCCGTCCGCCGAAACGCAAGTTCCGGAGCACTTTCCCGGCTGCTGTCAAAATTCGGTGCCGAAAATGTCGCCACCCAATGACCCGGCAGCACCTCCCGCAACGGCGGCAGGTTCGCCCGGCACGCCTGACGCGCATCACCCTGGCAATGCGTGCAGCGCGGCTCAAAGCGGCACCCCGCCGGCCAGTTCAGCGGTGCCGGTACCGTCCCGGAAATCGTCGGCAGAATTTCATGCTCATGGCCCAGTTGCGGCACACAGCCCAGCAGCCCCCGCGTATACGGATGCAGCGGATTGGCAAAAAGCTCATACACATCCGCAAATTCTACAATTCGCCCCGCGTACATAATGCCCACCACATCCGCATTTTCCGCCACAATGCCCAGGTCATGGGTAATCAGCAGCACCGCCATGCCCGAAGAAACCTGAATCTCATGGAGCAATTCCAGAATCTGGGCCTGAATGGTTACATCCAGCGCCGTGGTCGGTTCATCGGCTATCAGCAAAGATGGATTACACGCCAGGGCCATGGCAATCATCACCCGCTGCTTCATGCCACCGGACATCTGATGCGGATAATCCTGGAGCCGCCGACCAGCATCGGCCACTCCTACGCGTTCCAAAGCCTGTCGGGCAATGCTGATCGCCTTTTCCATCGACACTTTCTGATGCAACTGAATCGCTTCAATGATCTGATCGCCAATGGTAAACACCGGATTCAGACTGGTCATGGGTTCCTGAAAAATCATGGCAATGCGCCCGCCGCGAACCTTGCGCATTTCCGCCTCGGACAGCTTCAGCAGATCCCGCCCCTCCAGCAGAATCGAACCTCCACTGATATGCCCGGGCGGATCCGGTATCAGCCTTAAGATTGAAAGCGCCGAAACGCTTTTCCCGCAGCCCGATTCCCCCACCAACGCCATCGTCTGGCCCGGAAAAACTGAAAAACTTACTCCGTCCACAGCCGGAATAATCGTTCGGCCGGCGCGAAATCCGGTGCATAAACCACGAACCTGCAGCAGTGGCGAAGGCGAATTTTCAGCGGATTGGGCCATAATTATCCTGCGCCAGCATTCCGCGGATCCAACGTATCGCGGAATGATTCTCCTACTATATTAAACGCCAGCACCGTAATAAACAGCATCATGCCCGGACCTAAGGCCTGCCACCAGTGAAATACCGTCGCCGGATTTCCCGCCGCATTAAGCATCTGCCCCCACGACGGCGTCGGCGGCCGCACCCCCACACCCAGATAACTCAAGCTGGATTCTATGGTTACCGCACCAGCCAGGCCAAAACTCGCCGATACCAGCACCGGCGTTACGCCATTGGGCAGAATATGCCTGAAGAGCACCCGCCACAGCGGCAGCCCCGACGCCTGGGCCGCTGTTACGTAATCCAACTGCCGCAGATGCAGAAATTCCCCGCGCAGCAGCCGCGCATATCCGGTCCATCCCGTTACCCCCAGAATCACCATGATATAAAAAATATGCCGGCCATAAATGGCCACAAAAGTTAAAATCAGAAAAAATAACGGTACCGATTCCACAATTTCCACCAGTCGCATCAGCAAAATGTCGACAATGCCCGAAAAATAACCGGTCATCGATCCCACCACCACCCCGATGGCCAGCGCGATAAACTGACTGATAAACCCGATCCCCATGGCTACCCGCGTGGACCACAGCAGCCGCGACAGCACATCCCGCCCTTCGCCATCAGTTCCCAGCCAATGCTGTTGCGAAGGCAGCTTGTTGATCAGGTTTTTACTTAGCGGTTCCATTGCCGCGTAACCCCACGGAATCGGGGCGAATATCGCATGGGTAATCTTTTCATGCGCCGCCAAAGACCGGTAATTCGTCGCATCCAGACGGTTGTGATGCAGCGCTACAATCAGTCCGCTGGCAATCACCGCTGCCACCGTAACCACCGCCAGCCACACCCTCCGCCGACGGCGACGCATATCCGGCATTAATCGCCGTGTGAAAAACACACAGCTACCCTGCACCGCCAAAGCCCCCGTCACCACCAGCAACACCCAGCTTACGCTGGTTAAATCACGAAACAGCGGATATTTGCGCTGCATCGGCACGCCGTGGTGCGCCGGCACAATACACGTATACGGCTTCCCCGTGGCCAGAAACGGTACAAACACCGCTATCAGGCACACCAGCACAATATAACTGGCGCAGAATTTCACCATCCATGGCCGAAACACGCGAGCCCGCACCCGCGACCAGAAAGTCTGCGGCGGCGGGCCGTTTTCCGGCATACGTACCGTGGAAGTAAGGGCATCAGGCATACGATACCCTCGGGTCCGCCATGGCATAACAGATATCCACCGCCAGATAAGAAAGCAAAGTCAACACCGAGCCAATCAGGGCCACCGTCTGAATGACCGGCAGGTCGCGGGCCAGAGTTGCCGTGTACGCCAGCCGCCCCATCCCATCAATCGAAAATATCTGCTCCACAATGACCGATCCGCCCAGCAACCCCGGCAAAGACATCCCCGTCAGGGTGATCAAGGTCAGCAAGCTGTTCCGAAATACGTGCCGCAGCATTACCGTGGAACCTTTCACGCCTTTGGCCCGGGCGGTACGGATGTAATCCTGTCCCAGGTTGTCCAGTATGCTTCCCCGCACCTGCTTGCTCAAAAACGCAAAACCGGCGTAGGTGGAACACACAATAGGCATGGTGATATGGTAAAAATAATCCCCGATATACTGGAAAAAATCCATCGACTGCGTATTGGTTGCATGCAGCCCGGCCGCCGGAAACCAGTTGAAAAATTCCGGATTGGCAAAAAAACCCAGCAGGCTTGAACCCACCCATATCATGGGCAGCGAATATAGCGCCAGGCTCATCAGCCCGTAACCCCGGTCAAACAGTCGATCCCGGTTCACCGCCGCCAGCAGTCCTCCCGGCACCGCTACCAGGTAAATAACAATCATGGAAATTAAATTGATGGTCAGGGTTACCGGCAGCCGCTGCTCAATGAGCTTCAACACCGGTTCCGGATATTCCAGACTTGTACCCAGATGCCCTTCGCACGTGCTTTTAAGCCATAGCAGGTACTGCATCGGCAAACTTATCGGATGGCCGTTTTTATCAACCAGATGCAGCCGCAGGGCCACCAGCATCTGTTCCTGCTTCTGGGCCTGTTTCGATTGCATCATCCCCTGCACCACATTCGCCTGCCCCGCCTCGCGCAGCCCCGGCGCAAAACGCACCACCGCAAAAAGCATAAACGTCATGCCCAGCAGTGTGGGAACCATCAGCAACAATCGACGTATAATGTAACTGGTCATACTGATTCCGAAAGCGAATGCGTTTCCGCCGGATCCATTACGGATATTTCTGCTCTTTCAGCGGCACGTACCAATTGGCAGGGTTCAGCCCGAACTTGCCCACCGGCCTGGTGTTGCGGAACCGCTGGTGAACAAACGAAAGTGAATCGGAAGTAAAAAGAAACAGATACGGCTGTTCCCTGTAAATCACCCGCTGCAGGTGATGCCAGATCCGCATCCGCCGGGCCGTATTCATCTCCCGCCGTCCCTGTGAAATCAGTTTGTCCGCCTCGGCATTGTCAAAATCTCCGGCATTGCTCCCTTCATCCAGATAACTTTTGGAATCAAATATCTGGTACGGATCACTCTCTATACTCCCCGTCCAGCCCAGCAGCGTGGCCGTAAATTGCCGGTGGTTCAACCGGCGAATCATAATACTGAACTCCACCGGCGATATCCGGCAATCAATCCCCGCTGTCGCCCACTGCCGCTGCAGATACACGCAGATTTTCTGCAGCAGCGGCTGCTGCGATGGAATCAGCAGGCTGAACTTGAATTCCTGCCCATTTCGCACCAGCACGCCATCCGGCCCCATGTGCCAGCCCGCCTTCTGCAGCATAATTTTCGCCGCCGCCGGATCATATGGAATCGGTTTAATCTTCCCGTCATTCTGTGGTGAAAGCGGATTAAATGGTCCGGTTACCTGCGTCGCCATGCCGTATAAAAATGTTTTGATGATTGCCGGCACATTCACCAGCATCGCCAGGGCCACCCGCGTGCGGCGATCCTTAAACATTGGTTGTTTAAGATTCCAGCCCACATATAAATAGCCTGAACTGGAGGTCAGATACTTATAGCAGTGATTGCGGCTGGTAAAGCCTGGTTCGGCCGTATATTTCCTCCATTGGGACGGTTCCACCCCGTCGGAGTCTATTCCGCCTCTTAAATACGTAGCCAATGCCGCCTGCGGATTCTCGATAAAGCGAAACACAATGCGGTTGAATACCGGCGGCGGTCCCCAATATCGCGGATTTTTCTTCAATACCATTTTCCGCCCCGGTGCCCACCGATACAGCACATATGGCCCGCTGCCCTCCAGCAACCGGCTGCGCGTGTTGTATTGGCTGGCTTTCGTGAATTGATAAACTTTTTCCGGCAAAATCGAAAAACCTCCTACTTCCTCCAGGGCCTTGAAATACGGTTTTTTGAAAGTAAATATCACCGTCCGCTTACCTGCCGCCACGCACGATTTCACATCGGAATAATACGACCAGTTCTGTGCATCATTCACGTGCGGATTCATCATCGTATTGAAGCTGAACACCACATCCGAGGCCAGCACCGGCTCGCCGTTGCTGAAACACGCCCGCCTCCGCAGCTTGAAGGTAATTTTTAATCCATCTTTGGCTACCAGATAACTGCGCGATAGCCACGGCACCCAGTGCAATGTTACCGGGTTACGGGCCAACAAAGACTCAAGCACCTCTCCCTGTATGTCCGCGGCCGTAGCGCTGCGCGTCACAAACGGTATCAGCGAGTGTGGCTCGCTGCCCAGGCTCTGCACCAGCCAGTCGCCTGGCGCATAACCAGGCAACTTATAGGGGCTGCCTGGAAATATCGGCACCTGCGGATAACATACGTACCTATCCCCATTGGCCAGTGTTTCCCGGATGTTGGCCTGACTGCGGCCGCTTTTATTGCTCACTGCAGCCGCACCGGCTACACCATGCAGCCGCGATATCGCTTCCAGTTCCAGCCGGTTGCCCGCAGTAATCTGCTGGCGCAGGCTTACCATTTGTCTGGTCTGGTAGTTCATCGATCCCAGTATCAGCCCCAGCAACACCAGTGCCACCACCAGCAGCATCATGTAAATAAAATCTTTTACCGTAAAGCGATTGTTCATGCATTCTCCGAAACGATCAGGGGTTTGTTGCCGCCGACTGCAATAACCTTCACAATTCTAATCCCGCTGCGGGTCTAACGCATCTCGCAGACCATCGCCTAAGAAGTTCAAACACAGCAGCCCTACCGTCAGCCCCGCACACGGCCAGAATATCAGCCACCAGCGGATGTGAATAGGGTTGATGGCCGCCACCCCGGCCGAAGCCAGATTGCCCCAAGTTGGCACCGGCGGCTGCACCCCCAACCCCAAAAAGCTTAAAAAAGACTCTGCCAGAATCGCGGCCGGAACCGTCAGCGTCGCATACACCACAATCGGGCCGATCACATTGGGCAGAATATGCCTGGTTATCACCCGCCCCGGGCTTAACCCCAAAGCCCGCGCCGCTTCAACAAACGGCCGATTCCGCAGCGACATCACCTGCCCGCGAATCACCCGCGCCATCGTCAGCCAGCTTACAGCCCCTATACCAATCAGCAGCACCCCTATGCCCGCCACCTCCCGAGGGTGCGGCACACCCATCCACGCCAACGTACTCGTCATCCGGCCCACCAAAGCCACACGCAGCAGAATAACCAGCAATATGTAAGGCAAACCATACAGCACATCCACGCCCCGCATCAACACCGCATCCACCCGTCCTCCGCTATAGCCCGCTACCACACCCACACCCACGCCAATCACCACACTGATCGCTGCCGACGCCAACCCTATTCCCATGGAAATTGCTCCCCCCAGCAACCAGCGCGAAAATAAATCCCGCCCCAGCCGGTCCGTGCCCATCAGGTGCGCCGCCGTCGGAGCGCGCAGCGTGTCATGCAGGTTCTGCCGGGCATAGCAACCCAGCGTCCACGGCAAAGTGCCGTAGCAAATCACCACCAGCACCGCCAAAACCAGCAATCCCGCCATTGCCGCACGATTGTGCCCAAAGCGCTGCGCCGCCCGCCGCCACGGCGAAACTCCGCCATTCGCAATTACCTCATGGTTTGCAACTGCCAAATTCGCCGTCGTCATGCTTCACCCGTTGGGCCGGTCATCGATACGGTAAACTGATAGTCTGGGCTGCTAAACCCATCCCCAGCCACAAGATATCCTGCCCCGTAGTATCCAACAAGCTCCCGCTGAACACCGTGTTTCACATACGCGCCAAACATACGTAGCCGCTGTTCCGGACAATGCGCCAAGCCGCCGCCATTGCACGCCGACAGCTACTCTTCCCGATGGTCTTTAAGCACCCGTACAATGCGCTGGTCCGGTATCAACCACACAACGGCTATCAGAATGTACAAACCATCCGCAAGCCAATGGTTGACGAAGGCCAGGACAATGGCTGCCGCATATCCCAGCATGGAAAACTTGCCCTTGAGATCCCGTCCAAGAGCACCGGCCAACAGTGAATCGCTTCCCTGGTCAAAAATAATACTCCATTGCAGAATAAAATACGCCATGGCCGCCATCAACAGCACTCCACCGTACAGAGCCGTCGGCACAGCCGCAAAATGATTTTCACCCATCCAACCCGTCACAAAGGGTATCAGCGACAGCCAGAAAAGCAGGTGCAGGTTGGCCCACATCATCCCCGAACTGATTTGCCGGGTGGCATGCAGCAGATGATGATGGTTGTTCCAATAAATGCCAATGTACACAAAGCTTAATGCGTAATTGAGAAACACCGGCACTACAGGTGCCAACGCCACCACGCTTGTGCCGTGCGGCACTTTCAAATTCAACACCATAATGGTGATGATGATGGCAATCACACCGTCGCTGAAGGCTTCCAGGCGGTTGGTTTTCATCGCCGGATTATACCACAGGCCTGTGGCCGCGGTAGCCTCAAAGCCCCAAGATCCGTCGCCGCGCCGGCTTGTACGCAATCCACCGATGGCGTAAAATTACTTCCCGTCCATTGGGGGATGGTGTAACGGTAGCACAGCAGACTCTGAATCTGTTTGTCTAGGTTCGAATCCTAGTCCCCCAGTTATTCGCCAAATCGAGACAGTCACCGTCACCAAGCGTCAAATCACGTCCACCGCCAATATCCACGGGCTTTTGTGCAACTTCTCGACCACGCCCGGCCGCGTCAGCCGAAGCCACACCAGGACCGGAAACCCGCGGCAAATGGTGACTAAAATCGAGCCGGTTAAGCCAGGAGGACTTCTCCAGGCGTGCCGGGTCTGTGTAGACCTTCAAGGACAGCCGCGGATCCCGATGGCGCATCAGCGCCGCATGCACCGCCGGTGGCACGCCCATATCTGCCAGCCAAGTTGAGCAGGAATGCCGCAGGGAATGAAAGACCACACGGCGGCCCGCGGAATCCCCATCGGCAATCCCGGCCGCAGCCAGATCCCGCCGAAATATCCGCATGCTCGGACAGGCGAAAGGGGCACCACCCATCCCGCATCTCTCAACTTGGGCACGCAACGGGGAAACCAAATCCCCGGGTAGTTCCAGGCGAATCATCCGGCCATCCTTGGTAGTCGATGCCCTCACCAATACGTGTGGCGGCAAATCGCTGAGATGAAAATCCCCGACCCGCAACGCGTTAATCTCCGATCGGCGCAACCCCGTCACTGCGGCCAAAAGGTACACCAACGCCCGATCCTCCGCCACACCCAACAAATCTCCGAACTCCGCACGAGACAACGCCCGTACCGAGGAATCCACGCCCTCCCGTCGCAACGGTGATACCTTCGAGAATGGATCCCGTCCGAGACGGCCCTGATCCATGCACCACCGGCAGAAATGCCGCAACGCAGCGAGATAATCATTGATTGTCTTGGGATTCAGGGCTGATTGACCCGCTCGCCAGGCCTCGAACCTCGGGGCAGCCAAATCCCCCAGTCGCATCCAACCACACTCTCGAAACAAACGGGATAAACTGTGCTCCAAGTTGTAGACATACATTGAATCCCGCCGTAAGCCGCGTTTTGAAGCCAGAAAATCCGCAAGGTGATTCACAAGCAACAGACCTGCTGAACGCCCAGGCAAGCCCAACTGCTCAGCCTCGCAGCCCTCCGCTAGTTGATCCAGTTTGCGCCGAGCAATCTGCCGATCGCGTGTGCCGAGTGGCACCTGACGCACACGTCCGGACTGCCGAAACTTGCCCCAGTATTCACCCGTCGAACTCTTACGGTAGACATGCCTAAGCATCATTCAGCCCCATCAACTTCCGCTCAACCTCTGCAACCAACGCTGGCGGAAACCGCACCGCCCCAGGGCGGACCTTTGGCGGTCGCGGAACCGTACCATCGGCAATCATTCGATCCAAGGACCTCCGCGAAATCCCGAAGTGTTCCGCCACTTCAAAGGCCGTAAGCCACCGCCCGGCATACCGCACATCTTTGCTGTTGTTCGCTTTCACGATATTTTCCTTTACAAATCACGCCACGCCCTGCCAGTGTGGCCACTTGTTTCTATATTATGAACTATAAGGACAGATTCGCCGAATTCCGGCGTACCAGACGGCCGTCAGAGTCCCGAAACCCCGCCCCATCAAACAGGGTGCTGCGGGCGGGATCGGGGCACGTCGGCACCCGACCCGCCCGCAGCAACCCTGAAACACGATGGAGTCAGGGAACCCCGGAACTCCCAAACGGCCATCTGAATACGCGTCAGAATCGTCAGCAAGGCCCTTGTACCTCCTCAGGATCAACTGGTGAGTCCAATGACGGTCCCTGATTCATATCAGGAGTTTGTCGAAGTTCATGAAGGCGTAAGCAAAGGCCCGCGTATTGTAACATCTGGGAAGCAGTCGGATGTAATCCTTGGTTCCAATACCGTTGACGAAACTCTGTCATCGCCCAATAAGCTTCAGCCAGGGGATCAGCAATGACTTCACTTACCACCGGACACCCCCTTTGAACGGGCCAAGCTCGCGACCAATTGCCCACCGCGACCTACATACACGGTTGCTGGAAACTTCACGGCCGTACCAATCTTGACACGGTACTTCTCCGCTTCCACTTTGTCCGCCGGCTCTTTACCGAGCATGAGATCTGTGGGCACAAGTTTGCTTTCTCCGTTACGTAAATGATCAGCACTCATGAGTTGAAGAACCCATTCACCACCGTAGGCTTGCCCGTCCTTCGATTTTCCCTCCGGCCGTTGAAAAACATTCAGCAATACGCCTGAAATTTCAAAACGAGCGGGATACTCTTGGGCGTTCATAACAGCCCCTTTCTGGCACAAAGGCCGTAAAAAAACCTGCCGCCCAAAGCACGCGCCTCAGTGCGACAGGTAAAGTCTACGACAACATTGAACCATAGTCAAGCTATGGTTAGCTATTAATCAAAAATATGCTTACGAGCACGCACAGCAGGCGGTAATTCCGAATTCTTTCCGACCACGGCACGCCAGAAGTTCTTTACGTTCTTCGCCCACCGGTACACGGTATGCCGGTCTGACTCTGGCCCCGTCTCCGGACACAAATCCCGAAACGACTTGATGCCCAGGAGATCACAATACTGTCGCCTGGTTGCGTCTGCATGCATGATATCCAAAACCCGGTAGCCGAATAGTTGGCCCACAAACAACGCCCCAATCGCAGATTCCAACTGCCGCGCATCGGTGTACTTCCGGCTTCGATCTCGCAGGGCGTCCTCCACAGTCTTGAGAATCTTCGGCAGACGCTCCGCCTGTTCCTTGGTATGAGCGAAGAACGTAAAGAACTTCTG
>JAJZNX010000100.1 GCA_021852275.1 Planctomycetota bacterium | reverse complement strand
ATTACAGTCAGTACTGGCTGTTTTCGGCCTACTTTCCTGTCATCTTTATAGTAGGCGTGCTATACCCGGAAGTCAAAAAAATGCCTGCTTTTCTTAAAGTTCCGCGGGTTTTGTAGCTGCAAGCCTCCACTAAATTGTGATGTGGCTCAACGTCCGCATTCTTGTAAAGAATTTAAAAATAAATGGTTAGGGCTAAGGCTAAAGGCGGGAAGGACCGACCTGCGCGAAGACAGGTCATCTATCGCCATGGCCGAAATATTTTAGAATAATAGTGTTGGATTCTTCGCCCGTTTTTCTGGCAGGCAGCGTGTCTTGGGGATGTTGATATTGGCGCAGCCTTGGGGGCGTGCGTTTAGTCGCCGAGTCGATCCAAACGCCCGCCCTTTAATCCGCGGCCGACATATTTATATTGCCAAGGGGCAGATACTTGCGTTACGTACCTTTTTATGATTACAGGTGATGGCCTTTCGTGCGATGGATATCATGGCGGCGACCGAGTGGTGGCCGACGACGACGATGCACCAGCAGTATCCCCATGCCAATTCCGAGCATGGCCAGTGCTGACGGCTCGGGAACGGAACTTTGGCCAAACCCGGTGAAGTTATAGGCCATAGCGTAGGTTTCGGTGGCGGACACCTCGGCTGCACCAAGTTTAACCACTTCCAGATCATAAATGCCGGGAGCAAGAGTGGCCTCAATTTGCTGTACGTTATCCACCTTGCTGGTACTGGAAGCCAACAACTGTCCGCTGGTGTTGTATAAATAGAGATCCAAATTATTCAAAACGCTCTGGTTGGTTTGCATGTTCCAGGTGATGGTGGCGGTTAGTCCAAAGGAAGTGCCTTTGGTAGAAGACAAATCGAAAACGTAGTGGTTGGCGGCATTGGCCGAGCTGGAACTGGTGGTGATGGTATTAAGATCCCAGCCGCTCAGGTGGGTGGACGCCGCTGTGAAAACTGGGGCCGGAATGCTCGAACCGCTAGCCGAAGAGGAGCTAGTGTATGTTTGCCGGCCTGCGGCCAACTCCTGATAGGAATTATAAACATTAACAATACCCGCGCCATAGCGTGGGTCCAGCGGCGTGGTGGCGTTGGCCACAGGCGACAGATAAGACGTTACCGTTCCGCTTGTTGAGTCGTAGCTATAATTGTTGGTCCAGCCCGTGGGTTTGACGGCACCGTTCAGGAGCAGCACTTTGATGGTGCGTTCATTATCCGTCAAGGATGATGTGCCCGCGCCGCCAACATTGGCATTGGCAGCCTGTTCCAGGATGGCTGCTGCCCCGGCAACAATAGGTGCGGTGAAACTGGTGGCACTGCCAGGCGCGGTAATATCCGGCTTGGATATGCCGCCGTAGGCCGGGCCGACGCCGGAAGCCCCACCAAAGGCACCTACGGCAATGCCGTTGTAGTTGGTGGCGGGTGCATTGATCTGGCTCACGGGTGTGGTGCCGGTTTCGGTGCCTGTGCCGTCACCCACGGCGGTAACGAACAGCGTGTTATGCAAGTTGGCGTAATTGTCATAAACGTAGTTGTAGCTGAAAATTTGACCGGAGCTGGCACCGGTGAAGGCGAAACTTTGATTAACAATGGACGGCTCGTTGGCAACGGTGGCATTGTTGGCCAGCACATATTGGTAGAAACTAAACGCATCAAAGACATCTACGTGGGCCACCCCCGGGGACACCGCACCGCTGCCGTTGTAAAATGTATCCGCCACGCTGGTAGCATGGCCGGAACCGTAGAGCGAAGAGTAACCGCCGGTGGCGGGCAGGCTATAAGTGCCGTTGCTGTAAACCGGATTGTAACTGTAGTAGGTTATCTGCGAGGCCATTGCTCCGGGGTTAGGCTCGTAGCCCCAGCCGTTGGAAGTGCTATTGGAAGCGTCGGCTTCGGCCTGTGCGACGTTAATTCCCTGCCCGGTGAGTGATGGATTAAGCTGCCATAATTGGGTCAGGCCGATTTCGGAGGCCTGACTTGAAGTGATGCCGGCTTGTGCCGATCCGGCAGAGGTCAGGGCTGCGGCCGCCACCAGGGCCGCCGTCATGCCCCGGGATCGCGTCAAACGACTCAAAACGGACCGCACGATGCTTGTTGTACGCATGAAACACCGCCTTTTATAACGCTCTCACATCAGCCTCCTTTGTTAGTCCTTACATGGGTCGGATACGCACCGCCCCCGATGGCGACCGGCACCTCGGCTCGGCCGCATGTAATTTAATAGTGGAGTCATCTTGAATACTTCATTATATAAGCCAAAATCGGAGAATTTTTGGCAGCCCCCGGGGGGTTCATAAAACCACGCTCCACTGCCGCATGGCCACGATCCACGATTCCCCGAGCATCGGTCCTGCGGGCAAGGTTATCCATCGGCAGGCTAGAGACCTGGAATTACCCCAAAAGGCAGATTTTTGGGCCTGTTTTAGTTATGGACCTCCGAAGAAAAAATGTGCTCTCACTGGGCGATATGCCTCTTTTTATCGGAGCAAGAGCGTCCGAGAAGTGCCGACGATATTATTTTTTTACCGGCACGTCCGAGTATATCCACCGGCGGGATCTGGACGTTCCCAAAAGGAGAATACCACGATCTTTACACATTGCCGCCCCATCGAATGGCCGCAAAGCTCCCGCAAGCGATGCGATCCAGACAGCCAGCGGGTGGAGAATGTCCAGCCCGCGGCAGCAGCGACCATGCGGTCGCCGGAAACGTGTGGTTGTTGCAGGTCGAAAGTCGGAACAGGCCAAAGCGGGATTGAGCGGCTAAAATAATCGAATCGTGGCCGGTTTAGTTCCGGCGCGGTAGCGCCAGCGAGAACGAGAAAATGTATTCATGAAAGTGTCTTCGACCCTTGAATCAAAACCGGCCATATCGGAAACCTCGGGGGGTGGTTCCTGTCTTGGTTGGTTGGCCGTAGCTCATCTGCTCAATGACGGAGCGGCATTTTATCTGCCGGCAATTTTACCGGCGATACTGACCGAACTTCATTATTCGGTGCGGATGGCCGGCGTACTGGTGACCACGTTGTACGTTGGCCAGGCGCTGCAGCCGGTGGCCGGCATATGGGCGGACTTTGTCGGCGGGAGGTGGTTTGTCATCGTCGGTCTGCTGATGTGTACGTGTGGCGCGGCGCTGATTGGGCTTTCGCCCAATATCGGGGTGCTCATACTGCTGATTCTTTTGTCCGGACTGGGCAGCACCATTTTTCATCCCCAGGCTTTGGCGGCGGTGCGCTCGCTCACACAGAAGCGCCACGGGCTTGGCATGTCGGTATTTCTGGTCGGCGGTGAATTGGGACGGGGGATTTGGCCAACCCTGACCAGCCTGATTGTGGTGTGGCTGGGATTGCCCAGCCTGTGGCTGATCGCCCTGCCGACGGTGGCGCTTTTGCCCGTGTTGATGCGTACCACACCCTCACTTCCGGCCCGCCATGAACATGCCCCGCCGATCAACTGGAAAGCCCATCGCCGGCCGGCGCTGGTGCTGGTGATGTACTCCGCATTGCGCGGCGTGGTGTGCTTCGGAACCATTGCTTTTGTGCCGTTTTTATGGAAAAGCCGGGGAGGAGCATTAGTTTTGGGGGCCAGTATTCTTACCACGTTGCTGGTAACGGGGGTGGTGGGCCAGATTGCCGGCGGAGCGATAGCCGATCGATTTGGACGAAGGCATTTGCTCATGACCAGTGCGCTGCTGCTGGCACTGCTCACGCCATTATGGCCGGCGGCCTCAGGGTTGCTGTTATGGCTTTTAGCAGCCGTGTTGGGCGTGGTGATGTTTTGTACATTTTCAGCGACATTGATTATCGGGCAGGATATTTTTTTGGAAAACAAAGCCTTAGGTTCGGGCATTGCACTGGGTTTTTCCAATGCGATCGGCGCCATTTGCCTGGCCCCGCTGGGCCTGGCCGCCAAGGCATGGGGTGTGAATTCCATTTTCTATTTACTCACCGGTGCGGCCATCCTGATGTGTGGTTCCGCACTGCTGATTTCCAAACGGGTGCATCCAGCAATGCACTGAGATTGCCCAGTCATAATCGATGGTGGCCATATTTCGTCTGCCGCTGGAAAATGTCTGGTCTGGAGCTTTTATGACGGATTGGCCGGTATTTGACAATCCAAGGCACAGCAGGGCATAATGTTTCTCCGGCCGGTTGTGTTTGAGCTGGCGACCACGTGAATCTATTGATTATGAAGGATGGCTCATGGCAATTGTGGAATCCACCGCAGGCATCGTTACCGAGCAGCACCGGCAGCAGTTTCAACAGGAGGGATGGTTTCTACTTAAGAATGTAGTTCCACAGGAGCACCTGGAATTACTGCGGCGCAACGCCCAGTATGCCATCGATAAGTGCGATGCCGAAATGGACCACCGCCGGGTGGATGTGCTGGGCCTGAACCATCGCGGCAAACGTTATTTTTCAGCCCTGGTATTTAAAGAGCGTCCGGAACTTCGCCAATTTCTTTTCTCCGATCTGATGGCCCAGATCTGCCAGGCTACGCTGGGACCGAATGCCTGGCTGTTCTGGGAACAGTATGTGATTAAATGTGCAGACAAAGGCATGAAGTTTAGTTGGCATCAGGATTCCGGCTACGTGGGTGATCCGAATCATAAACCTTATCTCACCTGCTGGATTACTCTGGATGATGTCACCGAAGAAAACGGTACAGTGTACCTGCTGCCCTACAGCGTCAGTGGCATTCGCACGTGGGTTAAGCACATTCAAGAGCCGGGAAGCAATGACCTGGTCGGCTATTTTGGCCGCGAACGCGGCGTGGCGGTGGTGGCCCCGGCGGGGAGCATTGCGGTGTTTTCCAGTTACGTGTTTCACAGCAGCGGGGCCAATCTGACCAATCGCATGCGTCGGGTATACCTGGCCCAATATTCGGCCCAGGTGATGCATCGTAGCGATACTGATCCTTCCGATGCATTTCTGGCCGAAGGACGAAACATCAGTTCCAGCACCTGAGCCGCTCGTTGGAAAAGACCTTGCACTACGTCCCTGGCATAAGCGTGCCTGGTAGTGGGTTTTTACCAGTGAATCTGATCATGACGCAGTTGTACATTCCGCCGGCTCATCAGGTGCTGTTTCTTTGTACGGGCAATTATTATCGCAGTCGCTTCGCCGAAATTATCTTTTCCACCCTGGCTGAAAAAAAGCATATTCCATGGACCGCCCATTCCCGCGGTTTGCGCATGGGCATGGGGGTTGGCAACATTGGCCCCATTTCGCCGCTGGCATTGGCCGCGTTGGCCGAGCAAGGCATCAGCCTGCGGCCGCCCATCCGTTATCCGCAGCGGGCCACCGCCATGGATTTTCAGACAGCATCCCTTATTATCGGCATGGATGAATCGGAACATCGCCGGATGATCGTTGAAAGTTTTCCACAGTACGCAGACCGCGTTGAATACTGGTATATTCACGATCTGGACCGCAGCGGTCCGGAGGAGGCCCTGACCGAGATCGAAACCCGGGTGCGGGCATTGGTGGGCCGTCTTTTGAATACCAAGGAAGAGTAGCACATCACCGAGCCGATGGCCGAGCTAAGTTTGACCTGCCACGGATGAATTTCAGCTTCACTCCACCGGCCCAGACCTCCCGCTTTTTCCGCCTGGCGGTCTTTTCGCGGCGCACAGGCCATCCACAGCCTTTGACGCGCACCATAGCGCTGGCCTACACTGGCGAAATGAAAACAGGTTTTCCATTCTTTCCTCATCGATCATGCGACGCGCCGTCTGTTAGCGTTGTCGCCTGCGATCTGGATGGCACGCTCATCGGGCGCGACCATCGCATTCATCCCGATGATGTCGCCGCCATCCGGCGTCTGCGTGATGCCGGCGTTCATTTCGCAATCTGCACCGGCCGCAGCATCATTGAAAGCCATGATGTGCTCTCGGAACTGCAACTCAAAGGTCCGGGCGTTTTTGTTACCGGAGCGGTGGTCGCGGACATGGCGGATCGGCAAACGTTGCAGCGGCGCACATTGCCGGCAGCATCCATTGTCCGGCTCATCGATTTTTTCTCCGATCTCGGTCACGCCAGTCTGGCGCTTATTGATGAAGATGAGTCCGCCGCCCCGTACTACGTATTGACCAGCCATGGGCCTGTACACCCCGCCACCAGCGAATGGTTTGTGCGCAATCGGGTGCAAGCCCGCCAAATCACCCAGATGGACGACGCTTTGCAGCGGCATGTGGTGCGCATCGGCATTGTGGTTGAAAGGCCGGAAACTCCGCGTATCGAAGCGGAATTGCGCAGACACTTCGGCACGGATATTTATTTTCTCTCCATCAAAGCTCCCCTCTTTGATTGCCATGTGATTGAGGTGTTTCATCCAGAAGTCAGCAAATGGTCCGGTATTATCACCCTTTGCCGGCAGTTGAATCTGGCCCCGGAGGCGGTGGCAACGATCGGCGACGATGTCAATGATATTCCCATGCTGCGCCAAGCTCATATCAGCTTCGCCATGGCCAGTGCCGATGAACACGTCAAAGCCGCCGCCAAACGCACCACCCGTAGCCAGACCCAGGGCGGAGTGGCCGCGGCTATTGCCCAGCTATTTGATGAAGGGCGCATTACCAGTGGCCGTTACGGCACGTAGAGATATTCAAATTTCGGGCTTAGCATCTGGGTTACCAAGCGCGGGGAGATCTGCATTTTCATCCCGGAAACAGCGCTTTGCACTTTGATCAACGACAGCAAACCCTGATTCGGCGAAAGTTCCACCACGGTGGGATGGTAAATATCGGCCAGCTTGGCCGCAGCATGAATGGCCGCACTCTCATAGCCAATATGGTCCACCAGGCCTTTTTCCAGCGCTTTTTGCGCCGTCCACACTTTGCCATTGGCAATATTGGCCACCGGTTCGTCCAGACGCGAGCCCCGGCTTTTCTGGATCACCGCTTCAAAGCGGGCATCATCTGAGTTGAGTAAATCAATGAGATAGCTCTTCACCGCCGGGGTGTAGGTGGACCATGGAGCGCCGGCCTCTTTCCAGACGGCCGGCGTGCTGGTAAGCACTTCGGGTTTGACCCCGATTTTTTTAAGCAAACCGGTTACCTGAAATCCCGGCAGCATCACGCCAATGCTTCCAGTCACCGTAGTTGGTTCCGCAAAAAGCTGTCGGCCGGCCATGGAAATATAGTATGCGCCGCTGGCCGCCATGGCCCCCATGCTGACCACCACAGGCTTGTTGAGCGTCTTGAGGCCGTCGAGTGCATGGTAAATTTCGTCGGCGTCGCTGACGCCGCCGCCGGGGGAATCCACCCGCAGCACCACCGCGCGAATGTCCGGACTGTGGCGTATCAGGTACACGTCTTTTTGTACTGCGGATGCAGTGGCTCCATCAATGGTGCCATCAATGGGAATCACCGCGATTTTATCCTGACCGCCGGCGCGAAGCACAGTTTCTGTGATGTTCTGGCCGGAAGGCAGACCGCTTTTGACCATGTGCAGCGTCATCAAGGCGATAAGCAGCACCACGTTAAGCCCCACAGAGGCCAGCAGTACCAGACCCAGAACCACGCGCAGAAATGTACCCGCAAACCCCGATCCGGCGCTGGAAATGTGAATCACCGATCCCGCCGGTACCGTTGTAGTGGTCGTTGGTTCAGCCATGACAATGCCTCCTTGAAAAATTTGCTCTTCGCTCGCCGGAATTTTCTCCACGGGCATGCCGGCATGGTTTTATTGCCGAAACGCCGCTTTGGATGCCATAGATGGCGGCCTTCAGGCAATTCCCATCTTTTTAAGATTTTCCAAGCTGCTGCGTACCGCCTCCAACGGCGGCAGGTCATAACAATTGTCCTGTTCGACAATATACCACTTCACGCCCACCTTAGAAGCAGCCTGAAATATACTCTTCCAATCCAATATGCCGCTGCCCACCGGGGAAAACTTGCGCTCCGGTCCGGCAGCCATATCTTTGCAATGCAGCAGCGGAAGCCTTCCACTGAGCTTATGCATAATAGTTACCGGATTCTCTCCGGCAAACTTTACCCAGTAGACATCCAATTCGAAACCGAGGCTCCTGGCATCTGCGCTGGACAACATGATATCCAACCCCTTGGAACCACCCAGGTTCTGGAATTCAAAATCATGATTATGGTAGCAGAAGGTAAAGCCTTTGGCGCTTAGTTTAGAGCCTATGCTCGCCAGAATATTGGCCTGCTTTTTCCAATCTTCGGCGGTCTTGCGGCGAGTATCGGGCATGTAGGGGCACACCAGATGAGAAACCCCTGCTTCGCCATAGTAAGCCGCGACCGCATCTAAATTAGCCTCCAATTGTTCAATACCCACATGCGCTCCAGCCATGGCCAGGCCCATTGTGGCCATTTCTTTTTTCAGATTAGCCGCCGATAAAATGGTGCGTGTATCCACCAATTCCACCCCCTTGTAGCCCATTTTCGCCACACTGCGGCAGGTGCCCAGAAAATCGCGGGCAATAAGATCGCGCAAGGTATAAAGCTGAACGGCAACCGGAATACTCATTTAAAACCCCTTTTTTAAATTCAACCCAAATTTAACCGCCTTGGAACTATCCAACCACATTTCCAGGCTTTTGACTACAACTTCATCATAGAACGTTTTTCCGGCAATGCAACAAATTGGCGCTACGCTCTTCGACCGCCACCGCTCCGCTGCTGCCGGTTGCAGGTACCGGCTTATTGCCGCAGCCAAAGGGAATATTTGTTTTACCTGTAAATCGCCGTAATAAAAAACCGGCAAAGGCGTTGCCTTCTCTTGGATGGTACCGCATGGCCAGCCATAGCGGCTAAGCCATTTTCAAATGCTTAACGCAGGATCATGATGCGGATTGTACGACACAGGCTGAACCCGTGCTGGCTAACGATCATGTTACTCACAGGTGGGTTTGCCACCTGCGGCACCTGTGGCTCCAGCCATGCCGCCATGAACAACAGTATGTTTTTACCACCACCTGCGGTGGCCAAATCCATGGCCATTGATGGCCGCGGTTTTATCATCCGCGGCCGGCGCACCTTTATCGCCTCCGGCTCAATGCATTATGAGCGGGTTCCACGAGCCTTATGGGCCAATCGGCTGCTGCGCATGAAACGGGCTGGATTTAACACAGTTTCCACCTATGTATTTTGGAATTATCAGGAGCCGCAGGAAGGAATATTCCGGTTTCAAGGTCAACGGAATCTCCAGGCTTTTTTGGCCCTGGTACACAAAATGGGCATGTACGCCATTTTGCGTATCGGCCCGTACAACAACGCCGAATGGGCTAACGGAGGCCTGCCCAACTGGCTGCGCTTCATTCCCCATATGATCGTGCGAACCTATAACCCGCCGTTCCTTCATGCCCTGAAGCCATATTTTGACCGCTTGCTGCCGATAGTAGCCGCCAATCAAATCACCCATCGTACCCCGGCCTACAGCCCGGACAACGTGGTGCAAACGATGCTGGCGGCGGCACATGTAACCCACGCCGGCCCGGTGATCATGGTGCAGATTGAAAATGAATATGGCCCGGGTTGGGGCGCTGTGCTTAATAACCGTTACCTGCAATGGCTGCACGCCATCGCCATCAGAAAGGGCATCCAAGTGCCTTTCTTTTTCAGTGGGCTTGATCAAGGCTTTGGCCCGCTGGGAAGTGCCCCATTCAAAACGGCCGGCCGCACCACACCCTGGTTTACCACCGAATTATGGAGCGGCTGGTTTAATGAATACGGTGAATCCACGCCGCGGTTTCTATTTCAATGGCATGTTTACAACAAACCGGTACCACCGATCAAAACTCCGTCCGGGGCCACCATAAATGCCCGATTTGAACGACTGCATACGCAGGCGCTCTGGCGGGTGCTGGCCATGGGTGGCCGGGGTTACAACGTTTACATGACGGTGGGTGGCAGCAATTTTTCCCATTGGAACTGTGAATCGGTGCGTTCCAGCTATGATTTTGGCTCTCCCATCGGCCAGGCCGGCAACTTACAGCCTATGTATTATCGTTATAAAAAGGCGAACTTTTTCGCCCATGCCTTTGCCCAAATTCTGGAAACCGCCACCAATGCTACGCCCCAGTATCGCAGTTTCGCCCGTGCCAATACCGGGCAAATCATCCTCTATGCCCGCAAAAGCCCGTCTGGAAACATTGTTTTTATTCTCAATCCGCATCGGCAAATAGCGATAGCACAACTGGCCGGCGGCGGTCTACGCCTGAAAATTTCTCCCGGTTGCGTCGTCCCTGTTGTGTTCCATGCACCCTTAGGGCCCTGGCTTACTCTAAGTGAAGTCTGCGGTGCTATCCTGGGTGTACAAACGGCCGGCCAGACCAAAACTATGGTGATGTACGGACCTGCGGGTTCGCAGGGACTTGTTCGCTTGCGGGTGGCACCTGGGGTAAAAATTCTCCGCCGCTCGCGTGCGGTTTCTCCCGTTCCAGGTCAGGCCGGTCGGTATGTGGCTCGTTTCAGGTTCCCCGTCCATCATCCACGGATGCTGGCTTTACGCAGCCAGCTCGGCACCATACATATCGTCTGTGAAAACAGCTCCATGGCCGATGGCACCTGGTTTCTGCACCAGGGGACTCTGCCGGTAGTGGTGGTGGGACCATGGTATGTGAGCCACTTTCACGTTGCCGCCAATGGCCAATCAAGCATCGTAACCGAAGCGGGTCTCAATGTGGCCGCACCCGATGCGTATGTTTTTTATCCGCGTGGTGCGGTTCGGGAGTTTGCGGCCCGGCATCGGGTGTGCGCCGTAAAATCGCTGCCCGCCGCCCCGGTATTGGGGCGATGGCAGAGGCATTTGGCCGATGGTCCCGCCCAGCCGAACTACCCAACCGCCGATTGGCGTACGGTTCGGCGGCCGCATCAGATCGGTTACCGGAATTATCCCGGAGATTACCAGTGGTATCGCGCCATTTATCAAGCTCCGGTAAGTGGCGTTTATACGCTGGTGATGCCTCCGATTGGCGGTGCCGCGGCATTTTTCATCAATGGCCGGCCGTGTGGTTTTGGCCATCCCCGGCAATTACCTGTGCCGATGCATCGCGGCATTAACACGCTGGCCATTTTAGCCATGGCCCACGGGCGCAGTAAAATATGCAGCTTTATTGGAAAATTCCGATACCTTGACTTCAAAGGCTTTTACCAACCGGTACATTTCATCGCACCGCGATTCGCCGTTCCGACTGCCGCGGCCGTTCCTGCCCGCAAGCCGCCGCACCCACATGTCGCCTTCGCCATCGACACCAGCCCCCTGCACACCCATGGCGAAAAGGCGGTCACAGAGATTCCACTGCGGCTTCCCAGGGACGGCCTCATCACTCCCTGGAAAATTCGCGGCGGAATTGGTTCGCCCGCCGCAGTGGATGGGTGGCGTCGATTCACGGTTCCGCCGCACGTCCCATGTTTTTATCGTACCACGTTCAACTGGCGGCCCACGGCCAGTGGTAATCGCCTGACGTTGCGGGTCGACTGGGGCCATTTGTTTGCCGGTTATATGTGGCTTAATGGGCATAATCTGGGCCGCTATCCGGACTTTAACATGCCCATGGGCATCTATCTGCCACCCTGTTGGCTTAAACCCGGCCCCAACACATTGGTTATTCTGGATGAACGTGGCCGCTCGCCGCTGGCGTGCAAACTGGTAGTTGAAGCGGCCGCGAGCCGTCGCCTGGTGAACCTATACCCCATGCGATAGACTTCCCTGTGCTGGATCATGACGCTATTTTCGAGCGGCGGCAATAGAGGCAATCGGCCGGTGGCCGCCGGACAGGGCTTGCAACCCGAATTGATATTCTTCACGGACTATGACCGGAGCGACAAAAGTATGCACATCAAAAAGCTTGGTGTTTTTATAACCGTTGGTTTATGTATTACCGCGTCCGGAGCGTTTCTAAAAGCCGCCACTGCCGCACGGCCAAATCGGCCGAGGATTGTGCTTAGTGCCCATGGCAGGAAACTCATGGCCCGTTATACGGCCATACTGCGCACCCTGCAGCGGCAGATTTCTCAAGCGTTGCCGGTAGTTGATTCCGGATTGGTAAAGGCATTCATGGAAGCCTATCGTGCCCAGGAAATGAAAAAGCCCTACCTGCTGCAGAATCACGCCTTTACCACGGCTATGGCACAATGTCAGAAAGCTGCCGCCCCAGTTTTATCCAGGATTGATCCGTTTCTCTCAAGCCATCTTGATGAAAAGAGGTTAATTGCCGCATCTATCATTGCCAACGCCACGCCGCGTGGTCTGGCGGCATTTGCACAGCAATCGAAACTGCATGAAGCTCTCATCGGGCAGCTTCTGGCGGACCCTGGCTTAATGAAGCAGATACAAATGGCCGATGGTCCACGCCTTGGCAACTACGGGTTGGCGATGCAGATATATACTGCCATCCAGCGGTCCTGCCCGCTTTCGCACAAAGGCATTCTGCAGCGATTTGCACTGGCTGTTGCCCTGGTACAAAAGCCTGCTCTGGCATGGTACCCATTCCATCCAATCAGGCGGTACCTCAATTATCAGAAGGCGTATTTGAGCCGGGAGCTAAATCCAGCATTTCCGACGCTGACCACGTGGGAATGCAGATATGTGGCTGATGAGCCGTATAACAATCGGCAGATACTCTGGTTTCGGCGGATGCTGATGAATTATGAACCAGAGTATGTCATCAGCGGGCATTACCTTGATATTGTGCATACGGATGTAGGATACAATCATATGCACTGGCATTGCGTGCCAGGTTCTAAACCGGCACAGCTTATTGCCGGTGGAGGAGAATGTGGTGCCAGAGCCTGGATTGGCCGGCTGGCAGAGCGGGCATTTGGTATTCCCACCTGGGGAGTCAGACAACGCGGCCATGCCGCATTGACCCATTGGACTGCAGCCGGCTGGATTACGCGGCTTGGTGGCGGTTGGGATCATCTCTGGTGGAACCATTGCAATGGGCTGCATTTTCTGCTGGAAACCAAGGCCCGCGCCCACCGGAATAAATTCAGGCGTGTGCTGCGTGCACAATGGATTGCAATGGCCCTGGGGGAGCAAAAGCCCAATCTTACAACTTTTGGCACAGGTGGATTCTGGTGGGCCATTGCCGAGAGCGAGGAGCGGGAGATTGCTGCCTCCGGCAGGCCGAGATACGTAATCCCAGACAATGCCCGCCTGGCTGAACTCCATGGGCCGACCTTGGCCCAAAAATTGGCAGCCACGCCTGTACCGTTTTCAGCGGTAGAAATATCCCGTGCGGCCAACGGCGTTATCACCATTCCCGCGGCAGCCTACAGCGGCCATGGACGCGCCGTGCCGGGTGTTATTGCGGCCAAAAGTTTTTCCGGTGGGATGCAGATTTATTACCACTGTGGCCAACCGGCATGGAAAAAGCACGCTCCCTTGCAATATGTGGTCAAGGTAAATCGGCCTGGGGTTTATGAAGTAACGGCACAAGTTGTATCCGTTAAACCAACGGAATATCTCAACCTGGTGGTGAACCATGGCCATGCACCGGTTGTTATGACTATTCCATGGACCAATGGCCAATGGCAGGTAACCAAACCCGTTATCATAAATCTGGCCAAGGGCCAAAACATCCTGACTTTTGACCGTGGCAAGGTTACCGGGTTTCCGGCCAGAGGAATCTTTGCTTTAAGCATTAAAAAATTTGTTCTAAGTCCGGCGCATTAGTCTTGGTGCGTCATCACGGCAACCGTTAAACAGCAACACAACAAAATCAGGCGACTGGGGTATAACCGGTTGTCTGCTGGTAATGAAGGCTTAACAGTGGCCAAACGTGCCCATACTTTCAGCAGGCACGGAGCCGGCTCGATCCATGCCAGCATGGCCACCACCAACCATCCGGGACGCATGTAGCCCTGCCGCACTCCTGATGAAATCCATCTACAGTTGCATTGGATAGGATGATTGGGCATAATCAGAAATGGCGGAGGCTGGTCTAACGAGTGTTAAGGACCGGCTTCCATGTTGTTCGAAAATTACCAGATTGATGGTCCTTTTGATGAAATGTTTGAACGTCCAGGCGTTCCGCGCCCGCATTACGCCGCCATTTTCGACCGACTCCTCCAGCAGGGGGAAAAATCAATTCAACAGCGGCGGCATATGGCGGACCTGTGTTTCCGCAACCAAGGCATCACCTTTACCGTTTATAAGGATGCCCAGGGAGTGGAAAAGATATTTCCGTTCGATCTTTTGCCGCGCATTATTCCCGCCGCCGAATGGCAGACCATTGAACGCGGTCTAATACAGCGTATCACCGCCCTGAACCTCTTCTGCCGGGATATCTACCATGAACAGCACATCCTGCGGGAATGTGTCATCGATCCGGAATTGGTGTATGGGGCCAGGATGTTTCAGCGGGAAATGCTTTCTGTGCGCGTACCGCGGGACATTTACGTGCATATCTGCGGCACGGATCTGATTCGCGATCAGCAGGGGCGCTACCTGGTTCTGGAAGACAATTGTCGCACACCCAGCGGCGTGAGCTATGTGCTCGAAAACCGGGCGGTGATGAAGCGGGTGTTTCCCATCCTGTTCGGAGCGTCGCGTGTCCGGGCCATTGAAGATTATCCGCACCATCTGCTGCGGGCGCTGCAATACATTGCCCCGGCCGGGCGCGAAAATCCCTGCGTGGTGGTGCTGACCCCGGGCATTTTTAATGCCGCCTATTTTGAGCATAGTTTCCTGGCCCGGCAAATGGGGGTGGAACTGGTGGAGGGCCGCGACCTGCTGGTGGAAAAAAATTGCGTCTACATGCGCACCACCTCAGGTTTGCGGCGTGTGGATGTGATTTATCGTCGAATCGATGACGATTTTCTCGATCCGCTGTGTTTCCGCTCTACGAGCCTGTTGGGAGTGCCCGGTTTGATGAATGCCTACCGTCTGGGCAATGTGGCCCTGGCCAACGCAGTCGGCAACGGCATCGCCGATGACAAGGCCATTTACCCGTGGGTACCGGAAATGATCCGGTTTTATCTCCAGCAGGAGCCTGTTCTTCCCAATGTGCCAACATATGTGTGCGCCCGTCAGGACGACTGCCAATACGTGCTGGAACACCTGGATTCACTGGTGGTCAAATCCACCAATGAAGCCGGAGGCTACGGCATGTTGATGGGCCACCAGGCGGACCAGACCCAGCGTGATGACTTCGCCCGCAAGATCCGCGCCGATCCGCGCAACTTCATCGCCCAGCCAGTGGTGGAACTAAGCCAGCATCCCAGTCTGATCGGCGAAAACTTTGAAGGCCGGCGCATTGATCTGCGGCCTTACATCCTGAACGGTTCGACCATACGGGTGATGCCCGGTGGCCTGACGCGTGTGGCACTGCAGCGCGGAAGTCTGGTGGTGAACAGTTCGCAGGGTGGCGGCAGCAAAGATACCTGGGTGCTGGAGAACGGAGCCACACCATGAGTCAAAGTCAACTGGGGTTGCCACTGGACCGGCCGACGTTTGGTCCCAGACAATCGCTGCCGGCCCGGGTAGCCGAGGCCAGCTATTGGATGAGTCGCTACGTGGAACGCAGCGAGCATCTGGCGAGAATCCTGCTGGTGAGCGCGGATATGCTTACCGGTGCCGGGGACCTTGATGAAACCCTGGCCGATCAGTTATGCCGCGATGTGTTGGCCATAGCCCAGCAGAGCCATCGTTATGAGGTGTGGCGCGTGGAGTGCGCCACCCCCGCCGAGTTTATCCATACTATTTCGCGGCATCTTGTGCTGGACCTGGACAATCCCAACAGCCTGGTCAATTGCATTACCAAGGCCCGTGAAAACGCCAGAAGCATCCGGGAAAGCATTTCCGCGGAAATGTGGGAACACCTCAACACTCTGTACTGGACCCTGCAAGGCGATGACGCCGCCGCCCGTTTTGCGGATGCTCCCCAGGAACGTTACCGCCAGGTCATGACCAGTTCGCTGCTGTTTCAGGGAGTTACGGATCAAACCCTGGATCACGGGCAGGTGTGGTTGTTTATACAGCTTTCCAAATACCTGGAACGCGTGGATATGACCTGTCGTATCCTGGCCGCCAAATTCAATACCCTCGACCACGTGGAAGATGCTATGGAAGCGTCATTGCGGGTACTTCAATGGATGGCGGTGCTGCGGGCTTGTTGCAGTATAGAAGCGTTCCGGCGACTGCACCCCCAGGAGATGGATGCTGCGGGAGTGGCGGCGTTTGTGATATTTGAACCGTCGTTTCCGCGGAGCGTGCTGTTTTGTGTGCGTCACGCCCTGCAAAGCGTGGACCGCATTCGCACCATGCTCTCCGCCGATGCCGGGCGCGACGCCCAAAGGCTGCTTGGCCGCCTGTTGGGCGAACTGCAGTATCCCCAGGGGCTTACCGGCCAATCCGACGAACTGCGGGTGTTTCTGGAACGAACGCGGCTGGCCGCGGCCACTGCGGCCATGGCCGTGCAGGACCAGTGGTTTATGCGGGCGCTGGATTCCACCGCAGTCATCCGCCCCGTCGACAGCAGCGATTTGCAAAGGATTCGGCCCCATGCTCATTAAAGCTACTCATACCACCCGGTTGTCCTATTCTGCGCTCATCAGCGAAACAGTGATGGAATTGCGTATGGCTCCTCGTCACGAACCCATGCAGCATCGGCTGTCATTTGAGCTGGCCATCGGTCCACCGACCGAGGTCCACAGCTATTTTGACTGGCTGGGCAACACGGTGCATACCTTTTCAATCGTCCCCCGCCATCGCAATGTGGAAATTGTCGCCACCAGTCTCGTCGATACGAGTACCCCGGCCTATGGGGTGGAAAAGCTTGAGGATACCTGGCCTCCGGCGGCACCGCTGGATTACACCCTGCAGGATTTTTTGCGTTTTGATGACGTCGTCTGTCAAAGCCCAATGCTGGATGCCTTAGCCCGGCAAATGATGCCTCAGAGGCCCACCCGCCTGAACGCTCTGGTGCGTCACATGATGGCATTTATCACCGAAAACTTTACTTATGAAAAGGGCATTACCACCGCCTCCACCGTCCTGACTGAAGTCCTGGAGCACCGACAGGGCGTGTGTCAGGATTTCACCCATTTGATGATCGGCCTGGCCAGAATGTTGCGTATTCCCGCACGCTACGTGAGCGGCTTTATTCACCCGGGGCGCAAAAGCTTTCGCGGTACTTCCGAAAGCCATGCCTGGTGCGAGTTGTACTTTCCTTCCGTCGGCTGGGTGCCTTTTGATCCGACCAATGCCTGCGTGGTCGGCGAAAATTTTGTGAAACTGGCCGTCGGACGCAGTTATCGTGATGTTCCGCCCCACAAAGGCGTCTATCATGGTGTGGCCAGCGAAACCATGGCGGTACAATTGCAAAGCGAAGAGTTGTCCGAAGTATCCGGGCGACTGGTGGGAGAACGTAGCCGATCCCTGGATGTCCCGATTTATCATGGTGAGCCGGATGCCATTTTGCCATGGACACTTGATGAGCAGATGCAGCAGCAGCAGTGATGGGGGCAGGCTCAGCAGGCTGCCTGTGCCGGGACTCAGCATGGCGTTTCGGCCAATCGCTTTAGTTTAATGGATTCTGGAGCAATTCAATGACTTATTGTCTTGGCATTATCACACGTGAAGGGCTGGTGTTGGCCGCCGATTGCCGCACCAACGCCGGATACGATCAGGCCAATGTCAGCCGCAAACTCCATCCATTTGTCATTCCGGGTCAGAGGGCCCTGGTTACATTGACCAGCGGCAGCCTGTCGTGCAGTCAATCGGTCATCACCTTATTGCAACGGGATTTTGCCGCCGGCCGCGGGTTGGCCGCTGTGGACAACATGTATGATGCTGCTCGTGTCGTGGGCGAACAGGTGCGTCGGGTTGCCGAGCAGGATCGTGCGTCGCTGGAACGCGACAACCAGCAGTTTAATGTGCATTTCATTCTGGGTGGCCAAATTGGCCATGAACCTGCCGAGCTTTACCTGATTTACCCACAGGGCAATCCGCTGCGGGCGTCGGAAGACAGCCCGTATCTGCAGATTGGTGAAAGCAAATATGGCCGACCTATTCTGGACCGGGGTGTGCGTTTCGATGCCACCTCCCTGACCCAGGCCGTTAAATATGCGTTAATTTCACTCGGGTCCACCATGCGTTCCAACGTGGCAGTGGGGCCACCTGTGGATATGGCTGTGTATTATGCCAATAGTTTGCAGTTGGATCATTTGCGACGCTTTGAAACAGAGGACCGTGATTTCCAGCGCATGCAGGATCAGTGGGATGCTGCCTTGCGCAAAGCCGTCCGGGATCTGCCGGAAGTAAATTTTTAGCGCCCGGCCAGGGTTCCGTCACCAACCCATTCATGCATACTTCCAGGCATTTAACCATAATTGCATCATAGAACGTTTTTTCCGCAATGCAGGAAATTGACGCAACTCACGAGAGTACCAATTTCACTGCTCCGCGACCCGCATCGGAATTCCCCTTCTTTTGCAAACATCCACGAAATCCCGGGCGTTGAAGGTGATAAGCTCAGCAACTCTCTGTCTCGGGTCGTCAAGAACCATCCGTATGACCCAATCTGCCAAGCTAATGCTGCGGCCTTGATTACGAGCCGAGTAGAAGGTCTGTTCCAAGGCGGACTCGCGGTAGGTCTGGTCATCAATGGGTTTGATCCGCTGCTCCGCGATCACTTGGCGAAAAGATTTCATCCATACCGGATGTTTTACAAAACGTGTTCGAAGAAGTTCGTAATAAAGTGGCCACGGAAATAGAAAAGTACCCAAGGCCAATTTGTTGAACATGTACACGGCTTGCGTATGGTGTTCGTCTCTTTCCTCGTAGTAGGCTATCCAAAAGCCGGTATCCGCCAAAACAAGCCGGTTCGTCCTAACCCTCATCAACGGCAGATTCCTCGCTCATGGCGTAACCGCTCCAGGGTGCGGACTTCTTGCGGTTTCCGAAAATAAATTTTCCTTTATATCTTTGCTGCTGGTCTTGGAATATCAGATACACACGGTCACGCAGCCGCAACTTCACCGATTTACTCAAATCGTTCTTGATGGCCTGCTCAACCCCGCTACGTCCGGGTGGCCAAGCCAACGAAGCGCAGCTATCACCGCATTCGACGGCCTGCTTGCTATCCAACCACCGGTAGAACCCTTCGTAATCACCGTCTACCCCCAGATCGTAAGAAATCCATATGCGGCTCGCCACGGCGAATCTCCTTTTCATAAGCTACGGGTATTATATCAAATTTATCGTTAAAAATAAAATTTGCCGTTTAAGACTGGGCGGTTCGCCGGTTCGCCCTAAGTGATACCGCCTTTGGATCACATGTTGTCAAGAAATAGAAATGCCATCCTGATAGCCGAAGTAGAAATGTTATCCGGATACTGATCCTCCTGTGCCGCAGACGGACCGGCTAAGAACCTGTATACTCCCTTGGGCCGAGTGCGGTCGGCGGCGTACATGCTTTTGAAGGAGTTCATTAGAAATGGCAACCAAGGTCAATGCGGTCATCGGACAATCGGGCGGACCCACGGCGGTTATCAATCAATCGCTGGTCGGGGCGGTTTTGGAACTTAAAAGGCACCCGCAGGTCGGAAGCATTTTGGGTGCCCGACATGGGGTGCGGGGTATTATCAATGGGGATTTTATTCCGTTGGAAAATACCCCGGCGGATTTGCTCGAACGGGTGGCCCAAACGCCATCGGCGGCCCTGGGTTCGACCCGCGATAAACCGGATGAAGCTTATTGTCAAAAAATTCTGGAAGCGTTTAAGAAGCACAACGTCGGATATTTTCTTTACATCGGCGGCAACGATTCTGCGGATACCGCACGCATTGTCAGCGAGATGGCCGACAAAGCCGGCCATGCCCTGCATGTGTACCATATTCCCAAAACGATTGATAATGATCTTCGCACGACCGACCATTGCCCCGGCTATGGCTCGGCGGGGCGGTTTGTGGCTCTGGCTTTAATGGGTGATGATGCGGATAATCGCTCGCTGAAGGGTGTGAAAATTGATGTCATCATGGGTCGCGACGCCGGCTGGCTGACCGCGGCCACGGCTCTGGCCCGGTATGATTCCACCGACGGACCGCATCTGATTTACGTACCGGAGGTCAATTTTAATGAGGATCAATTTTTAGGGGATGTGGACCGCGTGTATACCAAACTGGGACGTTGCGTGATTGCCGTGAGCGAAGGCATTCGTTACCGGGCAGGCGATAAAGCGAGCCTGGTGGCGGAGCGTATTATGACCGGCGGCGAGGTGGATGCCCATGGCAACAAGCAGCTTTCCGGTACGGGTGCCTTGGGTGATTACCTGGGTGAATTGGTCAAAACCAAGCTCGGCGTAGCGTTGCAGGCCAAAACGGGCGGCAAGCTGCGCGTGCGGGCGGACACCTTTGGTTATTTGCAGCGAAGTTTTCCGACCATTGTCAGCCCTGCGGATGCAGCAGAAGCCCGGCTGTGCGGACACAAGGCGGTGGAGTATGCCTTGACTTCGCCCCAGGGTCTGGCCAGCGGTTCTGTGGCTATGAAACGCATCAGTGAAGCACCCTACAAAATAGAGATGTTCCCCACGGCCCTGACGAACGTTGCCCGTTTGACCAAACCATTGGATACGGGTTTTGTGGTTAAAGGTTGTGACATCAACGAAACTTATCTGAAGTATGCCCGCCCGCTGGTGGGTGAGTTATTTCGGCCTGGCCGGTTGATATAGGAATATCTTCCGGCTGACGTGGGGGTGCGGGCTACGGCCCGCAGACGGGAGAACGGTTAGACACGAAGGCGCGAAGACACAATGAAGCGATCAGTCCCGATGGCTTTTTCCCTAACGCATCGGGATTTCGCCATCCATGGCTCAACGGGGAGCGAAGCGATCAGCGATCAGCGATCAGCGGTCAGCGGTCAGCGGGCAGCTATCAGTCCCGATTGCTTGCTCCGTGCCGCGGAAGCCTGTCCCGGCCGCGCCGGGAGATTTTTCACCACAGAGGCCATCCCGATGGCTAAATGTTATTAAAGGCAAACGGGATAAACTCCGGACACAAGGGGCAGGTCTCATGCAGAGGCGTCCCGATGAC
>JAJZNX010000178.1 GCA_021852275.1 Planctomycetota bacterium | reverse complement strand
TGGCTGGAGGCTCACTGCGGGCAAGGCGTTCCTGGCGGGTGGGTGTATGAGCGTGGATTCCGCTGGCCACCTGATTGGTCCGGCGACTGGTGCATTGGTTCTTGCTGGAGTCAAGCCATGAATGTCCAGATGAAATATGGCGAATCTAACGTTCCCGCTCTGCGTGTTCCGGCAATCGCTTTCCGTCCACGCAAAGCTTTTACCCTGGTGGAACTGCTGGTGGTGATTTTGATCATCAGCGTACTTATTGCGTTGCTGCTGCCGGCGTTGGCGGCAGCGCACCGCCTGGCCAATACGGTTCTCTGCGCCAACAATCAACGGCAGATTTACCTTTCCTACGCGGAATACGCCAGCGACAACGAAGGCTTTTGTCCGCCGAACTACGTGCCGTTGACCAATTCCTTCGGGAATTCGGATCCGCGCAAGTGGGATTATGCCAACATGCCGTATTTGACCAACAAACCTTTTATTAACGTCAATGCAAGTAGTGCGCCGAATTATACAAGCTCGAACGCTTATTACCACCTGTCAAAGGTTTACGTGTGCCCGGAGGCCATGGCTTTGGACCCTGCGGATATGGGCTTGACCTATTCAGACGGATTGTCTGCCATTCCCAGCTACAATCCAAATTTTGATTTTTACGAGAACCTGAATACCAGCACATGGTATGATCCCAAATTGAACGCCCCGGTGCAGGAGTACCCGCATGTGCGACTGATCGGCAACCCCGGTGATGCAGCGCTTTTGGTAGAGATCAATACCCCATTTCAGCAAAATGCCACCAATACCGTGCCTTATAGTTGGTGGAATACCTCTCCAGCCAACTGGTGGAATTTTGGCGAGAATGTCTATCCATGGCGATCAATACCTTATTGGCGCTTTGGCTTTTTCCATGGATCGGATTCCGCACCTTATGACGGTATTGGATCCGCCAATAGTCCCAGCACGCCGACCGAAGTGGGCAGTGAGATGAACGTAACTTTTTTTGATGGACATGTAGCGCCATTGAATTTTCCGCAACTGGTGGGCGTTAACGGTGGCCCCGGAGCTATTGACCCGGCGGATTAAGCTGGCGGAAAGCGTTGGTATTCCAGGTATGTGCCGGTGCCAGAGGGGCGTGTTGTTGGTGGGGCTGTGTGATAAGGCTATTGTACATTCGCAAAATGTATGGCTCCCAGCCAGGTTTGACCGACAGCAGTGTGGCTCGTCTCTGGAGCGACCAGCAACACGTGTCCATTTCCATTGGGTGATGTGGCAACGATTCCAAGGGCGATTACTTTTTTATGGTCACTTTAAATAAGGACACCAGCATGATAGATGACAATGATAGTGGTGCCGAAATACGGCGTTGTCGATTAAGTCGCGTTGTTAGCCAGCTTGGAGCAATGCTGGTGATGGCCATGGGTTTGGTGATCGCGGCGAATGTCCGGGCAGGCGGCATATCGGTTGGCACGCTGTCGCCGATACCGTTTGTCACGCATCCGATGAAAATGACCGGCAATCTGCAGGATTGGTCGGGCATAGCGGGTGTGCACTATGTGCCGCTGGATGCGTCGCTGGTGCATAGTTCTGTACCGGCGGTGCGGGCGTTGCAGGCGCATCCGCATTCGGTGAACCTGAAACTCTGCTACGACGGGAAGTATCTTTATGCCGCTTTAGACTGGCAGGACCCCCATCCCGGCGTCAACAGCACACCGGCCGGTGACCCGTCGCATTGGGCTCAGGGTGGCGGCGGGGTGCAACTGAACATCCTGGCGGGCGGGAATCCGCAGCATGTGCTGCATGTGGCCTGCTGGCCGGTGGATGGAGGTAAATCGGTGGCCCTTATGACGCGACGTGGTAGCCACGGCCATTGGTTTAATCCTGCTTCGCAGGGTGGCGCGGCGGCGATTTCGATTCATGCCGATCATGCGGGTTACAATCAGGTGATCCGTATTCCATGGAGAATACTGACCAGCCACGGCAAAACTCCGGCCGGGGGCAAGCTTACGGTTGTGGCAGATTTTGTTTGGAGCGATATCACTACCGCGGCAATGCGGTCCATGCCGTTTGATTTTAGTCTGGTAAGTACCCGGCATATCTCCGGCAATCTTCTAACGGCAAAGAAATCGGGCATTGGTGCGGGCTACTTGCCTAACCCGTCCACGTGGGGCAGTTTGCATTTTTCGATACAGCCGCACCCCCCAATCCAGGTTCAATCTTCCACAGGCTTGGGTGCCACGGCGATGACGGCTTCATGGGCTAAACGGCCACCGGCCATGCAGGGCCGACTTGCGGATTGGCCGCGCCGGAGTTTTGCCCATCTGACACTGTTGCCGCTTTATCTGGGGAGTCGCTACAGCGGGAAAGTTGCTCTACAGTATGATCGGCAGAATTTATATATTGCCGCGCATATTACCTCGGCAGTGCCGCTGTTTAACCAGATGGTGGAAGCCACCAAGGCGGGCTTCTGGGGTGGAGATGCGCTGCAACTGCGTATCAGCAACGGCCGCAGGGTTGTGAATATCTGCGGCTGGTATGACATGCCCAATCATAAACCGGCGCTGACGGCGGATGCGGGGAACTTGAAAAATCCTTATCTGCTTGAGCAAGGTGCGCGGGAAGTGTTCGGGGCAGATCGCTCTGGTCATGGCTATGTACAGGAAATAACTATACCGTGGAAAGTGCTGTTTCCCAAGACCGGTGCCCCCAAGCCCGGCGCAAACTGGCGGGCCACCTTTCAAATCTGGTGGGCGGGCCTGGGGCCGCAGTTTACCGTGGAAGTGCCGGTGAAGCTGGCGCCGCCTGCGGCGCTGGCGGTGCACTATAAACTTCCCAAAAGCGGCGCGGTAACGGTTGGTGTGTTTACCCAGTCCGGTCAATTGTTACGCTGGATCACGCGGGCACAATACCAATACGCCGGCGAACAGACGCTGCCGTGGAATGGCCTGGACCAATACCATCACCCGATACCTGCGGGAAATTACACGCTCAAGGTGCTCTATCATCCCCCGCTGACACTCAAGTACAAACTGACCCTGGGCAATCCGGGCACGCCGCCGTGGCCGACGGCTGACGGCAAGGGCGACTGGCTCGGCGATGAGTCCAATCCGCAGGGCGCGGCGACCGATGGCAAGTGGGTGTTTCTGGGCTCGCCATGCGCGGAAAAAGGTACCAGTATTATTGCCGTCAACAGTCATGGGCAACGCCAGTGGGGTGGCGGCGGAATCGGCGCACCACGTTGTATTTCGCTGGCGGTGGCGGGGAAATACCTGTATGCCTTGTATTCCGGTCCGATGATCACCGATACTTCCATGCATTACAACGGGCACAATGCCATCGGCCGGGCGGTACTGATTTGTTTGAACAAGCGCACGGGCGATCCGGCGCGATTTTCGATCAACCATCCGAACATGGTGATTGCTAAGTGGCCGCATCATCACGATTTGGTGGGCCTGTGGAAATTGCGCCGCACCATGACGTTTTCACCGGAAAATTACGCCGGCCAGACGCGTTATTCCTCCATTGATATCGGAGCCACCACCAATGCGGTGGGGCTGGCGGCGATCGGCGGTAGGCTCTATGTGTCGCTCATGTATGAGAACAAGATTCTGGTGCTGGATGCCAAGACGGGCAAGCACGTTGGTTTCATCCATATCTCCAAGCCCGTCGGTTTATGCGCCGGTCCGAACGGTACGCTGCTGGCGATCAGCGGGCGGCGGGTGGTTCAGATCAATCTGCACACACAAAAACAGACGGTGATCATCCATCGCCGGCGGCCTGCCGGTGGGCCGGTGGTGCAGTTGATGATGGGCGGCAAGACATCATCGACGGTGCCCAACCTGCTGGCGCCGCGCTGTGTAACGATGGGCCCGGATGGGGATATTTACGTCAGCGACTGGGGTAAGTCGTTCCAGGTGAAAGTGTTTTCTCCAGAGGGGCAGTTCCTGCGTGCCATCGGCAAAAAGGGCGGTCGGCCCTGGCTGGGCAAGTTCAATCCCGATGGCATGCTTGTGCCGTATGGCATTGCAGTAACCGACAATCACAAGCTGTGGGTAGCCGAAGATGACGGCCAGCCGCGGCGCGTCAGCGTATGGAATGCGCAGACCGGCGCCTTTCTCAAACAATACATCGGGCCTACACCTTACGGCGGAGGTACGACTTTCTGGGTGGACCCGAAGGATAAAACAATAGCCTACTGCATGGGTACCCGGTTCAAGCTCAATTACCAAAAGAAAACCTGCACGCCTCTGGCCACGGTGGTCCGGCGCATGTATCACAACGAACCCTTTGCGATCAACGGCGATAATGATATCGCGGACCATCGGATCATTTATCACGGTGGCCACGAGTATATCATTTGTAACAATGGTGCTCCATGGGCAGTGGTGGTACTGGAGAAGAAGGGCGATATCTTCGTTCCGGTGGCCCCGGAGCTATTGACCC
>JAJZNX010000200.1 GCA_021852275.1 Planctomycetota bacterium | reverse complement strand
GCCGGAAGTTTAATCCGACCAGGGGTATTCCGGGAGACGCCGTTGTTTTATAACACCGGCCCGAAAGCGGTCTGTTCCGGCTGGCAGGGAAGAGAGTTGTCCCGGCGCGCCGGGACCCCGCCGGCCAGGAAGGCGCACAAAATACGTCCTTAGCTCTGAAGCAGGGCTTCGATGCGCAACAGGTATCCCACTCAAAACTCAACCCACCCTTTGGTTCGAGCTTCGACGGGCTGGAAGCTGTCTACCCCACAGCCCGCCACACATCATAATCATATATATCTATGCGTCATGGCAAAAAACATGCTTTTTCACCCACTCGTTTGCCCGAAGAGCCTTTTTTGTTTTAACCACAAGTTATCAATCCCCGGCGGATCACAAATCATGGATCAATTTACCCGCCTTTCACCCGTGCTGCCCGTAAAATCGGTGCTGCGTGGCCATGGCCTGGACAGAGGAATCTGCTCCATGCGTTATCGCTTTTGGCTGCCCGTTCTGTCGTCGGTTCTGCTGCTGTTGCTATGGGGGTCGCATCATCTGATCGGCCAGACCGTCGGGAACAATGCGCATTTTGGTCTTTGCCGCTACGGTCTGACGCCGGGGCAGGTTGAGAAGCGCGCCGACGCGTTACTGGCCCAAATGACGCTGGGCGAAAAGATCAGGATTTTGTCTTTCAATGCCCATATCATGGGATCCCGCCCCATCAGGCGGCTGGGCATTCCGATTGTATACATGAGCGACGCTTCGTGCGGTATCAGCCACAGCATTGAATATGGCCGTTCCACCGGGTACCCGGCGTCGGTGTGCCTGGCGGCAACATGGAATCGGCCCCTGGCGCGGGCAGAAGGTGTGGCCATCGCGCATGATGCGCTGGCCCGTGGTGTGAACCTGATGTTTGGACCCGGCGTGAACGTGGAACGTGAACCGCAGGATGGACGAAATTTTGAATTTCTGGGGGAGGATCCATTTCTGACCTCGGCCATGGCGGTTCAATGGATTCGCGGCTTGCAGGCCCATGGTGTGGCGGCGTGCGTCAAACATTTTGCCGGTTATGAAGATGGTGTGGATTGGGCCATTAACAGCGTCATGAGTCGCCGAGCGCTGGAAGAACTTTACCTGCCGCCATTCCGGGCGGCGGTGCGGCGGGGCCATGTCTGGTCAATGATGTGCGCGTTCAACAAGCTCAACGGCACCTATTGCTCCCGCGATCCCTTTTTACTGACCGAAACACTGCGGCGGCACTGGGGTTTTAAGGGCGTGGTCATATCGGATTGGACGGCGAATCATTCCTGCGCCCGCTCACTGAACGCCGGACTGGATATGGAAATGCCGGCCGGCGGTTTTTATTCGCAGGCTAAAATCCGCGCCGCTCTGCGGGACGGAAAAGTTTCCATTTCCACACTCAATGACCATGTGCGGCGGATTTTGCGGATGATCATCGCCATGGGTTTCATGGAACATCATCGGCAGCCGGATTACAACATACCACTGGATGATCCGGCCAGCGCCGCGGTGGCCATGCGTGTGGCCGCGGAAGGAACCGTGCTGCTGAAAAACAAAAATCATATCCTGCCGCTGCATTGCGCCACGATCAAACGCATTGTTGTATGGGGGCCTATGGCCGGCAAGGCCATCACCAGCGGTGGCGGCAGCGCCTGCGTTCACCCCATCAGCGGGATGGTCAGCATGTTAGATGCGGTAACCCAAGTGGCCGGGGCGAATGTGCAGGTTCAATACGTGGCGTCTCCGCTGTGCCTGTACAGTGCGGTCCAACAGCAAACCCGCAGTAGCGGCGGTGCAAGCCTGTTATGGGGCCAGGGCCAACTGCTGACGCGAGAGGGCAAGCCGGGGCTGGCGGTGGAATATTTCAACAACGACACGCTGTCTGGCACGCCGGTGGCTACGGGAACCGACGCAAAAATTACCTTTAATTGGGGGCTGAAGATGCCGGTTCCGCAGGTCACGCAGGCCGCTTTCTCCGCTCGCTGGATTGGCGAAATCAAGCCCACGGTTACTGGTGAATACGAGTTTGTCAGCAGCAGCGATGATGGCTCACGAGTTTTTATTAATGGCAAAGAGATCATCAATAACTGGCAACAGCACGCGCTTACCACGATGACCGCGATGGTACGGCTGCACGCCGGGCGAACTTACCGGTTGCGTGTGGATTACTTTAATGCGATTCTGCTGGCTCAAATGGAGTTTGGTTATGGGTTAATGGCGAGCAGTCCGATGTTCAGCGCCGCCGATCTCAAGAGGATCGCCCGCGCCGATGCGGTCATCGCATGTGTGGGTTTTGGCCCGAAATATGAGGGTGAGAACAAAGATCGCGGCTATCACCTCTGGGGATCGCAAAATCGCATTCTGCGGTATGTGGCAACACTGAATCCTCACACCATCGCCGTGGTCAATGCCGGAGCGGGCATTGGCATGAGCCGCTGGATTCATAAGGTTGCCGGGCTGGTGTATGCGTGGTATCCGGGGGAAAACGGTAATACCGCGGTGGCGAAAATTATTTTCGGGCAGATAGATCCCAGCGGACGCTTGCCCGACAGTTTCAGTCGCCATTGGCGCAATGAACCGGCCTATGGCACATTTCCCAATGTTAATAATGTCATGCACTTTACCAGCGGCATTTATACCGGGTATCGCTGGTATGATAAAATGCGCATCAAACCCTTGTACCCCTTTGTTTTTGGCCTTTCCTACACCACCTTCGCCATGCGCCACTTGCATGTTTCCTCCACGGGAAGTGGCAAACAGCGCGTGTTTACCGTGACGGCGGAAGTGACCAACACCGGCAAAATGGCCGGAGCACAAGTGGCACAATTGTATATCCATCCGCTGGTGGATCGGAAGAATCGCTGCGTGCAGACGCTGAAAGGTTTTGCGCGGGTGAATTTGCAACCGGGGCAAAGCAAGACCGTGGCCATGAAACTGGACTGGCGTGATTTTGCGTATTACAACTCGGCTGAAAAAGACTGGCGGGTTCCGCCGGGTAAATATGAAATTGCCGTTGGATCATCCAGCGCCGATGAGCCGCTGCACAATGTGGTGCGGTGGACAACCCGACGCGGCGGTGCCGCAACCAGAATTTCACGCGAAGCCGCGGAGAGCGCGGAGGTAGCAAAATACGACCACGGATAACACGGATGGCACGGATTTTTTGAAACCTGTGCCGAAAAAGGCCACTAAGAAATCTTTGTCCCGGTGCGCCGGGATGCACCACAAAAAAGGTAATGCGATAAAGCCTCACCCGTGCACGGTTACGCCAAAAAATAACACATGAACGTCTAAGGAGTTTTTCAGGTGATGTTAAATAATAAAACAGTGCTCACCTGGCTGAGTCGGGCGGCGGTTATTTTTGTCGGCGGCGCGGTGGCCATGGCCGCACCTCATGCCACAATCAACATTAACATCGGTGCCGCGGGCCGACAGGAAAATCCGGATATGTGGGGCCTGTTTCTGGAGGATATTAACAATTGCGTGGATGGCGGACTCTATGCGCAACTGATTCGTAACCCGGATTTTCAGAACAATGTTCCGCCTCCGGATTGTAAAATTGTGCGTGGCCAATGGGAACTGCCCAATGGGAAAATGGCCAATCCGCCGCCGGGCGGAGCGCTCTATGGTTGGACACCGCTGGCGGGAAACCCCGCGGCACTCAAGGTTATCCATAGCCGACCATTAAATAGCGCCCATCCGCGTTCGCTGCGGATCACCGCTGCCCGGGCCGGTGCCGGTGTGGTCAACAGCGGCTATTGGGGCATGAATATCCAACCCGGGCATCAGTATGTGCTGACTTTTTACGCCCGTGAAACCGCCGGTAAGCCGGAAACAATTTCCGCCGTACTCCTGGGTTCCAAGAAGGCCAAACTTTCAGGCGCGGCCACGGTCAAGGTTACGCGGTCGGGTTGGGAAAAATACACGCAGAAGCTTTTTGTCACGGGCCGGGACACCCACGGGCGCTTGGCCATCCGACTTAACCAGCCCGGTTCGGTGGCGCTGACCCTGGCCCTCCTGTATCCGGAAAATCCCGCCAACGGCAAGCCGGAACTGTTCCGTCCCGATCTGCTTCAACTGCTGCAAAACCTGCATCCGGGTTTTCTGCGCTTTCCCGGCGGTGGTTATGTGGTGGGCGTTTCACTGGGTGACAGCTATAACTGGCGGCAAACCGTCGGGCCGATGAAAAATCGCCCCGGCCATTATGACCCCTGGGGTTATCGCAGTACCGACGGCTTTGGCTATCTGCAATATCTGGAACTGTGTCAGAAGACCGGGGCCGCTCCGCTCTACGTGGTCTGATACCATTTCCGACGTTACCACCACCCCTGCGGAGCGGCCGTTAAGAGCCAGGCGCAGCAGGGGTGCGGGTAACTCGGCGGCGAAAAATTGTAAGGCCGCTGCCAACGGCGTTTTGGTGACGCC
>JAJZNX010000021.1 GCA_021852275.1 Planctomycetota bacterium | reverse complement strand
GCGATCCGAAAAGGATCCCGCATCGCGACAGGCCTTGGAACAACAGGCCGCGACCATGCGTCAGCGCCCGACCGCCATTAAGCTGGAACGGGCAGTCCTGGAAGAACAAATCAAATCCCTCCCGCAGCGGATAGAAGCTTTGCTGCTGACCCTGCCCCTGCCACCGGATGAAGATGTGCCGCGCGGCGCTTCCGCTCAGGACAATGTGGAACTTCGCCGCCATGGTAAAATTCCAACCTTCACCTTTACTCCCAAAAGCCATGTTGAACTGGGAGAAAAGCTGGGGCTGTTTGATGTTCCGCGTGGGGTCAAGCTGGCCGGTTCCCGCAGTTATTTTCTTACCGGAACCGGAGCCCTGCTGCATCAGGCGGTGCTGCGGTTGGCGCAGGACATGATGGTGTTCGAAAAGGGGTTTCATCCCATGACCGTACCAGTCCTGGTACGGGAAGTAGCCATGCGCGGTACCGGTTTTTTTCCGGCAGGTCGCGAACAGGCCTATCGTGTCGGTGAGGCTTCTGAAGAGGCCGAAGAAGAACGCTTTCTTACCGGTACCGGCGAAGTGTCTTTGACCGCCTATTACATGGACGAAATTCTTGAGGAAGCGGTGTTGCCGGTCAAACTGGTTACTGCCAGCACCTGCTTTCGTCGTGAGGCCGGCACGTATGGCAAAGACACCACCGGCCTTTACCGTATCCACCAGTTTGACAAGGTTGAACAGGTTATTATCTGCCGCAATGACCGGGAAGAATCCATCCGCTGGCATCAACAGATTCTGGCCAACAGCGAAGAGGTGCTGCGGCGGCTGAACCTTCCCTACCGCGTTATGCAATGCTGCACCGGCGATCTGGGGCCGAAAAACGCATCCATGATTGACATCGAAACCTGGATGCCTTCGCGCAGCGCCTACGGCGAAACCCATTCCGCCAGCCGGCTGTATGACTTTCAGGCCCGCCGGTGCAATTTGCGTTACCGGGGCACCGATGGTCGCGTCCGATACTGCCACACCCTCAACAACACCGTTATCGCCAGTCCGCGCATTTTGATTCCGATTCTGGAATTGTATCAAAATGAAGACGGCAGCGTCCGCGTGCCCGATGCCCTGCAACCCTATATGGGCGGGATGAAATTAATCAGCAGGTAATGCCGGATCTGCCCGATCGCCATGCTTTCCGGCACTACGCTCAGGCCGCCTATGCCCACACACGACAACTCGCTCACCGCGCACTATCCGCCACCGCCAACCCATTATAAAATATCCCGTGAGGAGTTGATTTCATGCGCATGTTATTCACTGGACAGGTCGGCCTGGACAAACAAGCCTACCTTGAACAAGTCGTCAGCATAGCCCAGGCCCAGGGCGAAACGATAAAAATTTTCAATGTCGGCGACCTGATGTACAAAGAGGCACCCGATGTACAACCTGGCCGCATTCTCGATTTACCTCTTTCGCGTCTGGCCAGCCTGCGCCGCGCCGTTTTTCGCGATATCTTAGTTGACGCTCGCCGGCACCCCAACGTCATTATCAATACCCACGCCACTTTTCGCTGGAAGCACGGCCTTTTCGCCGCCTTCGATTTTGACCAGCTCAACGCCTTTTCCGCCGATTTATATGTAACCCTGCTGGACAACGTCGAAACCGTACACCAGCGGTTGCTGCGCGACCACAACCTGGATCACGATTTAAAAGACCTGATGGTCTGGCGTGAAGAGGAAATTCTGGCCACCGAAATCCTTGCCCGTGTCAACCCTGACCATCACGGCAAGTTTTTTGTGCTTTCCCGCGGCCGCAGGCAACCCACCTGCGAAACTCTGTTCCGTCTGCTGCTTCGCCCTAAAATGCGCCGTGTTTATCCCAGTTTTCCCATGAGCCATGTAGCCGATATGCCGGACGTACTGGCCGAAATCAATGATTTTCGCCAAAGGATCAGCCGGCACTTCATAACCTTTGATCCTGCCGATGTCGACGAAAAAGCCCTGCACGATCAAGCCCTTGCTGCCGCCGCTGATGGTCATTCTGTTATTACCGTCCAGGGAGGCAACCCGCCACTGTCTCTTAAAACGCAGGATGTACTGTCCATTGGCGGCGACATCAACGGACAAATTTATGCCCGTGACTTTATGATGGTCCGCCAGAGTGATCTCATTATTTCCTACATTCCGGAATTGCCGGATGGCAAACCCGCTCTTTCCAGCGGCGTGGAACGCGAACTCCAACACGCCCACGACCACGCCCGTGAAGTTTACGTAATCTGGAAACCCAAAGTCGCCCCCAGCCCCTTTGTCACCCAGACTGCCACCAAGGTTTTTGCTACCATCGACGAAACCCTCCGCTATTTCAGCCAACAAGATTACTTCCAACCCCACCATCTTTTTGATAAGCCTTAACCCTTTGCAGCAGCGCTTCCGGGCGCTTCAGACTGCGATCGGCGACGGGTACAACGTTTTCCCCCATCGCTGTGGCCCGCGGGTGTGCGGGTGTCAATCCTCGGACCACGGTGCTCGGCGCGATGCCGCCGGCGTGCTATAATTATCAGGTTGAATCGGATGGCCGAAGAGGCCAGCGCCGTCCGTATAGGAGACAAATTCATGTCCGCAATGACCCTTACAGAAAAAATTATCGCCAAACATTCCGGGCAAAAGACCGTGCAGCCCGGAGACAACGTCTGGGTGGATGTGGACATCCTGATGACACACGATGTATGTGGTCCGGGGACAATTGGAATTTTTCATGAAAAATTCGGCCGCGATGCCAAAGTCTGGGATAAAAATCGCGTGGTCATCATTCCCGACCACTACATTTTTACTGCAGATTTGAAGTGCCATCGCAATGTGCAGATTCTTCGCGATTTTGTTCGCGAACAGGGATTGCGGTTTTACTATGATCCGGAATTTGTGAAAAACGAACCCGGCATGCCTAATCCATATAAAGACCCCACAAGAACCACTTACAAAGGCGTGTGCCACAAGGCCTTGCCGGAAGAAGGGCATGTGCGCCCCGGCGAAATTTTGCTCGGTACCGACAGCCACACCTGTACCGCCGGTGCTTTTGGCCAATTTGCCACCGGAGTTGGGAACAGCGATGCTGCCTTTACGCTTGGCACCGGCAAAACGTGGTTGAAGGTACCCCCCACCATGAAATTTACCTTTCATGGCCAGATACCGCCTTACCTCACGGCCAAAGATTTAATTTTGCTGGTGATCGGCGAAATCGGCGTGGCGGGAGCCACCTACAAAACCATGTATTTCGCCGGCCAGGGTGTGGCATCTCTCACCCTGGAAGATCGCATGACCCTCACCAATATGGCCATCGAGGCGGGCGGCAAAAACGGCGTTTGTGATGTGGATGAAAAAACATTGCAATACGTACGCCATCGCAGCCAGATCAAGCAGTGGGAGGTTTTCCGCGATGATCCCGGCGCGAGCTATTGTTTTCAGCGGGAATGGGATTTGTCAACGCTGGAACCGCTGGTGGCCAAACCTCATTCTCCCGACAACCGCGATACTGCCCGTAACTGCCGTCATGTCAAGGTGGACCGCGCATACATCGGCAGTTGCACCGGTGGCAAAATTACGGATATGATTTTTGCCGCCAGCATACTCAAAGGCCATTCTGTAAAAATACCCACCTTTGTGGTACCCGGTTCCACCGAGGTGCATGCCGATATGAAGCGATTAAACCTGCGCGGTGCGGCCAAAGACACCAACGAAAAAAGCATTGAAGACATATTACTCGATGCCGGCTGCCAGGTCGGCCCCAGCGGATGCAGCGCTTGTTTGGGCGGCCCCGCCGATACCTTTGGCCGGCTTAACGGCAGCGAAACCTGCATCAGCACCACCAATCGCAATTTTCCAGGACGCATGGGATCCATGCAGTCCGCGGTGTACCTGGCCAGCCCCTTGACTGTAGCCGCCAGTGCCTTAACCGGCCGGGTTACAGATCCGCGGGAGTACGTAACAACTCCGATCCAAACCGGTACTGCCGGGGTGCTTTAATCCTCCGCCGCCGCCCATAATTTTTCCCAGCCAGTGCGTCGGCCTGGCACCGCCGGCTACTTGGCGGGAGTTGCGGGTGCGGACGGCAACTTTGCACTTGCGGTATGTTTGAGAACGGCAGGCTTTTGCCTGGGCTTTGCCCGTAGGGCCGCCTGGTGAATCGTATAACACAAAATATTTCTCGCCAACGCCTGGGCGGATGCCGGCGTGTAGCCACTGATACCCCAGGTATTGGTCCCCAGCAATCCACTGGTAATGTCCTGCGGGGAAAATACCACCACCCACCGCCCATGCAATTTTATACCCAACATTTGCGGATACTTACGGACATGCCCATGCTGATAGTTATAAAACTTCCGATAGCTCACCACTTGTGCCTTTTGGCCTTCCGGAAAGCTGCCCGTATACAGCGACGAATTCAGGGGAATGTTGTTCAAAAGAGCATGGGGAAATAA
>JAJZNX010000029.1 GCA_021852275.1 Planctomycetota bacterium | reverse complement strand
TGAGATCCGCACCCGGCTGAACTTCGCCATGGTGAAGGATATTTTTCCGCCACGACCAACGCCTGGTGCCCGAACTACCGGTAACTCGGGGCGGAAATGACTTGCGCCGGAATGGCACAACGTCATAATCCACACTATAGCGTAGGCCAGATCCAACTGCAAGGTTCTGCCACGCAATAATTCCGGAGAACCCCCGGTAACTCACTTCGGTACTGATACCTCCGACGCGGTCAACGCTGCGGCATCGATCCGACGGGCCTTGCGCCCCGCCAAATGCAACAACAAACTGATGGTGAGAATGGCCCCGCCGATAGCCAGAAAACACAAGCGTCCACTTAGAGCATTGGGAATCAACATAGCCAGCAACATGGCGGAGCCGTAAATCAGACAAAGCCTGCTGATCACGCGGCACTGGCGGTAATCCTCCCCTGGAACACCTTCGGCTACCGGATCAATCGGCGTATTCATATCTTTAAAAAACATGTCCACATCTCTCTTGTATGAGGCGGGCGAACGGTCGGCAAATCTCATGGTAAAAAAGTACCAGCCGGATGCGATTCCTAAAACAGCTATGGTCATGCTGAAAAACATCACATCCTGTGCGGCTGTCGGTGAGAGCGCTCGATGCCAGCCCATCACGTATTGGAACCAGGAAACCGGTATGGCAAAGCGAAACATGGCCGCGACGAAAAACCCTACCAGAACCGTGCTCCATGCCGCCCATGGCGGTGTACGCTTGATTACCATGCCCCAAGCCAGCGGCACTGTAAGCGGAACCCCCAACAACACGCCCAACACGATAACATAATTAAATAAATTGGCCGTCCGGAAAAGTGCAATCAAAATTCCAATACCGATAATCAGAAGGCCAAAAATAACCGAGCATATCCGACTGGCCAACATCAACTCCTGTTCCGTGGCGTTTGGACGCAACACCGGGCTGTAGAAATTTTTAATAAAGATGCCGGCATTGCGATTCAGACCGGTATCCATATTGGCCATGGTAACCGCAAAGAGGCCCGTTACCAGCAGCCCCAACATGCCATCCGGCAGCACGCGCATAGCCACCACTAAATAAGCAGCCTCTGAAGGATGATGAAGGTTGGGCACAATCAGGTGCAGGTTGGGATACAGGACCCGCGCCGCCAAGGGTGGGACCATAATAAATATGCCACCAAAAGATCCGATGACCAACATCATAGTGGCTGCCTTGACGGCGTTACGGCCGTCCTTTACCGTCATGAATCGAGCAGCTCCATTGGATAAATCAAAAGATCCCAAGACTCCGCCGATCATCATGGCTCCCAGCCATAAGTACAATACCTGGGGGCGGACCAACATAGTCCAGTGGAAGGCCGACGCCGGCAATTGATGAAGCAAACCACCAAAGCCGCCAATCTGCGGCAAATGCAACGTGAGAATTGCGGTGGTGAGGACCACCGACTGCATCACCAGCATCTGCACAAAATCTCCGGCGATAACACCCCAGGCCCCTCCCGCCGACGACACAAACAACACAATCACACCCGTGGTAATCACGGTCGCCAGCAGGTTCGTCCCAAAAGCTGCGCATAAGAATACACTAAGGGTGTTGAGCACTAACCCGCCATAAAAGAGGTTAATAGGTACTTGGACCCACACGTAAAATTGTTCGTTGATGGGGCCATAACGCCGGCGAATGGCATGAACAGACGTGATCACGCGCATCTGCCGAAAGCGATAGGATGTATAAAAAATGCCGATCAATCCGCCAATGATATTTCCGGGCAAAAAGACTCCCAAATACAGCAAAAATCCAGTCTTATAATATTCGCCAGCAGCACCCGTAAAAGACCAGGCGCTCATCGCCCCCATCATCGCCGAAGCCCCACTCATCCACCACAGCATAGACCCGCCCCCGCGGAAATAGTCGCTGATATTTTTGCTATAGTGCCGGAACACCAAGCCAATACTAACCATGAAAGTAAAATAAAAGGCAACGACGGCATAATCCCAATCGGTAAAACCGCGAACCGTGGCAAGAATCATCACAATCATCCTTCAGGCTGCAGATAACGGATATGGGCTGGTCGTATCCAAAATTCGGCGAAGTCGTAATCCCAGATTTGCCCCCATACGGGCATGCCCATAATCACTGGGATGAATCAGATCCACACTCAGGTCACCGAAGTTATCAAGAAGCTCGTGGCTTTCAACCAAATACACATTGCCGGCCGCGTTGCCCGTTACCAAGTCCCGCAGGATGGCGTTGAACTGGCTTTCCCTTTCAGTACTCACCGCATTGGTACCAGCGGTGTGAGCGGCCGACGCGGCATTAGGAAAAATGGTCAGCAGAATAATCGGGGCCGCAGGATGCGTCTGCCGCAGCTTCTCGAGCATATAGCTGACGCGCCGGAAATACTCCTGCGGACTTGTGGAAGGTCGCAGATTCACGCCTATTTCCAAGGTGATGATATCCCAGTCGGTGCGTGCGGAAAAATAGTCCGCTACATGCGTTTCGCACTGGCAGGAACCGGACAGGCCCTGATTGAGCACATCCAGCCCGGCAACACGGGCCGCATGGTAAATATAGGCCCCATGATGCAGCGTGGCCGCACCGCCATGGGTAATCGACGAGCCGTAGGCCAGCCAGCGGCGTGTGGGCACCTCTGTGGCAAGCGGGGGGCGCCGCGGTGAGTCATACGTGTCCAATCCCCAATAGATCGCCGGATATCGCCCGAACAATATGCGCCACACCTTCCAGGAAAAACCGCAGGCCAGACCGTGTGGCTCCGCAATCTCATTGAACTTTTCCACATTTCCAATGTTTATCACGTTAATGCGGTTGATTTTTCCGGGGTCCAACCGATGATGCGAATGCAGGAATGCTCCCCGGAAAATAAACAGATCCTGCAGGTGCGTCTCGAAAGGGGCCAACACCGATGGACGGCTGCCCACGGCCAGACAAAAGTTTGGAGAATCGGTCACAAAGCGTAACTCTACTCCGGAAGACTCCGCAGAAACCATACGCCCCAAAGGAATCAATTTGCTGCGTACCGGGGCAGGGAAACGACGCAGATACAGGCCTCCGCCTTCAGCAGGCTCGAGTTGCGTCACGTTGTGAAAGCCAACGTCTTGATGCAGCAGCATGAACAGTTCCCACATCTCTAGTGGCTCGTTGGTGACGGTGTCTTCTGAAGCACCGGCCCTGGCCTAGTTTTCATTGTGCCGCCCGATGGGCATCCCGCTACCATTCACACCTGGTTCCACCAGCGCAGGCTCCACCATGACCCGTACCGCAGGCTCCCGCGGATTTTCGCTGCGCCACAACAACTGATCCACCGCCCGTTTGCCAATCGCTTGCGCCTGCAGGTCAATCACTACGGGCCGTGGATGCAAAGACAGCAGATAAGGCTGCTCATTGTTGCAGGTAACGATGGTGATATCCTTTTGCGGGATCACACCGCTCGACTGCAGCAGTCGATACGTCACTGGTGCGAGCATATCCGCCTCCAGCATTAGCGCCGATGGCCGGGGCTTCAGGCCAACCAGCCGCTGGAGCAACTTGGCGATAAGCGGTTCATTGGGAGCGTTGTGTTCCTTATCGTTGATAACAATCGCCGGGTTTATAAGCATATCCACGCTACCGCCGGCATTTTCCATAGCCCAGCGAAAGCCGGTGGCGCGGTAGCCAATGTGAAACTTGGGCGTGCCCTCCCCAGAACCCAGATACGCACAGCGAAAGTGTTTGTGCCGACGCAGATACTGGGCGGCCAAAACGCCGATTTTGGTGTGGTCCGGCTGCACATGGTCTCCGGAAAAATTTTCCGGGCTACCCATCACCCAGATAGCCGGCTTCCTCTGCAGAACGCCGGGGGGAATACCCAGTGGTTCATGCGAACCGAAAAGAATGGTCCCACGGGCGGTATTGTCTTCCACCACCGTCGCAAGCTCATTCCAGGTTGCGGTCTGTCGGACCAGCATATTTATGCCGTGCGCCGCCGCCCCCTTTTCGATACCGTCGATCACCGCGGAATAGATTGGAGCCATACTTAACATCCATCGCAGGCCCTGCTCACCGACAATCAATAGCAGTAAATTGGCTGCGGCTTTTCGTGGGTACGCCTGACCGATTCGTCTTCCCCGGCGTTTTTCCGGTGCTGGCGGAGTGTATCCCAGGTCGGCCATGGCCTTATGAACGGCCTCCGCCGTCGCAGACTTAACAGTGTCCAAGTGGTTGATGACGCGTGAAACCGTACCGATTCCCACGCCCGCCGCCTGGGCTACTTCCAAAATCGTAGCGTTACCCATGTTTATCCCCATCTCTTTTTGGTAAATTTATTTTTGTTCCATTTTTGTTCCATAAAGGTATGTTACATTTAATGAGACTTGCCGTCAAATCATTTTTCCATTATAAAGAATCACGCAGGTTGGCAATTGGACCGTACTTGTCTACCGTGGAGCACGAAAG
>JAJZNX010000025.1 GCA_021852275.1 Planctomycetota bacterium | reverse complement strand
AGGGAGGCTTTCAGCGGCTCAATGGTTCAGAGTTGATCAAGGATGTACTGGCCGGAGTAACCTTCGAAGATGGAGTCAAGATACAGGCCGCCTGATTTTCCTAATCCACAACATTTGACAGTAGCCCCCCGTTCCACCACCAATTCCGCCTTATGGCACGCATACCGAAACGGATCACCATACGTTCCCGACGGCTCCATCGCTACCCGTAACTTCCGACCTGCGGCTAAGCCCTTCAGTAACTCTATCGCCACACCAAGTTCTTCGGGCTGCAACACCACCACCGGTCGCTCCGTCTGCCCGTTCTCCCAGCGTACCATCATGTACAACTTCTCCTTGCCTACATCCACTCCCACCACCGCCGACTGGCCTTCCCGGCCCGCCAGCATCTTCTTCAACTCCACAGACTCGACACTCTGACTTCGATATGTTCTACTATTGGTCATGGGGATGACCTCCTATAAAAGGTGTTAATTGCCGACGGAATCATCCGCCGGTCGTCAAGCACATTCTGAGGCATCCCCTCTTTTTTTTCACCACATCGCTTCATTACCTTCTTATAGCCAACTCCATCGGCTGATGAACAGCCCATGTCCTTGAACCCAACCCACGCCTTGGAGTTTCCGGACATTATTGGAAACAATCCCTGGGCTGGTGTGGGCGTGCGGTCGGGGTTCGCCGCGGCCAAGTAATGGCCGGGCTGGGGGGAAGCGGTGAGCGATCAGTCCCGATTGGCGACTCCAGCCACAACGAGGATTTCGGCATCCATGGCACGACGGGGAGCGAAGCGGTCAGCGATCAGTCCCGATTGGCGACTCCTGTCGCATCGGGATTTCGGCATCCATGCCTCAACATTAGAGATCAAGGAATATAACGGGGAAAAGTGCGGCCACCGGAGTGGACGGCGTACAAAATTACAGACAGGAATGTCTGTGCTACTTTTTTTTGCCGCGGTTGGAGGGGCCCAACCGGCTACTGGGGCGGGCAAGATGCCCGCGATCCCAGGAAACGGTCCCCATGGCTGCTCTATAATTGCGTTACACATATTTACTTGTCAGACGGAACGATGCTTTGCTGCACAAGGCGGCGAAGCCGGTACTGCGGGTTCCGCTGGATAGTGATAGGAGAGGTATGGGGGGAGGATAAACGCAGGAGACAGAATACAGGAGTAAGGAGTTCCCAATGGCTTTTTCCCTAACGCAGAGGCCTGTCCCGGCTGCGCCGGGAGATTTCGCCATCCATGGCACGACGGGGAGCGAAGCGATCAGCTATCGGCGGTCAGTCCCGTTGTCTGGCTCCTGACACAACGAGGATTTCGGCATCCATGGCACGACGGGGAGCGAAGCGGTCAGCGATCAGCTATCAGTCCCGATGTCTGGCTCCTGCCACTTCGAGGTTTCGGCATCCATGGCACAATCCCGATGGCTTTTTCCCTAACGCATCGGGATTTCGGCATCCATGCCTCAACGGGGAGCGGCGATTTTTGGCCGCTGGGGATGTTGGGAAGCGATGAGCGGTCAGCAATCAGCGGGCGCGCACCGCAAGCGGATGCGGCTAAACAGCGGGCACGCACCGCAAGCGGATGCGGCTAAACAGCGGGCGCGCACCGCAAGCGAATGCGGCTAACCACGGGGCACGCATCGCAAGCGGATGCGGCTAACCAGCGGGCGCGGCTCGGTTATTGGGGAAGCGATCAGCGGGCCGCTTTTATTCGCCGTGGCGGGTGGGGAGGACAGAATCAATCGGCCTTCCCTACTTTGATAATGTGCTACCACCAGGTCGAACGATTGAAGCCATTAATATCTTGAATGCCACAAATTATGACTGCGCTCTATCCGATTGGGGCCGTTGCTGGTTTATAAAAATTGCAGTCCATGGTATAAAATTTGAATGTTGCTGCCGAAGTTGTCTGTCGGCACTCTATGGAAAACAGGCTGAAAAATGTCGGGTGTGAGCCGATAGGGCCAAGCATCCGGTATTTTTGGCAGCGCGTGGCAGGGGATGATGTGGCTAAGATCCAACCGATTTATCAGTGCATAAGCCGCCAGCGGTCCTTAAGATTGGCGTGGCTGGTGGTTATGACCTGGGGGGTTGTGTACTTTCTGTGCGGTGGCGCAAAGGTGATGGCGGCCGGGAATACCCTGCGGCGACCGATACGCCTGAATTTCTGGACGATATCGCGTGATCGTGGGGTAGAAGCGATTGTGCATCAATTTGAAGCCGATCATCCCGGGGTGAAAATTGTGGCTTCGCTTTATGACGGTGGTACGAATGGATCCCAGCGTCTGGCTACGGCCATTATGGGCGGCGAGCCACCGAATATCGTCTACCAGGATCGATTTACAATCGGGCAGTGGGCGGTGCTGGGGGCATTTTACCGGCTCAATGATCTCATCAAAGAAAGTATGATGCGGCAAAAGCGTGGTGGTCCGGAGGGCATTAATTCTGCGGATTATTATCCATTCTGCTGGCGGGAAGCATCATATCAGGGTGGGGTTTATGGCATTCCGACCGGTACTGAGGTGCGGGTGCTGTTTTATAATTCGGACGAACTCCGACAGGCGGGTTTGGTAAATTTGCAGGGGCGAGTGATGCCTCCCCAAACATGGGGTCAACTTCAGCGGGATGCCCTGAAGCTATCTCGGCGCAACGCTGCCGGTGATCTGACACAGTTGGGTTTTGCACCGAATTATGGCAATAGCTGGCTGTATATCTATGCCTTTCTAGATGGTGGAAGATTTATGAACCGTGCGTGCACGCGCTGCACCATGGATTCTCCGCCGGTGGTCAAGGCTCTGGCGTACATGGCGCATTTGTACCAATTGCAGGGCGGCATCAATGAGGTTAATGCCTTTGTCAATGCCGGTTCTGGTGCGCAGTTTGACCCATTCCTGAGCGGCAAGCTGGCGATGAAAATTGATGGCAACTGGGTGCTTAATGAAGTCGTCCGATACCGGCGGCATTTACGTTTTGGTGTAGCCCCTCCGCCGCCGCTGCGTGGCCATAAGTCTGCGACCTGGAGCGGAGGCTTTGCCCTGGTCATACCGCAGACCGCATCGCACAAGAAATTAGCATTTGAATTCATACGCTTTTTCGTGAGTCGTCGCGGAGCGGAGATCTATAATCGTGTGAACAGCCGGTATTATGCGGCGCGTGGTCGCACGTATTTGCCCGGTTTTACCGCCGAACCGGGTATCAATCGCGAAATGTACCGGCGTTACGTGCAAAACAATCCGAACATTCCGCCACGCGTGGCCACAGCCATGCACATGTGCTACAAGCTCCTGAAAATCAGTCACAACCGGCCGGTTACGCCGGTGGGCGAGTATATGTGGAATCAGATGCTGCAGGCCCAAAGCAGTGTGTTTCGCGCGGGGTTAAGTGCCCGGGTGGCGCTGACGCGGGCGACAAAAAGGGTACAGCGGCGGCTTAACCGCATCCTGCATCCGCTGCCAGCGGCCCGGCTGCCGGAGGGTCTGGTCATGGTGCTGCTTGGAGCGGCGGCATTGGTATTGATACTGGCGGGCTTTTGGCGGGAATGGCGGAAGAACAGATTGGCGGCGTGGCGCCGATCGCAAACGGCCATGGGGTGGATGTTTGCGGGTCCGGCCACGCAGGGTTTCTTATTTTTTCAATTGGACCGATGGTGGCATCGCTGTTGTATAGTTTTTGCCGGTACAATCTGTTGCATGCTCCGCGTTGGGTGGGGCTGGAAAATTATCAGCGGGTGTTGTTCGGCCATTCGCTGTTCTGGTATTCACTGGCCAATACGGCGTATATGCTCATTGGCGTACCGTTGGGTATGGCGGTGGGTCTGGGGTTGGCGCTGCTGTTGAATACGGAGGTTCGCGGCATTCGGCTGTATCGTACGATTTTTTATTTGCCGGCGGTGGTGCCGGCGGTGGCGGCGGCCTATTTGTGGATGTGGATATTAAACCCGGTGAACGGTTTACTTAATTCGCTGTTGAAAGACTTCGGCGTAGCACATCCGCCGCTGTGGCTTAACAGTCCGTCCTGGCTGCTGGGGTCCAAGGCCGGGATAATTTTGATGGGGTTGTGGGGAGCGGGTTCGGGCATGATTATCTGGCTGGCGGGGTTGAAGGGCATACCGACGCAACTCTATGAGGCGGCCAAGATAGACGGTGCGGGTCCGGTACGGCGATTCCGGAATATTACACTGCCGATGCTCACGCCGTACATTTTCTTCAACCTGATTATGGGGGTGATCGGCACGATGCAGATTTTCAGCCAGTCGTACATTATGACCTCCGGTGGGCCGGACCATTCGACGGATTTTTATGCGTTGTATCTGTTCAATCAGGCGTTTAAATACTTTCGGATGGGCTATGCTTCGGCCCTGGCGTGGATTCTGCTGCTGCTGATATTGGGGTTAACGGCGATTCAATTCTGGCTAAGCCGGAAATGGGTGAATTATGATGTGGTATAAATCAAGCTCGCGGCGGCTGTGGTGGAACTGGGAAGGGCACGTATGAAACGATTGTTGTGTGCGGGCGGGCTGTGGCTGGAGGAAGTGTTGCTGGTTGCGCTGGCCACCATTATTGTTCACCGCACGTTGCCAGCCAATGCGGGGGAGTTGTTCTGGGCGTTGGGCGTGCTGCTGGTTGTGGCGGGAACTGCGGCCTTTCTATTACCGGTAAATCTTTTGCAGCGTTTAACACTGCAAGGGGCACTGATCAGCGGAGCGTGTTTATTTATTTTGCCATTTTTATGGCTGGTGGGCACCAGTTTCAAATACAACCGGGAAATTTTTGTTCAACCCCCGCATTGGTTACCGGCGTTACCCAGAGATGTGGTGCGTTCGCCGTATCTGGTGCAGCGTTATGCCCGCTCACAACCGCCGCAGCATGTGAGCAAGGTTCGCTGGCGGGCTATAAACCTGGCTCTGGCACAAACGTTGTGGTTGGCGGCGCGTCCACTGCTGCATCAGACGCAGTTGGCCTTGATTGGCAGGAGCCGGGCACGTCAGGTGCTGGTTCCGATGCTGGTCCACCGGCTGCAAAAGTTCGAGCCGCCGCAGTTTTGGCAACAGCCTGCATCTACGATCTGCCAAAAGGCGGTGGCGGCGATGACTGCGGGGCGGGTGCGGGCGGCGTGGGAGCGGGCGTATCGTGGAATAGAAGTTTCGGGCATTACAGTAACCGACACCCGCTACCATGATGATGCGGTGAAGCCTGCGGCTATTGATTGGAGTGTGAGCCAGCCGGCGCGGTTGGTGCGTGGCCATCCGAATTTGATTGCGTACGATTTTGCCCAGCACCATGCATTTACCATTCAGGCCGATTTTCAATTGCCGAAATCGGTGCGGCATCTGCTGGGAATTACTATTCCCATGCACGAAGATCGTTCCTGGCAATATGTGCGGGTAACTGTGGTGGTGGGAACGATGCGCTACGTTTCTAAAAATCTTATGTTTTCAGGCAATCGACGCTGGCAATCGCTGATATTTCATCTGCATGATCGCGATCCGGCCAATGAAACCAATATGGGCATATTTCCGCTGTATCGCAGCGGCCCCGTGAGTGTCAACGCGTTGCCGTTACCTGGCACGGTACAGGTTCGGCTGCATGTAACAAAAATATCGCCGCTGGCGGCGGCATTCTATAAATTTACCGATTCTTACCGGCAGGCGTGGTATGCGGATCGACACTGGCTGGATTATCTGATTAACAGTGTGATAGTGGTGGTATTGTGCGTCATTTTTCAGGTGATCAGTTGCTCCATGGCGGGATATGCATTTGCACGTCTGGCGTGGCCGCTGCGGGATAAAATATTTGCACTGTTGCTGGCCACTATGATGTTGCCGGGCACAGTTACCATGATTCCCGTGTTTTTGATTTTCAGGCATCTGGGCTGGTACAACACGCTTCTGCCATTGTGGGTGCCGGCTGTTTTCGGCAGCGCGTTTTTCATTTTTCTACTGCGGCAATTTATGCGCAACATTCCCCGTGAGTTGGAAGAAGCGGCGCTGATGGATGGCTGCGGCTGGTTTGGCATTTATTGGCGGATTATCATGCCGCTGATGAAGCCAGCGCTGGCGGCCATTGCTATTTTCACGTTCATGGGCGTGTGGAATGATTTCATGACGCCGCTGATTTATCTTTCCAGTCCGAGCCGTTACACCCTGCCGCTGGGCATGTATGAATTTTCCAGTGCGCATGGAGGACAGTTTGGCATGATGATGGCTGCGGCCACGATGATGACTTTGCCGGTGGTGGCCGTATTCTTCCTGGCGCAGCGCTATTTTATTCAGGGGATAACGCTTACAGGTATGAAGGGGTAGGCCGTTGCTTCGGGGCCGCGCAGAAATAACTTCACACATTCTGGCTGGTTCTTTTGGCCACGGGCGTCGTTGTTCGCTCCTTACAGACCCATTGGCAGGGTATGCGCGTTGCTCGCGCGTTGCCGGCGGCCAAAACTCCTGCGCCATAAAATATGAATTTATTTTTGCATGGACCCTTACGGCCTGGTTTGGCGCGAAGTGGGTGTGACTTGACCGGCAAGTATGCGATCTTTGGGATAATGGCAGCGGATAATTGAGCGCAGGCCACCGCGTGGGGTCCATTCGCTGATGACGGTTAACCGTTGCGGTTGGAGCACGGCAACCAGATCATTGAGAATGCGGTTGGTAACGTCTTCGTAGAATATGCCGCGATTGCGGAAGCTCTGCAAATACAACTTCAGGCTTTTAAGCTCCACACAGACTGCTGCGGGCACGTAGATCAGGCGAATTGTGCCGAAATCCGGCTGGCCGGTTTTGGGACAAACCGACGTAAATTCCGGTGCGATGTGCTCAATTTCGTAGTCCCGGCCGGGATGGGGGTTGGCAAATGTTTCCAGAAGACGCTTATTAGTGCTGGGCATGATGATGTCATCCTTTCGAAAACTGTTTATCTTTATACGCCACGCTGATTGCCATACAAACTGATGTGCAGACGTGCTCCAAAGCGGTAGCCGCGGGTTTTACAAAGTTCCGCCAACCACACGCCTTTTTTCTGGATTTCGTCGGCAGAAATTCCTTCCGGCATCAGAAATATATTATCCTGCTGACGGGCAAGTTCAGGCAGTTGGGCCAGCAAGGTTTCCATTTCGGTGATATCTTCCGGGCTGCAGATAACAAATTTCCACTGGCGATGTTTTATGGTCGTGGATCGGGCGAACTGCATCAAAGTGGGGATATCGGTGCGGGTGGATTCGTGCGCTTTGGCAAAGGCACCGCCCTGGCCGTCATGCGGAGTCGAATTAGATAGTTTGGGGCTGATGCTGGCCAGATCGACGGAGATATTGCGCCAGAGGGTGCCGGCGGTTTCGAGTGTAATGTATTTTTGCCGAAGTTTTAGCTTTTCCGCCAGTTCCACCACCTCGGCATGAATCAACGGCTCGCCACCGGTAATAACGACATGCTCCACGGAGTGGTGGGCGACCTGATCTAAAATGGCCTGGACCGACATTTCCGTGCCCTGCGGGTTCCACGAAGCGTAGGGCGTGTCGCACCACCGGCAACGCAAATTGCATCCACTGGTGCGAATAAATACCGAGGGCATTCCCAGCCATTGGCCTTCACCCTGAATACTTAAAAATATTTCCGAAATGTTCATTTGCGTATTGCTGCCGCATTATCAACATAGGCAATGGGATCTGCAGTCTGGCAGGCGGCAAAAGCGGCAAGCCGCAACGTACACGCATCGCAGTGACCGCAGCTTTTTCCATCTGGCGAAGGATCATAACAGGAAATGGTATCTGCATAATTTACGCCCATAGCCAGACCAAGCCGGATGATTTCGGATTTTCGCAGGTTCATCAGCGGGGCGTGGATTTGAATTTTGCGTTCGCCCTGCACTCCGGCCCGGGTGGCCAGGTTGGCCAGTGTGGCAAAGGCGGCGATAAATTCGGGGCGGCAATCGGGATAACCGGAATAATCCAGTGCGTTGACCCCGATGAAAATATCCTGACTTGCCAGCACCTCGGCCCATGCCAGGGCAAAGGCCAGGAAAATTGTGTTGCGGGCGGGTACATAGGTGATTGGAATGCCAGATGCCATTTCATCCGTAGAACGGTCTTTGGGTACAGCCACGTCGCTGGTCAGTGCCGAGCCTCCAAATGTCCGTAAATCAATTGGAACTTCGATATGCTGCTGCACCTTTGCGGCTGCGGCAATACGGCGGGCGCAACGCAATTCCATCTCATGCCGTTGGCCGTAGCGAAAGCTAAGGGCAAAACATTCAAAGCCATCCTTTGCGGCCATGGCCAGAACGGTGGCAGAATCAAGTCCGCCACTTAAAAGAATCACGGCGCGTGCCGCCATCTTGAAACTCCAGAAATCCTTATTGCGATAGGGTATTGTCGTGTGTTACATGCCCAGTACATGAGCCATGGAATAACGACCTGGTTTTTTGTCGGCGATAAACCTGGCGGCCTGCAAGGCCCCGCGCACAAAGGTGTCCCGTGTGGAGGCAATGTGTTTGACCTCTACCCGTTCGCCCGGAGCGGCAAAGTAAACGGTGTGTTCGCCCACGACATCTCCCATGCGGAGCGCGTGCATGCCGATGGTTCCGCGTATACGTGGAACTTCAGTGCCGTGTCGGCCATGAACCAGATGTTTCTCCAATGATCGATTGGTCGCCTTGGCGATAGACTCGGCCAGTGCCAGAGCGGTGCCGGAGGGGGCATCTTTTTTCTGGTTATGATGGGCCTCGACAATTTCAATGTCGTAAGATGCTCCCAATTGCCGGGCCATATCCGCCACCATGCGCAGGAGCACGTTTACGCCGAGGCTGGTATTGGCCGCCTGCAAAATGGCGATATCCGCGGCGGCGGCATCAATAAGGGCATGGTCCGCGGCGGTGAGTCCGGTGGTGCCAATGACCATATTGATTTTTTTTTGGCGGCAGATATCCAGCAGGGCACGGGTTGCGGCCGGTGCGGAAAAGTCGATCAACACATCTGCCGGGCTGGTCAACGCTGCGGATACGCGAACGCCGGCAGCACAATCCTTCCCCAGTACCGGCGAAGCGGCAGATTCCAACGCCGCGACCACGCGGAAATGTTCGGGTTGCTCCAAGGCCAGCGCAATGAGTCGGCTGCCCATTTTTCCAGCGGCTCCGGAAATAGCTATGCGTATCGGTTTTATACTCATCTTATAAAACTCACAATCTCCAAACAGCCTCCGAAGTTTCATCAGCCCATCGCAGAAAATTTATCATCTGCCGGGCCAGCGGCTGTCGCTGCGTCATCCTAACCGTAACTTCAATGATAGCAAGGGCAGATTGAGGTGTTGGCTGGGTATGGGCAGGGCATTTCATATCAATAAAAATGCAGGGGCTGCGTTGGACAGGTGAAGCGTAACGCCAGATTATCAGAGCAGCCCTTGCTGGATTCACGGCTCTGCGGTAGGCTCGCCGCAGTTGGTAAGTCCTTGTGGAGTACAAAATGGCGCATCTTGAAAAAAACGACCGAACTATTGCAGAATCTCAAGGGTATACAAATGGTTGGGCGATGCCGGGAGGGGCACAATCCAATTTAGTGCCGATTGTTGTAGAAAAAAGCGGACGGGGCGAACGCAGTTACGACATTTTTTCGCGGCTGCTGCGCGATAGAATCATCTTTCTGGCGGGGCCGGTGGATGACGACATGGCGAATCTTATTATTGCCCAGCTTTTATTTCTATCGAATGAAGATTCCAAAACTGACATTAACATGTATATCAACAGTCCGGGTGGGTCAGTAACGGCCGGCCTGGCCATTTACGACACCATTCAATTTTTAAGGTGCGACGTGGCCACGACCTGTGTGGGTTTGGCGGCCAGCATGGGGGCATGGCTGCTGGCTGCGGGCAAAAAGGGTAAGCGTTATGCCCTGCCCAACAGCCGCATCATGCTTCACCAGCCCCTGCTTTCGGGTGTGATGCAGGGCACAGCTACAGATCTATCCATTGAAGCCCGCGAATTGCTGCGGCTGCGCGAACGCATGTTTGAAATTATGGCCAAACACACGGGTCAAGCCGTAGAAAAGATACACAAAGATTGCGACCGGAACCTTTGGCTGGAGGCGGACGAGGCGGTAGCGTACGGGGTGGTGGATACCAAGCTTGAACGCATGCTGCGGCCGACGCCGGGACGCGGTGGGGATATGGCTCCGCCGGGCGGTGAAACGGATGTGGCGGATCAGTGATGTAGAACATAGGTTGGTTGCGTGAAGGGGTCCGAATGCGATCGGCTGGTTCATTTTATTCTTGCGTGGCCACTGGCGGTAGTGCGCTGGCAGTATTGGCCTGTGTTTTGCTAGCCGGCTGTACCAGCACGTCAGGTGATTACCGGGTATTTCAAGAAAATATTGCGCTGCAAAATCAAAATGCAGCCTTAAAATCTCAACTCAAGGGAGAGCAACTCCAGATTAAGACCCTGGAGTTGCAGATTGCCGCTAAAACTCCGCGAGTGGCCACCCTGAGTCCGACGCGGCTGGCGGAACTTTTCACCGTTCATGCGATTAAGATACAAAGTGCGACGAATACGGCCAAATTTCATGGTGGAAAAAGCTTGCGAGGTTTCCGCGTGTTTGTGGCGACTTTGATGGCAGGCGGACGCCCGCTGCCCGCCACCGGAAAATTTACCATCAGTGCATTCGATCTGGCGGCAAAAACCGGAGCAAACAAAATTGGCCAATGGGTTTTTGGTGCCCGTCGCAGCAAGAATCTATGGTATGGCCTGTTCGGCCTGAACTGTTTTGCCTTTGATTGCCCCTGGAAACATCCGCCGGCGCATGCCAACATCACGTTCCGGGTACGTTTTCAGGATGCGTTAACGGGTCGGGTTTTTGCGGCGCAACGGCTCTTAAAGGTTCATTTGGACCGATAGCAGCCATAGGCAACGCCAGAAAATTCGCTCACCTATCGTCCTCGGAAGGTTTATCGCCCAAACGTTTTCCCGCAAGCTTCCAGGCATCCACATATTTGGTTTTGCGGGATTTTTCCGGTGGATAACCCAGCAGCAGCGATCGCAGAGTCAAAATCAGGGATACCGTAAACAAGACGCAAAGCACCACAAACGCCAACAGCAAACCGGTCTGGGCAAGGTTCCATACCGCCCGCCGGTGTCCGGAGGCTGATGTGGCTGGTCGTGCATGGGGCAATGACGTCCAGATACCGGGTGCTGTTGCAGGCACAGCGGATGGAGTCAGCAGGGGATTAATCGCCTGGATCCACAGCGCCACAATAGCCACCACAATGGCTACGGAAATCAGGCTCCAGATAAGCGAACGGTACGACATATCATCCCGCGGTCATGACTTCCAGGCGGTTTTGGCTCTGGGGTCAAACTGGTGCTTCTCATCCATTTGTTTAAGCTGCTGCTTTTCCGCGTCGGTCAGATCGTCCGGCAATTGAATGATAATACGGCACAACTGATCACCGACCGTACCACTTCGTCCCGGAACTCCTCGTCCCTTGAGTCGCAATTTCATGCCTCCGACAATGCCCGCTGGTACACGCATTTCCAGCGGACCATCAATGGTGGGCACACGAATGGTAGTTCCGGAAGCGGCCTCGCCGGCGGAAATGGGCACATCCAGAATGATATCCTGACCGATGCGCACAAAGTAGGGGTGCGGGGACACATGAATGCTGATGATTAAATCGCCGCGACTGCGGCCACCCATGGCGGGCTGCCCGCGTCCACGTACGCGAACTTTAGCCCCTTCATGCACACCAGACGGAATTTTCACCGCGATGGTTTCGGAATGAGCACGATTGACGGTATCGATGCGCAAATCCAGGGTTGTACCCTTGATGGCTTGTTCAAAACTCAGCGTTACTTCATGGGTGATATCCGCCGTATGCGATGTTTCCGGTGGCTCGGCAACGCCTCCGGAAGCAAAGGGATTGCGGCTGCCGCGGTTTCTGTGGCCGGTGAATCTTTCAAATATGTCGTTGAGGTCCACCTCGCCAAAGTCGACCGTTGCGCCACCAGGCGTCTGCGTGGCGTAACGAAAACCGCCTTGTCTGCGACCTGCAGCGGCGGCTGCGGCCGCGGCATCCGCCGCGGCACTGCTGCTGACGCCCGCGTGGCCGAACTGATCGTAGGCCTGGCGTTTCTTGCTGTCTGTGAGGACATCGTAGGCTTCCTGCACTTCTTTGAAACGACGCTCGGCGGATGGATCGTTGCGATTGACATCCGGATGATATTTGCGGGCCAGCTTGCGGTAGGCCTTTTTTAAGTCTTCGGCACCGGCGGTTTTGGATACGCCGAGCACTTCGTAGAAATCTCGTTTAGTTTCAGCCATATTTTTTAATCCGAAATAATCAACCAACTTTCTTGCCTTTAAGGCATTATACAAATGGAATTATTCTTTTGCGCACGGTATCAGGCAATAATGGAATCTTCCAGTTGGAGGCGTGGATTGACCACTATAGCCCTGGGTTCGGTGGGACACGCGTGTTCGCACAGGCCGCAGCCAATGCAGCGGTCCAGTTTCACGAGCACCTTGCCACTGGATGAACTCATCACCAGGGCGTTGATGTCCGCGGGACACGCTTCCAGGCAGAGCCGGCAGTCTTCTCCGGAATTGCGCAGGCACTGCTGGTGGTCCACTTCAGCGCAGCCGATGCGGATGGCGGATTTATCCACTAAAACCAAGGCTCCTGTAGGGCAGTTTTTCATACAGGCAAGATCTTCACAGACTACGCACGGTGATATTTCCGCTACGATGTACGGAAAGCCACCGGCCACGGTTCCCGCAGGGTCTAGTTGTATAGCCTTGACAGGGCACACCTCCACGCACTTGGCGCAGCGGGAACAGGCGAACTCAAAATCGCCTGCCGGTAGTGCTCCTGGAGGGCGCAAAATGGTCCTGGGATGCGGGCTGGTGTTGTAGGGATCGGGCGGTTCTGACGGCAGATCATCCTCGTCGGCGGAAATCGGCAATTGGCCTTGCAGAGCATCGGTAACCGGCCCCATGCGATGTTCCAAAATCGCAGCCAGCGGACCCACGGCATTGCGCATGAGCCGGGCAAAAAACGCCCGGCGATCGGGCACCGGTTTGCTCTGAGTTTCCTGTGCCGGTGGCGCAGGTTCAGCGGCGGGGCTATCTGCCGGCAGTGGGGTGTCTTTGGCCTGTCCGTCCATGGTAAAGGATGAATCTGGCGGCTGTGGCAATGAAAGGCTTGCCGAAACGTCTTGGGCGGTGTTCGACGCATCGGTTGAACACGCGGGCGTTGAAATGGGTTTATCAGGTTGGCTCATCATGAATCATTATATTATTTTTCGTGGCTTTGGCACCTGCCGCTGTGGCTGGCTTTAGCCAATGGGCAACTCACGAGTTTTCATCTGCTACCCACAACGTTGGTCTACGATTCAATACCATTATTGCTTAATCCCATGTACACTGTCGTTTGGCGTTAGCGAACCAGGAAAGCATACCTCATGGCGAACAATTCGAAGCAACCACCAGCCCGTGGGGCGTTGGAAGGGTTACATCGTTCTGCATCACGGCGGCCCATGGCTGCCTGGAAGTTAGCGCTGGCTGTCATTGGGCCGGGGCTGGTGGTGATGCTGGCGGACACCGACGCCGGCAGCGTAATTACCGCCGCTCAAAGCGGAGCCCAGTTCGGTTATGCGCTGCTATGGCTGCAAATCTTGCTGGTGCCAATTCTATTTATTGTACAGGAATTAACCGTTCGCCTGGGTCTGGTAACACGAAAAGGCCACGGCGAATTGATATCGGCGCGCTTTGGCCGGGGCTGGGCATGGCTGTCTGTGGGCACGTTGATGCTTAGTTGCATCGGTGCTTTGTTGACCGAATTTGCGGGCATTGCGGGAGTGGGGCTGCTGTTTGGCGTGCCCACCTGGGCCAGCGTACTGGGCACGGTGGTGTTTCTGGTGATGGTGGTGGCCTCGGGTACGTATCGGCAGGTGGAAGTGGTGGCTATTATGATCGGTCTGTTTGAGCTGGCGTTTGTGGGAACCGCCATTGCTTCCAAGCCGGACGTGGCCAGTATGTTGCAGGCATTCCGCAATGTACCCATTCACAACCATGCTTTTCTATTTTTGGTGGCGGGTAATGTGGGCGCGGTGATTATGCCGTGGATGATTTTTTATCAACAATCCGCGGTGGTGGATAAGGGACTTCAAGTAGAGCACCTGAAACCTGAACGGTGGGATACTTTTGGCGGTGCGCTGGTGACGCAGCTCATTATGGGTGCTGTACTGGTACTGGCGGCAGCGACTATCGGGCGGACCAATCCTGCGGCTCCGCTCAATACGGTGCAGCAAATTGCCCATGCCCTGATTCCGATACTTGGTTCTACGTGGGGCAAAGTAGTCTTTGCCATGGGTATGTTGGGTGCGGCTTTGGTGGCGGCCATTGTGGTGTCTTTGACGGCGGCCTGGGGTCTGGGCGAAGTAACGGGGTATAAGCGTTCGCTGGCCCATCACCCCTTTGAAGCGCCATGGTTTTATGCTGTGTATGTTATCTGCCTGCTGGTGGGGGCCATGACGGTACTTTCTGGTATTAACCTGGTGAAGCTGACAGTAACGGTGGAGGTGATGAATGCGTTGCTGCTGCCGATTGTTCTGGGATTTTTATATTTGCTGGCGCTCAAGGCGTTGCCCGAACCGTGGCGGTTGCGCGGTTGGTATGCGTGGCTGGTGGGGCTTATCGTGGTGCTCACGAGTGTTGTAGGCGTGTATGCGGGATTGATGGGAATGTTTCCCGCATAACCAGCTTGAAAACGCGATCATGGTTCGTCGGTGGTGCTATTCACGTTGGTGCTGGACACTTGCTTGATCTGGCGGGGATTATCCGCCGGCGGCATCTGCGACATCTGGGATGGCGGAATTTGCGCCTGCGGGCGATAGGCGTTACCGTCGGCATCGTCTTTGGTGGCTTTATCTACTTCATTTCGGGTTTCTTTGAGGCCTTTTTTGAACTCGACAATGGTACGTCCCATGCTGCGTGCAAGATCAGGCAGGCGGTTGCCGAAAAGAAGCAGCGCGATAACCCCAACGATAAAAATATCCGGACCGTCAAAAAGATTCTGAAACAATCCAAGGGTCAGCCAGTGTTGTAAGCCAATCATAATCAATACCTTGTGTTGGAAACGGTGCTAATGCCAAAAAACCATCACCCGCCTGCATTGCCACAATTCAAGCCGGATCATGCACGCAGGAGAGGGCTGGTTCCAAGCCGACTATGAACATTATACACTCTTCTCCCGTGCAAAGCACCTTTATGTCTCGGCAATGATAGACCGGGAGCACTTGTTGGATGTCTCCGGATGGCCTAGACTATGGTACGAGTCGGGTCAGCCAGTCGGGCGTCATAACCCTTTATTTGCGTTGGATGGCCAATGATCGACTGGGTCGGCGGGCCAAAGCTATGTAGACTCGCCCGGCATATCAGGCTTTGGCAAATAGATATGGCCGGAGCATGATTGTCGCAAATTTTAACAGGAAACTCATGACCAACCGTACTCACCTGGAATTGCCTGAAGCTTTTGCGGCTTTGGGTTTGGATAACACCATATTGCTGGCTTTGGCGGAAATTCATTTTCGCGAGCCTTCCGAAATTCAAAAGCGCCTGATACCCGTGGCCCTGCGTGGTGTTGACGTTATCGGACAAGCCCGAACCGGCACTGGAAAAACCGCGGCTTTCGGTTTGCCAATCTTGCAGCGCATGGATCATGGGCAGGCTTTTCAGACTTTGGTGGTCGTGCCCACCCGTGAATTGGCAGTCCAGGTGGAAGCGGAATTGCTGCGTTTTGCCAAGCACACGGCGCTGCGATTGCAGGTGGTGTATGGGGGCCAGAAGGTAACCCACGATCTGAAACTGCTGGAACGCCAGCCGCACCTGGTGGTGGGTACACCCGGGCGCATTATTGACTTGAACGAACGTGGGGCATTACCGCTGTACAATATGAAGTTCGTGGTGTGCGACGAAGTGGATCGGATGTTTGACATCGGATTCCGTGATGATGTGCGTAAAATTCTTACCGCTTGCGTGGCACCGCATCAAACCATTTTGGTTTCTGCCACCATCAATGACGATATCGAACGGCTGGTGGCCAAACATACCGTTAACCCGGAACGCATTTTTACCTCCACGAACCAGGAAACGTTGACCAATCCGGAGGCAATACAATATTTTGTGGGTGTGCAACCCTGGGATAAACAACGGGCGCTGCACCTGCTGCTTAAGCAGGAGAATCCCAAATTGGCAATTATTTTTTGCCGCACCAAGCGCAGCGTGGATAAAGTGGCGGCGTCTCTGTCAGCGCATGGCATTAACGCTTCTCCGATTCATGGCGATCTATTGCAGGCCAAGCGCGAGCGGGTGATGCGTGGTTTCCGGACCGGCAAAATTAATGTGTTGGTGGCTACCGATCTGGCCAGCCGCGGCATTGATGTGCATGAAGTAACTCACATCATCAACTATGACGTGCCTGAAGAGGCCGAGGTATATGTGCATCGGGTAGGCCGCACCGCCCGCATGGGAGCCACCGGTCGGGCATTTACGTTTGTTTCGCCGGGTCAGGCCCAACTGCAAACGGAAATTGAAAAGCTGATCAATCATCTGCTGGAAGACTATAAGATTGCGGGCTTTGTACCCACGCCGGAGCCGGGTCGCGGTCATGGCTTCGACCAGCACCGGTCCAGTGCCGGCAGTGCGGACCGGGTGGACCCGCGGGATACGGCTGGTCACAGCGTGACACCGGCCGGACCCGGCGCAGCCTCCGCAGTAGATACCACAGTTTACAGTCCCACCTCGTTTACCGCAGCATCGGCGGAAAGCAAACCTCGGCCCTTGAGCGGTCGTTTCCCCACGCGTCGTCGCCGGTGATGATGATGTAAAACCATTGGCAGTTAAAGATGTTTCCGGCGTTTCTTTTTGGGGGCGGGGGCTTTCGTTGCCCTGGTGGTAGTCCCGTTTTCACTTGATATTGTTCGGTCGCCTTGTGCAGGGTGGATTTCAACATGCGGCGACGTACGTGGAACCACACCGAAGCGGGTTCCTTCAGGTGAAATCTGGCGGGACTGGATGGTGGTGACATCACCGCCATGAGGCGGAGTCCAACAGCGGCCTTTTTCCGAATCTACAATTATTTTACAGGCGTATTCAGGGTCATCCGTAATCTGAAATAATTTTAGATCCGAAGGATGTATAGTATGGTACTTTTGATTCATGGTCTGGTCCATCCAGTCAATTAATCCCTGCCAATAATCACGTCCCATCAGCACCAGTGGCCGCGGATCAATTTTCATCGTCTGCACCAGGGTGAGCGTTTCAAAAAATTCATCCATGGTGCCATATCCACCGGGGAAACAGACGCATGCGTGGCTGTACTTGACGAACATGGTTTTGCGCACGAAAAAATAATGGTGATTCATGCTGATGGTCTGGTGGCTGTTGGCGTGTTGTTCGGTGGGCAGGCTGATATTGAGGCCGACGGAAATACCACCGGCGTCTTTGGCTCCGCGGTTGGCGGCTTCCATAATACCGGGACCGCCGCCGGTGATGACGGCAAAGTTGTTGCGCGCTAACATGGCTCCCAGGGTGCGGGCCACATCGTACCAATGATCATCTGCAGATAAACGGGCAGAGCCGAAAACAGTAACCGCAGGTCCGATGGGTGCGAGTTGCTCAAAGCCCTCCACAAACTCCGCCATGATACGAAAAATCCGCCACATATCGCGTGTGGTCGGATCAACGCTGTCATTTTGCTTTTCATATAACATGGCCATGGCTCCTGCGTAAGAGTATCCAGCAGTAGCGCGGTAATATCGCGTATGCTGCTGGTGGTGGCGGCTGCGCCTGGTGCAGATTAAAACATAAAATAACGACTAGTGCTTTGTCAACACAATATTTTCGGATTGCCATATTTGGCAATGAGTTGATTATGACCTTGAATCGAGATTCCAAATTCTAAAATTATGCTGTGACAGTGCACTAGCGATGCGAAACGGAAGCGATGGCTATATTTATGGTCATGGCCGCACGCAGTTGCGGAGCCATGATTCGTTAAGAGGCGGGCGCAGCGGCACTTATGGGTTTGTCAATGTCTGTCCGTGGCACCACTGTGCCGGTACCGTCAGCCCCAATCGTCTGGCTACGGCCAGCATATCTGCCGGGAGTGGGGCGGTGAAGTGCCGCCATTGGCGCGTGGCCGGGTGACGAAACCCCAGTGTAGCGGCGTGCAGGCAAATGCGTGGGGCGGCGGACTTCGCCGGGCCATAAACGGTGTCACCCAAGATAGGTGCACCGATGAATTTGGCATGAGCGCGAATTTGATGCAGGCGGCCAGTTTTAATAATTACGGCCAAAAGGGCGGAATCACCGTTTGCACTTAGAGTGCGGTAGACGGACAGTGCATCCTGACCGGAGGGTGAAACCACCACCTTTTTATAGTCACCGGTAATTTCCCGCAGCCGCGCCTGAATGACACCGTTGGGCTTATCCGGGCGTGGGCGCACGATGGCGAGATATTCTTTATCCACCAGGCGATTTTCAAAATCGGCCCGCAGTTCGTCATAAGCTCTGGGGCGGATGGCCACTACCAGCAGGCCGCTGGTGTCTTTATCCAACCTATGCAAGAGGCCGTAATCCCGTTTTTCGCCCATGTTGTGCAGTAGATTGCCAAAGCGGCTGAACAGTCCATTAAGCAAGGAATCGCGGCTATGTCCTTTGCCGGGTTGTGTAACCACACCCGCGGGCTTATTGATCACCAGTATTTCGCCATCCTGATGGATAATGGCCAATGGCACCTCTGGATTGGGCTGCACGGTAAGTTTTAGCTGTCCTGATTCCACCATGTTTATGATTCCGATGGGCGCAGAGCTGATTCATACAACGCAGCCGCTGCGCTGACCGCAGCCGGGAAAGATGCCATCGGCCAGAAGCAAAGCATGACTGCGCTCCGTTGTCGCAGCGTCAATGAATTCCCTCTTCGGCCAACCATCGCTCCGCATCAATAGCGGCTTTGCATCCCATGCCGGCAGCGGTAATGGCCTGACGATAAACGCTGTCGGCACAATCTCCGCCGGCAAAAACTCCCGGGACGCTGGTAAACGTGCGAAAGCCGTCTCGGAGAGCGATATAACCTTTTTCATTAAGTTCCACCTGGCCTTCCAGAAAAGACGTGTTGGGTGTGTGGCCGATGGCTGCAAACATACCCCGACATGCAATATTATCCACGTAACCCGTGTTGACATTTTTAACCCGGACGCCGGTAACGCCGTCAGCATCATTACCCAATACCTCTTCGAGGATGGAATTCCAAATTGGCTTAATTTTCAGATTGGATAAGGCCCGTTGGGCCATAATTTTACTGGCCCGAAGTTCCGCCCGGCGATGCACCAGGTAAACGATTTTGGCGAATTTAGTCAGATAGCTGGCTTCTTCAACAGCGGAATCACCGCCGCCCACCACCACTACCGGCACATCACGGAATCGCGGCAAGGCCCCATCGCAGACCGCGCAGGCGGAAACGCCCTGATTTTCAAACCTGCGTTCACTTTCCAGCCCGAGATAATTGGCCTTAGCCCCGGTGCATACCAGCAGGGAATGAGCCAGCAGCAAGGCTTCAGGCTGACCGGAAAGATCGTTGATGTGCCATATTTTGAAGGGCCGGGTTTTTACATCAACGCGCGTGACGAAACTGGCGAGTACGCGCGTGCCGAAACGCTCGGCCTGCTTTTGCAGGGTGGCCATCATCTTCTGGCCGTCGATTCCATCCACAAAGCCGGGATAATTTTCCACCTCGGTGGTGAACATTAATTGTCCGCCCGGCATGCGTTCGCGGCTTACCCCATCGCCGGCAATTACCAGGGGTTGTAAGTTGGCACGTGCGGCGTAGATGGCAGCGGTCCAGCCTGCCGGGCCGGAACCGATGATAACGGTTTTTTCAATGTTGCTCATAATTTTAATCCAATTATAAATTAAGGTCCATTTCCTTCCGGTGGATTATAGCCGCGGTTGTAAATGCGGCCATGGTTGCGGCCTGGCATGAGCAAAATAACGGTCATGACGACGCCGTGGCGCAATGGGCCAGCCGTAGGCGTCGGTGAGATTTTTGGCGGTAATGACGCTGGCTGCCGGTCCTGCAGCCACGACGCGGCCGCCGGTACCCAGCAGCAGCACATTGGATGTTTGCGGTAAGAGTTCTTCGAGGTGATGCGTCACTACGACCATGGCTGGGGCGTGCGGCCCGGCTTGCAGTTGGGTCAGCAAGGCCAGCAGTGTTTCGCGAGCGGGCAGATCGAGGCCTGCGGAAGGTTCATCCAAAAGCAATAGTTCCGGCCGATTCAACAGCGCCCGGCCGATAAGAGCCCGCATGCGTTGCCCGGTGGACAGCGTAGACCACAGTTGCTTCTCACGTCCGCCCAACCCCACATCCTGCAGAGTCTGGTGGGCCGCTTTCCATTGCCGCAAAGTGGGCTTGCAATAAGCGATGGTGAGCGTGCCGAAAAAACCGGTGCATGCCACATCCAGGGTGGTCATGGTATGGTCAAACGGGTAAATTGCCGCCGCTTCAATCAGTGCCATGCGCTGCCGCAAACGGTTGATCGGATAAGCGCCCAGCATTTTTCCCAGCACTTTCACTTTGCCGCGTGTGGGCCAAAGATATCCCGCGGCAATACGTAACAAGGTAGATTTTCCGCAGCCGTTGGGACCAATAATCGCAGCAGTCTGCTGCCGTTGTACCGTCCAGTGGATGGCACCGAGGATCACGGTGTCCTGGTGAGAAAAAGTTACATGGTTGAGTTCTAAAGCGGATGGCGCGGATGGTTTCATCGGGTTGGTGTGCTTTCCTGCATGGCTATCTGCAAAGTAAAAAGATGCAATTCAAAACGGTTTTTCCAGTTTGTGTACCAGCCGGGCGGCACGCAGGGTGTTTTTCAGCAGCATGGCGACTGTCATGGGGCCAACCCCACCGGGAACCGGAGTAATCCATCCGGCCACGGGCAGGACAGATTGAAAATCCACATCGCCGACGGTTTTGTTGACCAGTTGCCCCTGGGCATTGGTGGTAGTAACGCGGTTAATGCCAACATCAATCACGACGGCACCGGGCTTCACGTGGCTGGCGCTGATCAGGCCTGACTTGCCGACCGCCACCACCAGAATATCCGCCTTTTGGCTGTGGATGAAAAGGTCTCTGGTGTGAATATGACACAAGGTTACGGTGGCCTGACGTTCTGTAAGCAGCAGGGCAATAGGCTTGCCGGCAATGCGGCTTGCGCCCACCACGGTTACTTCGGCCCCGCGCAGCGGTACGCCGGTAGACTCAATGAGTTCAACGGCTGCCAATGCCGTGCATGGGGCAATGATGGTATGGCCATAAACCACGTGGCCGATGTTAGCGGGATTCACGCCTTCAACATCTTTGAGCACGTCGATGGCGTATTGGGTTTCCTGCGTATTTAGATGAGCCGGCAGCGGCAGATGCACCATGATGCCGGTTACGGTGGTGTCTGCGGCCAGCCGGGACAGCTCGGTGTTTAATTGGACCTGCGTTATATCCACGGCGAATTCCAGCAGGGAATATCGAATTCCCATATCGCGACAGGTTCTGGCCTGATTGTCTGCATATACCCGGGCGGCCGGCGACTGGCCTACCAACACCGCCACCAGGTGTATGCTGAGACCCTTTTCTAACAGCGTCGCGGCATCGTGGGCCACCTGCTGACGAATGGACATTGCCAGAATTTTACCATCAATGAGCTTTGCGGGCATGAGCCGTTCCTTTTACCGTGGCGGAAAAATCCGTCAGCGCACAACCGGATTCGCGGCGGCCAGTATACACGGTGCGACGGTAATTGGCTTACAACCCGTTGGTTGGTTGCTGCGGGTTCAGTTTGGCCATACCGGCCAAAGTGCGGTAAGATAAAAACCGGTCGCTGGCCTGCCGCCTGGCCGGATGATGGTTGGCCGCCTTGGAAAGCCCCGCTTATGCCGATTAAAATTTTCTGTCTTGGTGATATCGTCGGCAAGCCTGGCCGTGCCGTCGTAGCGGAACTGCTGCCGCCCCTGATCGCCAGAGAAAAAATCGACTTTGTGGTGGCCAACGCGGAAAATTCTGCCGCCGGTTCCGGCCTTACGCCGGCGATATTTCAGAAATTGATTGGTGCCGGCATTGATGTGTGCACCATGGGCGATCATACGTATCGTAAACGCGATATTCTTCCGCTGCTGCAATCTTCCGACCGCCTGATCCGACCCGGCAATTATCCTCCCGATGCGGTAGGGCGGGGCTGGACCGTGGTGTCTTCCCGGTCCGGGGTTTCCATTGCCATATTGCAGGTGATGGGGCGGTTGTACATGAATCCGCTGGATGATCCGCTTCGTACCATAGATAAAATGCTTTCCGAAATTCCGCGGCAGGTCAAGGTACGCATTGTGGATTTTCACGCCGAGGCCAGCAGCGAAAAAATTGCCATGGGCTGGCATCTGGACGGTCGGGTCAGCATCAACTTCGGTACGCACACCCACACACCCACCGCCGACGCCCGCGTGTTGCCGGGAGGCACCGCATTTGTTTCTGACCTGGGCATGACCGGCCCTTATGAAAGCGTGCTGGGGCGGCGGAAAGATCGCGTGTTGCAATTCATGATTACCGGCATGCCCAATTTTTTCGAAATTGCTACCGGGGATCCGCGTATGTGCGGCATTCTGGCCACGGTTGATGAGGTTTCCGGGCACGCTTTGTCCATCGTCCGTTGTGATCTCCGCGGCACCACCCAGGACGCCGCCTATGATGCCGCGGATGGCCATGGTGGCAAACGTCAGGGCGAGCTGTGAGCAGACGGACGATTCATTGCTAAAGTCTTCAAGCGACTTCGAGATGCGACACCGGATTGGCCCAAAATCCGCTTTTGTTGCCGAGCCAGATTCCGTTACAATGTCCTCCGGGTCATCGCGACAGGAGATAGCTGAAACATGGAGTTCCCTTTTTCCTGGTGGAACATGCCCACTGCCACTGGCCATAGGTCGGCGGTGCGTAATGCCAAAACTCTCGGTGGCATTCCGGTGGCCCCGGTGCAATCCGCGCCGTTTAACGCCGTGCCTCGCCTGGACACGGTTTCCATCCGCCTGCGGTTGGAATTGGAGCGGCTGAAGCTGCTGCGCGGCTTTGATGAATTGCTTTGTCTGGAAGGCTTGCGTGGGGTGGAAGAGATGCCGCACCAGATTGAAACGGTCCGCAAGGTGCTGCGCTATTTTCATGGCCGTGTGCTGCTGGCCGATGAAGTGGGCCTGGGCAAAACTATCGAAGCCGCGTTGCTGTTGCGTGAATATCTGCTGCGTGGGATGGTCAAACGCGTTTTAATCCTGGTACCATCTCCACTTACCGGCCAGTGGCGGGATGAATTGGCGGGTAAATTTGGTCTGCCCTTCGACCTGGCGACCTCCAACTGGGACTCCCGGCACTGGGAACAAAGCGAGCGGGTGGTTGCCTCAATTGTCTTGGCCAAGAGTCGGCGGCATTTTGATTGGTGTGCCGCGGCACCTTGGGATCTGGTCATCGTCGATGAGGCGCATCACTGTAAGAATCGCGATACGCGGAACTGGCAGTTGGTGAACGCTTTGCGTCGCCGCCATATTTTCCTGCTCACGGCCACACCGGTGCAAAATAACCTCATCGAACTTTACAATTTGTTGACGCTGTTGGAGCCGGGGCATCTCAAGACGGAGGCGGATTTTAAGAAAAGATTTGTCACGCGGGGCAACCCCCGCGATCCGCGCAATCGGCGTGTGCTGCGTGATTTGCTTTCGCAGGTGATGGTGCGCAATACCCGCAGCCTGGTCAATATTGAGCTTCCCCGCCGGTATGCCCAAACTTTTGCCATCACCGCCGGTGAAGATGAGTCCTGCCTGTACCGCCATCTGGATTCTTATCTGCGATGGCGCTGCCGTCCCGCCAGTGTGGCCGCCACGCCGGTTGATGCGGATACTGCCGAAGGGTTGGACATCCCCGACATCGAGCCGCAAGTCGATGTTCTGGCCAGTATTGCCGGCGGCGTGGTGTACCACCGGCAAGAAGGCCAGGCGGCGGTGACGGAAAACCGACTGATGGCCCTGGAAGAAACCTGGCGGCATCCACCGGACAATCTGCCCCTGCTCAACAAACTTCAGATCAATTCCATTTTAATGGCCGCCGGCAGCCACCCGTTGGCGCTTCGACCCGCTTTGGAGCGGCTGGGTTTGCAGGATCACCGGGCTGGGCCGCTGTTGGAGCTGGCCCGCGGGCTTGAGGAATCGGCCAAGGAAAAGAAATTATTGGAACTGCTGGCGAAAAATCGCGGCCAAAAAACCCTGGTCTTCGCCAATTTCCGCATCACGCTGGATCGCCTGGCCGGCCTGCTAGAACGGCACGGCATACGTGGCGTGCTTTTCACCGGCAGCCTGAGTCAGATGGAAAAGGAGCTGGCCATTGATGATTTCAAACATGATGCTCCGGTGATGCTCTGCAGTGATTCCGGCGGAGAAGGCTTCAACCTGCAATTCTGCAACACACTCATTAATTTTGATTTGCCGTGGAATCCGATGCGCATCGAGCAGCGGGTGGGCCGGGTGCACCGCATCGGGCAAACGCGGGAGGTGTTTGTGTTCAACCTGTGCACCCGCGGCTCGCTGGAAGACAAAATTTTAACCGTACTCAATGATAAACTACGGATGTTTGAACTGGTGGTGGGGGAGGTAGGTTCAATTTTGGGCAACACCGAAAATGGAGAGGACTTTGAAACTCTGGTGCTGGATTTATGGATGAAATCAAAAAGTGCCGACGATTTAGATGCGGCCTTTGCCGACCTCGGTGACGCGCTGCTCACGGCCCAGGCCGATTATCTCAAAACCAAACAGCTTGACGAGGCCCTCTTCGGCGAGGATTACGCATGAGTACCGTAATTACCCAAAGGCTGCGCTCTTTCGCGGTGGATCTGCTGGAGCAACAGGGCGCTTTGCTGGAATGGCCGGAGCATGAGGAATCGGGTTTGGTTATTTTGCCGCGATCGACGGCTGCGTTGCTCGAATGTCCGGATTCCGTGGCGATCACGGCAGTGCCGACACAGGCGGGGCTGGTGGTGAATCTCACCTCACCGTTTCTGGAACGGGCCGAAAAGCTTTTTCCCCCGGAGGCTTCCGAGCTATCGCTGAAAATTGACACTTTATATCTGAAAAAGTCAGCCATGGACGAACCGGTCGCACGGGCCTTTGCGTTTCCGAACGCCCGGGTGAAAGTGCTTGGAGCGTTGGCCGATCGGGTAGAGTATCATTATTGGCATTTCGCCGCCAAGATTGAATCGGATGAACGGTGGGAAGATGTGGTAACCGTGGTGCTCAACAGTCGCAGTCGGGTACCCTTGGATTTGCCCGATCCGTTGAACAATTCCGATGCCTGCACGGCGGTCCTGGATGATATTGTGCCCGATGTCGCAAGCGCTGGTCGTGCGGCGGGTGGAATTATTACGAAAAAGTCCGGGCCATTTGTGCAGCGTCTGGAAGAACGGATGGTGCGTGATCTCAAGCGGCTCAAGGATTACTACCACGCCTTGCTGGATGATGCGTCACCCGCCCGCAGCCGCAGGGTGGTGGACGCAAACGAACAGGAGTCGCGGAAACAGGCTGTGAAGCTGGAATTGGATCGCAAGATCGCCGAACTGCGCGAGCGCTACATGCTGCGGCCCAGCCTGCGACTGGTGGCACTGGTGCGGCTGGACATGCCGGCGCTGGCTGTGAAACTCAACGTCCAGCGGCGTGACGGTGAAAAACAGATCACGGTTTTCTGGAATGCCCTGACCAAGACGCTTGAGCCTCTGGCCTGCGACCATTGCGGCGCGGCGACATTTTCCGTACATTTCGCTGCGGATATTACCACACGCTGCACCACGTGCGCCCAGCGGGAGGAGTGAAGTTGCTTTTGTGGAGTAGCTGATTTATGAAGTCTGTAAACCTTGGAAAAAGTTCCCTGTTGTGCAGTCGGCTTTCTTATGGTTGCATGCGCGTGGCGGGCACCTGGAATCCGGCAGAAATTACTCCCGAGCGACGTGCCGCCGGGAAAAAGGCCATTCTTGCCGCTTTTGAGGCCGGCTACACGCTTTTCGATCATGCGGATATTTATTGTCGCGGTAGTTGCGAATCTATCTTTGGCGAAGTGTTGCGGGAACAGCCGGAAATAAAGCGCCGCGTCCTGGTTATTACTAAATGCGGAATCCGCTTCCCCGGCGACCCAGAACCGAGTTCGCCGCACCGCTACGATTTTTCGGCGGAGCATATTCTTCATTCCTGCGAGCTATCGTTGAAGCGTTTGAATATAGAGACCATCGATGTTTATCAATTGCATCGCCCGGATCTGCTGATGAACCCGGCGGAAGTTGCCGCAGCGTTTGAGAAATTACGGCAACAGGGCAAGGTGCGTAATTTCGGGGTATCCAATTTTTCACCGTCTTTTGTTTCCCTTTTGCAATCGGCGCTGCCGTTTCCGCTGGTTGTTAATCAGGTGGAAATTCATCTGGGGCGGTTGGATTGTTTCATCGATGGCACGTTGGATCAATGCCTGGAAAAGCACATAACGCCTTTGTCCTGGAGTCCGCTGGCGGGAGGTTTGCTGGGCACCGGCGGTCAGGTGCCGCCGCAACATCCACGTCATGATGTTTTGGTCAAACTGGTGGAAGGTCTGGATAAAATGGCTGCAGCTCTGGGCGTATCCCGTACCGTGGTGGCTTTGGCATGGCTGCTTAAGCACCCGGCGGGAATCATTCCCATCGTTGGTTCGTGCAATCCGGAACATATTCGCGATGCCGTTCGGGCGGACACGTTGGAATTATCGCGACAGCAGTGGTATGAATTGCTGGTGGCGGCCCGCGGCAACAAATTGCCCTGAGCTCAACGTGGTGGCGATGTCGGTTGGCGGTCCGCTTTTTTTTTCTTATAAAGGTAACCCAATATATGCAAACTCGCGCCTTAGGTAAAACCGGCGTCAAGGTGAGCGCCCTTGGTCTGGGGGCTATGCCGTTATCCGTTCCCGATAACCGTCCTGCTGAAGACCAGGCCATTGCCGTGATACATCACGCCATCGCCTGCGGCATCACATTTATTGATACTGCGGATGCTTATTGCCTGGATGATACCGAAACCGGCCACAATGAACGACTGATCGGCAAGGCTTTGCGCCAACTGCCTGCCAGCCGGCGTGAAAAAGTATTTGTGGCCACCAAGGGTGGGCTTATCCGTCCGCAAAGGCGCTGGGACCGTGATGGTTCACCGGGGCATCTACGGGTTTCCTGTGATGCTTCTTTGCAGGCCCTGGGTGTGGATCGCATAGATTTATATCAATACCACCGTATTGATCCGGCGGTACCCCTTAAGGAAAGCCTGGGCTGCCTCAAGGAACTTCAGCAGCAGGGTAAAATCCGTTTTCTGGGAGTCAGCAATTTCGGTATTAACGATCTCGATGCCGCTCGCAGTATGGTCGATATTGTCAGTGTGCAAAACGAATATTCCCGGCGTCATCGGCTGCCGGAGATGGTTCCGCCGGGCCAACCGCCCCGGCCGGAGCCAGACACCATCGGCACCCTCGAATATAGCCGCAGGCATCAACTGGCCTTTTTGCCGTGGAGCCCGCTTAATGGCATTGGTCAGGCCAAATCTCTGGGTACCACCGATGCCGCTGTAGCAGGCATTGCCGCAGCACGTGGCGTAAGCCCCCAGCAAATTGTATTGGCCTGGCTGCTGGCACAGGGGCCACAGGTTATTCCGATTCCTGGAGCCAGTCGTCAAAACAGCATCAGTGATTCCGTCAAGGCGGTGGACCTGAAACTGACTGCTGCCGAGTTGCAGGCATTAGGGGCTGCGCAAAAATAAATTCGTATTTTACGGCGCAGGAGTTTGGCCGTCGGCGAGGCGCGAGCGACGCGCATACCACGCTCCCCTGATTCTGGGAGGGTGCCGGACATCTTGTCCTCCATAGTCACCCTTGAGAACGTAGGCATCTTGCCCGCAAAATTCGCCTGCCAGCAATCTCAATGCAGAAAGTCGCCAGATGACAGATGATCGGGCCCAAAGCCCACCGCCAAAAGGACCATTTGGATGGACAAGTTTTGCACGCGCTGCGCTTTCTATGGGTGTGGAAAAACTCCACCAATCCACGCAAGCCCGTGAAATCACCCTTTTCGGCACCTCTGAAAATGGCAAAAATCGAGCTTAGGCTTGTTGCGGCAGCGTCAGATTACGCCCTGTTGTATCCGTAGCAAATAGATGCACCTTATCCATATTCAAATAGAGCGGAAGTTCGGCCTGGACCGCCAATCCCTGTAAATGATGCGCATCGGTTCGGCAGATCAAGGTGGGCTGTTGGCCTGCTGAAAGGTAAAGATCTACCTTATCGCCGAGAGGCTCGATGACGGAAATCGTCGCTTGAATGATATTCTCCTGGCCGGCAAAGCGACCTTCTCCGGTTGGAGAGATTGCTTCGGGGCGCACGCCCAGTATCACCTCGGTAGCCGGCTCTTTGTTCAGGCATTGCTGTAATCTCGGTGTCAACAGCAACCTTTGCTTTTCAAACGTGAAATAGCGGCCATCCACGATGCTGCCGGTTATAAAGTTCATGGGAGGGGTACCCACGAATCCCGCCACAAACCGGTTAACCGGTTGTTCATAAACCACCAAGGGCGGGGCGCATTGTTGTATCAGTCCGTCTTTCATTACGACGATGCGGTCACCCAGGGTCATAGCCTCTTCCTGATCGTGGGTAACATAGATGGTGGTGGTTTTCAGTCGCAAGTGCAGTTTCTTAATTTCCGCCCGTGTTTCGACTCGCAGCTTGGCATCGAGGTTAGAAAGCGGCTCATCAAATAAAAATGCTTTGGGATTTCGCACAATCGCCCGGCCTACCGCCACGCGCTGCCGTTGTCCGCCGGAGAGAGCTTTGGGCTTTCGCTGGAGATAATCCGTAAGTCCCAAAATTGCGGCTGCTTCTTTTACCCTTTGGTCGATTTGGGACTTCGTAAGTCCAAGTTCGCGGCGGCGCAATTGCAGGCTGAAAGCCATGTTTTTGTAAACGCTCATGTGCGGATAGAGTGCATAGTTTTGGAACACCATGGCAATATCGCGGTCTTTGGGCGGCACGGTGTTCACCACTCGGCCATCAATGCTCAGAGTGCCTTCGGAAATCTCCTCCAGCCCCGCCAACATGCGCAGGGTCGTGGTTTTTCCGCAGCCCGATGGACCTACCAGTACCACAAACTCCCGGTCTTTAATTGATAAAGAAATGTTGTTGACTGCCCGCACATCACCGGGATATACCTTTGATACCTCTTGAAAAGTTACCGTGGCCATAGTTTTCCTTCACCAGTATAATCCGCCAGATATTGTCGCTGCCAAGCCGCGATTTCGTATCAAATCAGCCGGTCGATTTGTTTACGCCAGAATTCTCGGCTAATCTTATCGCAGGCTCATGGATTATGGCAAGTGCTCCATTGCTCCATGTTCACTGGAAGGAACGGAAATAGCCTGCAAGTGAGCCTGTGGCAGAGCTGATTTCAGGCCATGGATGACTGAAAGTTGGGGACTATGACAACAGATGTGGTGGTGGTTGGTGGCGGGGTTATGGGATTAACCAGTGCCTGGCGCATCGCGCAGCGCGGCTTGAAGGTAACGCTGGTAGAGGCGGATCAATGCGGCTCCGGAGCTACTCGAGCCGCATTGGGTGCGTTGTGGCCGCCGTCACCCATCCATACCGGGCCGCTGCAGTCGCTGCATCGACAGAGTTTGTGGGGATTCGACACCTTTGCCCGGGAATTGCGGCAGGCGTCCGGTATGGTTGTGGAGTTTTTGCGTCAGGGTCGAGTTGAACTGTTATCCGGGGTCAAGGCCCGGGCGGATGCCGTAAAAGAAGTTGCGGCGGCCCAGGCCAATTGGCCGTCCCTGGTGCCATCACCAGTTATGCAATTGCTTTCCGGTGATGAGTTGCACCGAGAGGAACCGGAAGTGATGCCCTGGCCGGAGGGAGCCTTATGGTGCAAGCTTTCGGCCCAGGTGGGGGTGGAAAGTTTGCTGGCAGCTTTGCAGGCGGCGTGCCGGCAGTCGGGTGTACAAATTCTGGAAAATACACGGGTCGTAAAGCTGGATATTTCGGAGAGTACCTTTCGCGGGGTGCACACCTTGACGAACAATATTGCGGCGGACAAGGGCGTTTTGACTACAGGTGTGTGGACAGGGCAATTTACTGATGTTGCCGCGGCTGTACCCATTCATCCGGTACGTGGACAGGCACTGTTGCTGCATTCAGGGCGGCAAGTGATTTTTCGGATCATTAAGAATGGCAAGATTTTTCTTGTACCATGGCCCGATGGACGCATTCTGGTAGGCTCCACTACGGAACGACAAGCTGGATTTAACAATATCAATACCGCCGAAGGTGTGAACTTTTTGTTGAACGGAGCGGTGGCAACTTGTCCGGTGCTGGCCACAGCCAGGCTGGAAAAAATCTGGTCGGGACTGCGGCCTTCCGGACCGCATGGTCGGCCAATTATTGGGGAGTTGAAACACGTGCAGGGCTTGGTGGTGGCCGGTGGCCATTTCAAAATCGGCATCGGTATGGCACCGCTGACCGGAGAAATTATTGCCGATCTGGTGACCCAAGGCCGCAGCAAATATGATATCAGCCCGTTTTTACCGCAGGAGTTATCCGCAGGCAAAGCATGATAGACCAGATCGGGTCGATGGGCCGATATTAGCCACATTGACATAATCAAAGGTCATATTATTATTTCGTTAACATGTGTGCATGGGGCTGTTGGTGGTATGGCTCCAAGACTTCGCCGGATCGGCTTAACCGGCTATAACACAAGGAGCGGTCGTCCATGAAATTCAAAGTACATTATCCAATCGGTGGCATCATTATGGCCGCAGTAATGTTGGGGCTGTGTATGAGCAATTCCGCCGGAGCGGATACTCTCTGGATGAAATCCGGAGATCGCATTTCCGGCCAGATCATGAAAATTACTGACTCCACACTGTCAATCAAAACACAGTTTGCCGGCACGCTGCATGTGAAACTGGCGGCCATTAAGACCATGGTCAGTCGCCAGCCGGTCAAATTTATTGACCGGCATGGGCAGATTCATACCGCGTACGTAGAGCCTGACGCCAAACGCACGGGATGGAGAGAAACGCATAAAGAACCGTTGATTGCGGCTGATTTGCCGACTCCGGTTGCCCTGGCGGCGGCGGCAGTACCCGCCAAACCGCAGTCTATCTTTGGTCCACATTGGAATAATGAACTTGATTTGGGGGCCACCAACATCACCGGTAATACCCAGCAGACTGAATTTAGCGGTGCGGTGCGGTTCCATTATCTCAATCAACCCAATGAATTAAATCTGGACGTGAATGGCGCTTATGGGACCACCAACGGTGTACAGGATGCAGGACGTCTCGGATTTGACTGTATCTATCGCCGCCTCCTGCCCCAGTGGCCGCCGCACAATCGCTGGTACGCATTTGGTGAAACACACGAGCTTTACGACGCCATCCGCGGCCTTTCATTCCAGACCAATGATCTTGGCGGTTTGGGCTATAAAGTATTCACCGGGCCGAAATTCGAGATGGATGTCCGTGCTGGTCCCGGTTATTTATACGAAACCTTTTTTCATGGCGGCAGTGTGTCTTCGGAAACCGCCTCGGCCGGTTTGCGTATGAAGTACGTACTGGATTCCCAGGTCAATATCACCAATCATGAACTATACACGCAGGGCCTGAAAACAGCCTACGATTACTACGCCACCAGCATTACGGCTCTTAACATTGCGTTGCCGCAGGTGTATCGTGGACTCGGTCTGCGTCTGGAATTTGATGATTTCTATGACAATACCGCCGGAACTACTGGAAAGAAACGCAACGACACGCGATTTGTCGCTGCGCTGACGCTGAAATTTTAATGGGCACTTCCTTCAATTACGTTGGTCCCGGCGAGGCTTTGCAAGACTTCGCAGCAGGGGCTGCGCTGAGCCTTTGTTCCCGGCAGGATCACGGTTTGTAACAGTGCGATCATTTTCCGGATAGCCTGGCCGCGATGACTCAAGGCAGATTTCTGGTCCAAAGGCAATTCCGCCGTAGTTTGTCCCAGCGTGGGAATAAGGAAAAGCGGGTCGTAACCAAAACCGTTGGCCCCGCGCGGCTCTGATAAAATGAGGCCTTCCACCCATGCTTGTGCCACCGCAATGGTAGCAGTGGGGGCGGCTAAAGCCATGGCACAGACAAATTTGGCGGTGCGTTTCGCAACTGGCACGCCCGCAAGGGCTTGCAGCAATTTGGCGTTATTGGCGGTGTCGTTGCAGGGTTCGCCGGCGTAACGGGCACTTAGAACTCCCGGCTCACCAGCCAGGGCATCCACACGCAATCCGGAATCATCGGCCAGTGTTAACATGCCGCTTTGGTTGGCGTAGTCACGGGCTTTTTTGACGGCATTGCCGAGAAAAGTGGGGCGGTCTTCCGTCACATTCTGTGGGGCGGGCAAAATTGCCAGCGTCCGTATCTTTATATCGGGCAGGTTAGCCTTGTGCATTTCATGTTCAATTTCGCGCAACTTTCCCGCATTGAGTGTTGCCAGCAGTATTTGCATGTCGGTTTATCCTTATCGCAGGAACCTTCACTGGTCAGATTTCGGTATGAGCCGTATAATTTTCCTGCAGGTAGTAAAGGTACCGTGTTTTTGCGAGATGTCCATGACCATAGATCACCCAGCCGCCGTCAAGCTTAAAGAGCGTTTTGGCCATTTACATTTGAAAGTCGCATCTTTTCGCGGCCAAACTCAAATTGAAGTGCCGGGCGAGAATTTGACGCAAGTGGTTACATTTTTACGCGATGATTCTACGCTTGGCTATGATATGCTTTGCGACGTAACTTGCGTGGATTACCTCAATTACCCGGGCTGGGACAAAGCTCGTTTTGGAATGGTGTATACGTTTAACAGCGTGGCCGCAGGGCAACCGCGGTTGATTCTGCGGGTTTTTCTTGGGGAGGCCCAGTTGGCCATTGATTCTCTGGTACCTCTTTATGCTGGAGCCGAATGGATGGAGCGGGAGGTTTTTGATATGTTTGGCGTGCGTTTTCGCGGCCACCCGGACTTACGTCGTATTCTCACCTGGGATGGATTCAAATCTCATCCTCTGCGGAAAGATTATCCGGTAACTGGCTTGGGTGAGCGCGAAAATTACCCTGTTCTGGATCGCGATTCCGCATGACTCACGGTAGTGGCTTTGAGGCAACAATCAGCGGGTATGAGCGTTAAGCTGCCTGTATGTCTGTATCGCGCCAATTCGAGGATTCGCAACCAATTCTTGTCAATACTGCTGTGAGTAGCATGGTTCCGCCTCCTGCGGATTCCGGTATTGATGTGCCGTTACCTTCAGCGAAGCTTCCCTCCGCAATCGCCGTCCGGGGCGGCGGTGTTGTATCGAGCGGCCGAAGACGGATGTTTTTTTGGTCCGCATTTTTTGCCATCATCGCGGGTGGTGCATTTTTACGCTTCTGGCGCATCAGTCATCAGTCTTACTGGTGCGATGAAACCTTCACCATCAACAAGGTGGATGCCAGCTTCCATTGGGTGCTTCAAGCCCTGATGCGGCAGGGGTTCCCCCCAGGTTGGTATGTGGCGCTCTGGGGATACATCTGGCTGCTCACGCATTGGTTGCATATTCCAAAAGGCACCGCACTTGCCCCGGATTACCTGCGTCTGGTGCCGGCGTTTCTGGGTGCCGTTATGGTGCCAAGCGCCTACTTTCTTGCCCGGCAGTTCACCTCGTCATGGCGGTCAATGCTGATTATGCTGCTGGTGGCCGTCAATCCGTTTCTGATCTATTACAGCCGCGATCTAAAAATGTATGGGGCCTTTTATCTGCTGACAACATTAAATGTGGCACTGTATTTCCAATGGCAGAATTCGAACCGGCAATGGCTCTGGTATCCCTTATGGGCATGCACCGGAGCCGCCATGCTTCTCGCCGATACCCTGGGCTGGTTTATGGTGGCGATCGAGTTGTTGTGGCTTATTGGTAAACCACGGCATCGGCCATGGGATGTCCCGCTATGGTGTTTGGGGGCGGGGGCTATGGGGGCTGTACCAACATGGTGGTATTTGTATCAAACGCACTGGCTTATCAATCATGTCCGAAATGCGGTGCCGTGGGTGCAGTCTTACAACGAAATCAACTGGCATACGATTGTCGGCTTGCCATGTGTGCATCTGCTGGGATTTCTCTGGCCGGTGTATCCGCCTACTCATCGTATGGTTCATTGGTTTGCGCTGCCGCCGCATTTCTCGCAAAACCTGGCCGGGCAGACCATTCCATGGTTGGCCAAGGCAGAGTTTTGGATCGCCATCGGGGTGGGGTTGGTCATGATGTGGGGTCTGGTTCCACAGCGACACCGTCGGCAGTGCACGCCGATGGATCAACCCCCGGTGGGACGGTGGTGGCATCTTGCTCTATGGATTGGTCTGCCCATGACCATCTTCGCCTTAGGCTCACTGCCGGCACATTCGTATTGGTCCATCTATCCACATCACGTAATCTGGCATCAACGTTATCTCGGTTTTATAGCAATCGCCTGGGTGCTGTGGCTGGGCATGGCATTGGCAAAATTGCCGACTAAAATTCTGCGTTACTCCGTTATTGTGACAGTGGTACTGGTCTGTACGACGTTTGCGCTGACCAATCAGTTTTTCTACCGTCAAATTATCTGGAAGCCCATTGATACGGTTGCTCTCCGTTATTTCAACCCGACACATCCCAAGGAAATGGTGTTGGCGTGTCCTCAATGGACCCACGGCATCGGTACACTGAGATTCGACTGGCAAAGCGTTCGTCATATCGATCCCTACGATCATTCCTGGCAGGACTTTCCCATCATTCGTCGCCTACCCGACGCGCCGTTACCATGGATTCATTTGATGCGCTGGGTCAATGCCAATCGATCGGTGCGTACGTTGGTAACGGTTGAGGATATGCCGCCGGATATCAGTCGGCCCTTGGAACAAATCGCGATTCCCAAGGCTCTTGGACCGCACTGGCGTCTGCTTGAAGCCAAAAGCTATCAGTGGCACTATCAATGGTGGTTTTATTTTTACACCACCTGGCACGTACAAGTATGGCAGCGTATTGCCAACCGGTCGCCCCAACTCCGCAAACCTGGATCGTAGTACTACCAGCAACCCACACTCATGGACTGTGGATTCAGGAAGATGTGGATTTTTTTCCGGGAGGGTAGAATTGCCGGGGTTGATAAAAGGCCCGACAGATATGGCGAATCGCCAGGCCTTAGTGAATGTGACAATCGGCGGAGACTAAAGATGGTAAAGCTTGGGGTCAATATAGATCATGTTGCCACGGTGCGCCAGGCTCGGCAGGGCCATGAACCGGATCCGGTGTGGGCGGCAGTGGAGGCGGAACTTGGCGGGGCCGATCTGATTACGGTGCATCTGCGCGAAGATCGACGCCATATTCAAGATCGTGATGTGGCGGTGCTGCGGCAAACGACTGGAGTTCCTCTGAACCTGGAAATGGCCGCCATCCATGAAATCATGGAGATCGCCCTGCAAACTGTACCGGCCATGGTGACACTGGTGCCCGAAAAACGCACCGAGATCACCACCGAAGGCGGCGTGGATGTTTGCAGCCAGCAGGTGCCGCTGGCCGAAATGGTTAAAAAACTGCATGGCGCGGGCATTCGTGTGAGTGCTTTTATTGATGCCGATGTGCAGCAGGTAAGGGCGGCCAAAGCCGCCGGGTTTGACCTGTGCGAGTTGCATACCGGACCTTATGCGTTGGCAACCGGTAACGGTCCGATCCATATACAGCACGAACGACTGCGCGCTGCCGGTGAAGAGATTTTGAATCTGGGTATGCAGTTTAACGCCGGGCACGGTCTCAACTATCACAATGTAGGCGCAATTGCCGCCTTGCCGCAGGTGAATGAATTGCACATCGGTCATGCCATTGTCAGCCGGGCGCTGTTTATTGGATTGCGTGCTGCAGTGCGGGAAATGAAACTGGCCATTGCCAGGTCCGCCGGGTGAATAGACTTGTGCGCAGTGGCCCGGCTATGATGTTTGAAGATGCCATCGTCCGGTTGGGCGATGCTGATGAGGAGAATACTTGAATGTTCAAAGGCACGTTCACCGCATTGGTCACACCATTTAATCAAGGAAGCTTTGATGTCGCCCGCTATGCGCAGCAAATAGGTTTTCAAGCCCGGCACAAGGTAAAGGGAATTGTAGCGGTAGGCACCACAGGCGAATCCCCGACGCTTTCCCATCAGGAACATCACCAGGTAGTCGAAACTGCGGTTCGTGTTGGCCATAAGGCTGGCTTGATTGTCATTGCTGGTACCGGGTCCAACAGCACAGACGAAGCTGTGGACCTAAGTCGCCACGCCCAGAGTGCAGGTGCCGATGCTGTGCTATCGGTCAACCCTTACTACAATAAACCGACACAGGAAGGGCTGTATCGGCACTTCAAAGCTATTGCCAAATCCGTGACCATTCCTGTGATACTTTACAACATTCCTGGCCGCACCAATGTTACCATGACTGTGGCCACCATGGCCCGATTGGCACACGATTGTCCAAACATCACCACGGTAAAAGATGCTGCGGGCAACCTGGATATGACCACGGAAGCCGTGGCGGCAGGCATGACGGTGCTTTCCGGGGATGATTCCTTGACTCTTCCAATGATGGCCGTGGGTGCTGTGGGGGTGGTCAGCGTAGTGTCAAACATTATTCCGGGTGAGGTGCGCAGACTCGTTGATGCCGCTTTAGAAGGGAATACGGTGCATGCCCGGAGGCTTCATCATCGGCTATTTAGTTTGTGCAAGGCGATGTTTGTGGAAACCAATCCCATTCCGATTAAAACTGCCATGGCACTACTGGAAAGAGATACGGGCGAAATGCGTCTGCCGCTATGCGAACCTTCCAGAGGCAATCGTGAAGTAATTCGCATTGCACTTTCGCAAATGGGTTTGTTGTAACCGGTGTACGTTTTTACGGAGTTCCTGACATGAATCAAGGGAAAGTCATTTATCCACCAACACTCAAGGATTGGGGCCTGCTGATTATTCGGCTGATGTTGGCGTGGGTATTTATTTATCACGGATCGCAGAAGCTTTTCGGGGCATTCGGGGGGGTGGGCATGGTCGGTTTTGAGCATTTCATTGCCAGTGTGGGTGCACCCATGCCAAAAGTCAGTGCTTATCTAAGTGCGCTGACGGAGTTTTGTGGAGGAATTGTGCTGTTATTGGGCACAGGCACACGGCTGGTCGCTATTCCTATGTGTATCAATATGAGCGTGGCGGTATGGGTGATGCATAGTCACGGATTTTCAGGTGTTCATGATCAGGGTGGCTATGAATACCCACTGGAACTCGGCGTGGTAATTTTTGGTTTATTGGTGGCCGGTCCGGGCCGATTGACGCTGGGGGCCTTGCTGCGCGGGGCACGTATGGGCGGGGATAACACCGCGGTCAAACGGTAAACTACATCATGCTCCACAGCCCACGAAAGATCGTTATGCGAATTCCACGTGCCTCATGGGCTCTTATTGGTCTGGCGTTGCTCTCCATTCAGGCTGGTTGTTCACAGTCGCCGGCGCTGCCTCCGGCCACCTTCAAAGCGCACATAAGTCCTGCCGATAGGGTAGTCCTGGCTCGATTTTTGCCCGGGCTGGCCAAGGCGCACCGTGATAAAACCCAATTGGCATTTTTGGCCCGTTTCAAAGGGCTTTCCGCACCAGTTGCCATATTCAATGCATCAATGGACCGCCAGCAAGGTCGGCTGCTGCGACAGTTGCAAACCTGGGCCCGAAAACACCACTTTAGTTTGCAATATCATTATCCAAAATCGGTCCGCGGCGCGGCACTACAGGTGCAGACCCGAATAGAAGGTCATTTGTTGCTCACCGCCGGCGAGCCAAAATTCCAGCGTATGTATCTGGTCTTGATGTATGCCGATTTCTCTTCGCAGGTATCCATGGATATGGCAATGATGAAGTACGCAACCGATCGCCGATTGAGATCGTATCTGGTGCAAGCTTTAGCAGTCAACCGGGCGTCGCTGCAGCAAATCTCAAGTCTTCTAAAGCGTTACCGGTGGGCCTCAGACAAGCCATAACGGCGGACGACAGCGATAGACAATAGCGTCGTTTACAGCGGCGCAGCGGCTAACCAGCTTTGAGTATCTATTTCCTGCTGGCCAGTTGTTCGCGGCTCCATACATCGCCCGGATAGTACGCTTACCGTAATTTTGTGCATGGCCAGTGCTTCCAGCGCGGTGTTGCGCCCGTGGCCAGGTCGATGATTGGGTCGCAGCCGCCGATATTTAGCTTCATTGGCGGCCTGAACCGCTTTTTTTTCCGATAGATCAGTTACCGGCATCAGCCGACCCTCAATAATAATCGAGGCGTAGTCCGCCATCTGCTCGGCACACCAGTCCACTTCAAAACATACGCGGTTATTTTTTTTCAGGATATCGCCTTTGCGGCCGGTCATCGCCAGACGCAGGTAAATCGCCCCCTGATGCCAGCAGAAAGGAAACGGCAGGCAATAGGGCTGGCCATCTACATCGGCCAGACCAAGCCTGCCGATAAGGGAATTGGCGAGAATATTTTCGATCGCAACATCGGACATGGTTATCATAAAGTGCTCCTGAACGCCGTAATTAAAACCTTGATATCCAGAATATATCTGCTATACTTTTATGGCAAGTGGCTGTGAGCGCCGGGCGATGTTGTTATGCCCACGGCGCAGCCAACGTTATTGTCGGATCTGGCGTAGATACGCCTCATCCCTGCGGGAGTATGTACCATGATTCAAAGAGCTGATGCGACATCGCAGCCGGTAACAGATCCTCGCCAAGGCTACAGCGCTGCGGATTTTAATTTCTCTCCGCTGATTGCGTTTTATGAAGTAACTCGGGCCTGCAATCTGCTTTGCAAACATTGCCGGGCCGAGGCTCAACCCCACCGCCATCCTTTGGAATTAGATACCGCTACGTCTCTGCGTCTGCTGGATGCCTTGGCTGGCTTTCCCAAGCCTCCGATGCTGGTGCTGACCGGTGGAGACCCTATCAAACGCCATGATGTTTTCGATTTGGTGGAACATGCCGTAGAGCTGGGCCTTAAAACCGCCATGACGCCATCAGCGACCAAACTGGTAACCAGCGAAGCGGTCACCCGCCTCAAGAATGCGGGATTGCATCGCCTGGCGGTCAGCTTAGATGGGGCTGATGCCGCCCGCCATGACACCTTCCGTGGTGTGCCGGGCAGTTTCCAGCGTACCCTTGAAATTATGCGCGATGCCCGTGCCGTAAACTTGCCCATGCAGATTAACACCACGATTTCCCGGCACAATTTTGACCAAATTGATGAAATGGCCCACCTGCTTGTTGCCCATGGCATTTTGATGTGGTCGGTATTCTTTTTAGTCCCCACCGGACGCGGTTTGGCCGAGCAGCGAATTGCGCCGTGGGAATATGAAGTCGCCTTTGAAAAGCTCTACCAGCACAGCCTGATTCAACCGTATCAGATTAAAACTACAGAAGCGCCGCATTATCGCCGGTTTCTGCTGCAGCGCAGTGGGTGGCAACCCGGCCGCAAAAATACGGCATGCCCCCAAACCATTCCCGGCATGGTGGGCACCAACGATGGTCGTGGAGTGATGTTCATCAGTCATATCGGAGAAATATATCCGAGCGGTTTCATGCCTATTCTCTGTGGCAGTTTCCCCAAAGATTCGCCAGTGAATGTGTATCAATATTCACCGATGTTTCAGTCTTTGCGGGATCCGAACCAGATCAAAGGTAAATGTGGATTCTGCCAATATCGAGAAATATGCGGCGGCAGCCGGGCCAGAGCCTATGCCCTCACCGGAGATCCCTTGGAATCGGAACCGGATTGTGTACACGTGTCACTGCGTTCTACCAGGAGTGGTGCCTTATGCTAAGCATTACCAATTTACTCTGTGGCCATCAGGCTGGTAATGAACCGCTACGTTATGGCCATACGTGCACTGGGGGAACCGGCATCGCTGGCACTGCTGGTGTTCCCAAACCAGTGGTGGTATGGGCCTTAACACGGGCTTGCAACCTGCACTGCGTGCATTGTTACGCTTCGGCTACGGCCGCGCCGGATGTTGGTGAATTAACCCGCCACGAAGGAATGAAATTACTCGATGATTTGCGGGGGTTTGGCGTACCGGCCGTGCTGTTAAGCGGCGGTGAACCGCTCGCGCGGCCAGAAGCCCTGGATTTTATTGCCCACGCCCAATCCATCGGCTTGGCCACCACGTTGTCCACCAATGGTTTGCTCATTGATGATGCCATGGCGGATCGCCTGGCCAAATCGGGCTTGCGCTACGTGGGTATCAGTTTGGATGGTATTGAATCGCGTCATGATAAACTCCGCGGCAAGCAGGGGGCTTTTGCGGCATCCCTGACGGCTATTGATCGCTGTCGCAGCCGGGGCATCAAGGTGGGGGCCCGCTTCACCGTTCACGCTCTGAATTGGCAGGATTTGGACGCCATTTTTGATATTTGCCTGGAACATAACATACAACGTCTGTGCGTCTACCATCTGGCTTATTCGGGCCGCGGTGGCAACATGCAAAACGTGGATCTTACGCCCGAACAGATTCGCACCATTGTAGACCGCATTTTTGAGCGCAGTGTTGAACTGCATAAATCTGGCCGGCCCTTGGAAGTGTTGACCGTGGATAACCATGCGGATGCGGCGTATATGCTGTTGCGCATGGAGCGCGAGAACGACCCCCGCCTGGCGGAGGTACAAGCTCGTTTGCGCGGCACCGGCGGAAACCGATCTGGTTGCAATATTGCTTCCATTGATCCCAAAGGCAATGTGCATTACGACCAATTTAGCTGGCATTATAACTGCGGCAACGTGCGTGAGCAGCCCTTTAGCACAATATGGTCGCAGGCAACAGACCCTCGCCTGGCGATATTGCGAAATCGTCGCGCACATCTTCCGGAGCGTTGCCGATCCTGCCGGTTTGTCGATGTGTGCAACGGCAACTTGCGTACGCGGGCTGAAGCCGCCACCGGCGACTGGATGGGTTTTGATCCGGGCTGCTATTTAACAGAGGCCGAAACTGCCTCTCCGACTGTAACGCAGATACCGGCCGAGCCTGCCGCAGTGGTCTAGCTGCAGATAACCCGTCCAATGATTAATGAATGTTGAATTTGGCATCATACTGCGCCGCGGACATAAGCTTGGATGTATCCACCGGGCCGGTCTTCACCGCCACCAGCCACCCGGCCTCGTAAGGGTCTTGGTTAATAGTGCTGGGGTCGTTTTTCACCGCATCGTTAACTTCCACCACTGCGCCATCCACCGGTGCGTACAATTCGCTCGTAGCTTTTACCGATTCAATTTCGCCAAACGCCTTGCCGACGGTCAGCGTCTTTCCGATAGCCGGCAACTCGACGAAAGTAACATCCGTAAGTTCATCCACGGCAAATCGTGTAATGCCCAGCAGAACTCTCTCCCCTTGCAGCTTAATCCATTCGTGTGTTTCAGTGTAAAAGCGGTCGGTCGGTGATGCCATGCCATTCAACTCCTCTATAAAAGCTTAAATTTAACCCGCCCGTTTATAAAAAGGTAGCTTGGTAACCGTGGCGGCCAGCGGCGTACCGCGTAAGTCTACTTCCACCGCAGTGCCAGGTTCGGAAAATTCCGACTGCACGTAGGCCATGGCAATGGTGCGGCCCATCGTGGGGCTGGCCGTCGCACTGGTGATGCGTCCTACGGGCTTTCCACCCGCCAAAACCGTCATGTCCTGACGCGGCGTACGGGGTGAATCTACCAGCAGCCCAACGAGTTTCTGGGGTGTGCCATGCTGTACCAGTCCGGCGAGCGCCTTCGATCCAATAAAATCCTTATCCTTGGCGACCGCCCAGTTCAAACCCGCGGAAATCGGATCTACGGTTTCGCTTAGTTCGTGGCCATACAGCGGCATTCCCGCTTCCAATCGCAGGGTGTCACGGGCACCAAGCCCGGCCGGCTGTACCAGCGATTCGGTGCCTTGGCCATCTGATTTGAGCAAAAACTTAATGGCCATCAGCGCGGCAGAATTGCCGCAAATCACTTCCACGCCGTCTTCGCCCGTATAACCACTGCGGCAAACAGTGAACGGGATAAACATATAACGCTGCATCATGCAATGATAGCGCTTGAGTCCTGCCACCGGCTTGGGCAAAACGGCATCTAATAATTCAATCACTTTAGGTCCCTGCAGCGCAACCATGGCGGTCTGCAGAGTTTCGTCGCTGATCTGTACGTCAAAGCCGGTGCGGTGTCGGTCAAACCAGGCCAGTAGTTTCAACCGGTTGGAGGCGTTGCAAACCATGAGGTGGTATTTTTCCATACGCGAAACGATTACGTCGTCCAGCACGCCGCCATTTTCATTGCATACCAGCGAATACAAGGATTGTCCCACTGCCGCCCCCGCGATGTTGCGAGTCAGCAGGTGATTCAGGAATTTCACCGCATCCGGGCCGGTGAATTTTACACGCCCCATGTGTGAAACATCAAAAACCGAAGCCGATTTCCGGGTGTGCTGATGCTCAGCAATAATACCGCGATATAGCAGCGGCATATCCCAACCGGCAAAACCGACCATTTTCGCCCCTTGGCTAACGTGAAATTCGTGAAAGGGGGTTTTAAGAAGATTTAACGTGTGGCTCAGAAAAACTCCTGTTAAAAATATGATATCGCCGCCGAAAAGCATTTCAAGCGACTTGGCGTAGCTTGTCAACCTTCATCTCTGTACGGATTAGTTATGTACAATAAAATTTTCTGGACGGGGTCAGTATGGCCCAGGCGCGTTCGCCGGCGTATCTACATGGCTTTGCAGGCATATCTTCGCAGCAAGCTCCGCGGGAATTTTTGGCGTGGCACCAGGCTGCGAGCAGACAAAAGCCGCAACCTGGCAGGCTTGGCGGTTGACTTCCATCAGTGGCCGCCTGGCCAGCAGACCGATCGTCATGGCGGCGGTGAAGGCGTCACCGGCTCCGACGGTGTCGGCTATCACCACGGAAAAGCCTGGACAATCAACCGTCTCATGGGGTGTCTGCAGCATGGCTCCCCGGCTGCCGCGCGTCAGGGCAATGACTTCCAGATGGTACCGTCGCAACAATTGCGACAACTGATCTTCAACTTGGCCGTGCAGGGCAAACATCGCTGCCAGCACCGGCAATTCATCTTCATTAAGTTTAAGAATGTTGGATAATTCCAGCGATTGGATAATGATGTCTCGTGTGTAAAAGTGCTGACGCAAGTTGATATCCAGCACGCGTTTGCATTCCGGCCGTGTGGCCGCCAGAAAACGCTGAATTGTGGTCCGGGAAACCGCCGAACGTTGGCCCAGCGAGCCGAAACATACGGCGTCGGCCGTGGCGGCCAGGGAATCCAAGCCCGGCTCATACGGGATAAAATCCCAGGCCGCGTCTTCATGAATTATGTATTCCGGAATTCCGCGCTTATCGACTTGGACTGAAACCGTCCCGGTGGGATGCAAGGAATCCTCGGCGACAAAATTACGATTAACGCCCAAGTGGTCCAGACGCTGGAGAATTTCCTGCCCTAAGTTGTCGCGGCCCACCGCGCTGACCACCGAGGCCACGGCTCCCAAGGCGTGGGCGTGATAGACAAAATTGGCGGGTGCTCCACCCAAGGCTTTGCCGGTGGGCAACAAATCCCAGAGAATTTCACCCAATCCAACCATCACAGGCCATCGAGCGGGAACGGTCATCATGGCATGTCTCCGGATAATGAGCAGCCTGGTCGGCACGTGGTGTTGAAGCCAAGGTCCGAATCTGGCTGCAAACCCACCGCATGTGTGGATAAGCCAGTCATTGCGGCGGGGCCCTGAACTGGTGGGGGACAACCCGCAGGACACCATGGAACTACTGGAGGCGGAGGGAGTCGAACCCTCGTCCCGAGGCAGGTTGAAGATTACCTCTACATGCGTAGGCTACGTGTTAATGTCGAGCGTCCGGGCGTCCACAGCCAAACTACCGAAAGCTCCAGCCGATCCTGAATCTTAGCGAATGACCGATCAACTCTGTCATTCGAGCATTCCGCTGGTCGTCAGTTCATCGCGGGTCGCGGACTACCTGCGGGAACCGGGCTACCTTATCTTAGGCAGCCAACCGAAGGCCGAAGCCCCCGGCTGTTGGGAACTTAAAGTTCTCAGCATTTGATTTTTTGCCACTCAGTTTTACGACTTGTTTGGCAGGTCGGCATGCCATAATCAACACTACTGTCCGGTCGATACCTGTCGCCCCCTTATTAAAAAAGCGCCATCTCCATGTTCGGCACCTGCTTAAAGTATATCCATGGTCAACGGAATTTTCCATGTGCAAGAATGATCGGGACAGAGAATCGCCGTAAATTCAGTATCTTGACCAACTTTGCGAGCTTGTCAGGCCTGATAACATTGGTAAAACCACCCGGAAAAGTATACTTTTTAATTTTCGCCACCTTCTTTAGCGGCTGACGCGATCGAGTTTATCGCGCTGCCGTTGGCGTGCTGTCGCCCGGCGTAAGGCCCGCTTTTCAAACCAGGTCAGACTATGAAGGCCATGTTCATGAACTTTGGCTAAAATTGCATCAATTTGCTGCTGGTCCCGCACCTCACGATGTTCATCGATGGCGGTCCAGCGGAACCAGCGCCGTGCCAGTTTCCGCCGTTTGGGCGTGGGCAAATCGCGCAGGCCCGCACTTAGGGTCAAACCAGCCTCATAACCATCTGGCCCTTGAGCTTGAAGTTCGCGGCGCTTGGTCCAGGCGGAAAAGAAAAGCAATGCCCAGAAAACCACGGCCAGAATAGATCCCTCATAAATGGCAAAAAGCGTCATGGGCGCGGCAATCACCATGCCCACTATGCAGGTGATGTTGATCGCCCGGTACAAACCCGTCCAACGCCATAAAATAGCCTGCAGCAGCGGGCCACCATCAAACCAGTAAAACGGCAGCAGGTTGATGAGCACCAGCGAAAGGCTTATCAGGTACGCCATCAGCAGCAGCGTAAACGCCGGTCCATGGGCAGGTTCCCAGAAGGGGTTGACGCTGAATAACAGCAGCGGGTTCCCCGGTATTGGCGGTGCCCAATGCCATTTCAGCCATAGCGATTCTCCAGTGCCCACACAGATCAGCAAATTCACTGCAATGCCGCCGGCATTAGCCACAAACGTGGGCCAGGGCCGGGGTGGACTTAGCGGTGGCACCAGCCCACCCGCCGGCCAGAGCAGAAAATCATCGTGCCGTCCGCCCACCCACTGCGCCATAACGCGGTGGCCGATTTCATGCAGCAGCACGGCAATCACCGTCAAACCGGCCAGGCTGATACTGGCCATCCAATTGCCGGTACGCAGGGCCGTGGCCATATCAAAAATAATCGCCAATATCAGCCAGAAGTGCAGACGCACCCGAATGCCAAACCACGTTCCCAGCGGCAGGGACCAGCTCAGAATGGACCATGGGCTGTCAAAAAGGCCCATTCCGGACCTGCCCGCACGGTTATAATCACGATCGCGCCAACTCATACGTATACTTCCGACCTGGCACCCTGCCGTTACCCGGTCATCCCGCCGCACGCTGCGGAAAATAGCCGGTTCATCTTCTCACCGTTTCCATGCCGTCGCAACTCCTAATGTTTGTCCTCCGTCAACAGGTATTTTAGCACTACGGCAATCGTTTTGGCATCCACAATTTTATTTTCCCGGATCATGGCCAGTGTTTGATCGGGGGTAACAATTTCGACCTGAATGGTTTCGTTATCTTCCAGAGCCTGCGGGCCGGCGGATAATCCAGCACCAATAAATGCAAACATCTTTTCGGTAAGAATTCCGGGAGAGGTGTAAAACCAGCCGAAGGGAATAATCTGGGCCGCCTGGTAGCCGGTTTCCTCCGTCAATTCGCGTGCCGCACAACGGGCTGGATCTTCACCTTTTTCCAGCGTGCCGGCCGGCAGTTCCCAAAGTTCTTCCTTAACGGTATGGCGCAGATTGCGGATAAGCACCAAATTGCCGTCGCGCAACACCGGCAGGATAATGACGGCCCCTGGATGGACCACAATTTCACGCTGAATTTTCCGGCCGGAGGTGGTGGTAACCGTCCGTAATACCATATCCACCCGCGAGCCGTGGTAGACCATCCGGTCTTCTGCGGATGCGGTTGCTGCGATGCCACTGTTTAAAGTTGATTTTTTAGTCACCTGTTGTTCCTTGCCAAGCAAGCCGCCTGATTACCTCAACCATGCGACTTTACCTATAATAGCATGAAATGGCAGAAAGAATCGACAAGCCTGAAGTTTATCCGGATACACCCGCAATGTCGGCCGATACGGGTATTGAAGAAGAAGATTTCATCCAGGAAATTCCCGCCGGAGAAATAGCCTTGCCACTGCCGGCGGAAGCTGCGGACCAGCGTCTGCCGCGGCTGCATGCCAAGGCCCGCAGTCTGCCGGCTGCGCCCGGCGTGTACCTGATGAAGGATACCCGCGGCGTGGTCATTTACGTGGGTAAATCACGCTCACTGCGTGATCGGGTGGCCAGTTATTTCCTGGCTTCCACGGACTTGGGGCCGGCCAAACAGCGTCTGCTGGATTATGTGGTGGATTTTGACACCTTGAACTGCGATTCCGAAGTCGAAGCGCTGCTGGTGGAAAACCGTCTGATTAAAGATGTCAAACCGCGTTTTAATGCCCGCCTTTCTGATGGGAAAAGCTACCCGTTTCTGGAAATCACCACCCGCGACGATTATCCGGGTGTTTATGTTACGCGTGAGCCGCAAAGTTCGGGTTCCAAACTGGTGGGGCCTTTCATGAGTGCCGCAGCCCTGAAAGACGCGGTGATTCATCTGCAGCGGGCCTTTAAGTTTCGTACCTGCCATCTGGAAATCCGGGAAGAGGATGAACGCAGGCGCTTTTTCCGCCCATGCCTGCTCTACGCCATCGGACAGTGTTCGGCACCATGTGCCGACAAGATCAGCCGCACTGCGTATCGCGAAGACCTTGAGCGCTTCCGGCGTTTCCTGGAAACCAGCCCTGCCGCGGTGTTTAAGGAAATGACGGCGGATATGGAAGCGGCGGCAGCTAAACTGGAATTTGAAAAGGCCGCGGGCTTGCGTGATCAGATCCGGGCTTTGAGTGCGCTTTCTAATCGGGGTAAATATGGGCGACTGCTGCAGCCCGAATTGTTCTTCCGCAACCTGCAGGACGGGCTGCGCCAGTTGCAGGACATTTTGGAACTGCCCGAACCGGTACGCTCCATTGAAGCCATCGACATCGCCCATTTCCAGGGTGAAGCCACGGTTGGTTCTCTGGTTTGTTTTATTGACGGACGGCCGTTTAAGGATGGCTACCGGCGTTTTCGCATCAAAACAGTTACCGGTATCGATGATTATCGCTGTATTGCGGAGGTGGTAAATCGTCGTTATCGCAATGCCGGCCAAAGCAGCGAGCTATATCCCGATGTGATATTAATTGACGGCGGGCTGGGGCAGTTACACGCCGCCCAGGAGGCTTTTGCCGCCATGGATGTTAAACCGCCCATGGTGATAAGCCTGGCCAAACGCGAAGAAGAAATTTTTGTGCAGGCACGCAGCGCTCCACTGCGGTTATCACGCACCAACCAGGCTCTTAAAATGTTGCAGTACGTTCGCGATGAAGCCCACCGTTTTGCCCAGAATTACCATCACGTGCTTATCGCACGCCGTCAGTTTAACGAAGATGCGTTGCGGGTGCGCAAAGCCGCACGAAAATCCCGCCGGCGCTAAACCCGGATATGGCCATTTCCCGTTACGATAAATTTATACGTGCATAGATCTTCTGCACCCATGGGGCCGCGCGCATGGAGCTTGTCCGTGCTGATGCCGATTTCCGCGCCTAAACCGTATTCATATCCGTCCGCCCAGCGGGTGGAAGCGTTCACCATCACGCTGGCGGAATCCACCTGCTGCACAAACTTCTGGGCTGCTGCCAGATTGCTGGTGATAATTGCGTCGGTGTGTTGTGACCCGTACTGCGTAATGTGGCTGATGGCTTCATCCATGGTATTCACCTGTTTGATGGCCACGATAAGGTCCAGAAATTCCTGCCCCCAGTCGCTTTCCACGGCCAGTTTGGCATCTTGCAATAATCCCAGACTTCGCGCATCCGCCCGCATCTGCACCCCGGCTTGCCGGTAGAGCGTGGCCAGCCGCGGCAGTACGCGAGGGGCAATTTCCTGATGCACCAAAATGCATTCTGCCGTGTTGCACACCGCGCAGCCATCCACCTTGGCGCTGTACGCGACCTTCACGGCCATTTCCGGATCGGCGTCTTTATCAATATAGATATGGCATACACCCTTGTAGTGCTTGATGACCGGAACGGTCGCCTGTTCCACTATGGCCCGAATTAAAGATTCTCCACCCCTCGGTATCACCAGATCCACGGCACCTTGAGCGGTTACCAAGGCCGTCACCGCGGCGCGGTCAGTGGTGCTTAGCACTTGTACCGCCGCTGCGTCCATACCCGATGAGCCAAGGGCTTCCTGAATAACCTTGGCGATGGCCAGATTGGTGCCCAGAGATTCCTTGCCGCCACGCAGAATGCACGCATTGGCGCTTTTAAGGCAAAGGGCTGCGGCATCGCTGGTAACATTGGGGCGGCTTTCATAAATGATGGCAATGACCCCAATGGGTACCCGGCGTTTTTCAACCCGCAGCCCATTCGGGCGGTCGCTGGCTTCAATAGTCTGGCCCACGGGGTCCACCTGCTGGACAATCTGCCGGATGCTGTGGGCCATAGCCTGAATTTTTTGTGGCGTAAGAGTCAGGCGGCTTACCATTGCCGCCGCCAGATAGTCGCGCCTGGCCTGCTCCACATCCGTGGCGTTGGCAGCAAGAATGGCCTCCGCATGGCTCAGCAGCCCATTGGCAATAGACGCCAGTGCGTTATTGCGTACCGCTCCGGAGAGCGTGGCTAACTGCCGTGCCGCCCTGCGAGCTTGCTGAACGACCTGCTGAATGTGCACGGTTATATCGCCTGTATCATCCGGGGAGGCAATGTTGGTTTGACTGGCATTGGCCATGGGTTAGCTCCACAGGTTGGCACTTTTCCACAGCCGTGCATTGTACGCGAACAACCGAAAATTTATAACCCTCTTTAGTAAATTTGTAGATCAACCCTTGCGGCGCGGACCATCAGGCCTTGTATCCGATGGCTTGGGCTTTTATGATTACAGGTCTGGATGGAACCGGGCCGACCCTATATTCGGGCTGCGGGCAGTCCTGCGGAAAGAAATGAGTTAATCATTGATGATTAAGGCGTCAGGTTTCCAAAAAACAACTGGCGATGTCTCTGGACAGCGACGTCTGGCGGTGCTTGGAAGCACAGGTTCCATCGGCGTTAATACCCTGGCGGTGGCCAGGCATTTAGGGTCATCCTTTGCTGTTGCCGGTCTGGCGGCATCCAGAAATTGGAAGAAGCTGGCCGAGCAAGCCCGTGAGGTAAAACCGGCTGTGGTGGTGTTAAGTTCACCTGAAACGGAGCGTGATTCACAGGCCCTGCAGGCGGAGGTGGAGGAATTTGGAACAATCGTGGATACCGGTCCGCAGGCCATGGATCGTCTGGTGGAAAGGCCGGATGTGGACATGGTTTGCGCGGCGGTGGTGGGAGCGGCAGGTCTTTCGCCGGTGCTCAAGGCGGCAGCGGCCGGCAAATGGATTGCTTTGGCGAATAAAGAAGCTCTGGTGGTGGCGGGGGGGCTGGTGATGCCCGCTGCCGTTCGCAGCGGGGCGAGGGTGTTGCCGGTGGATTCTGAACATTCGGCAATTTTTCAGGCCTTGCGCAGTGGCCAGGCCCATGAGATTGAGCGTATTATTCTTACGGCCAGCGGCGGACCGTTTCGCACGTGGACGCCGGAACAAAGCTCTGCGGCCACGGTTGAGCAGGCGCTGAATCATCCGAACTGGCGTATGGGGCCGAAAATAACGATTGATTCCGCGACCATGATGAACAAGGCACTGGAGATTATCGAAGCGCACTGGCTGTTTAATCTGCCGGCGGATCGCATAGAGGTACTCATTCATCCGGAGTCCATTATTCACAGCATGATTGAATTTGTAGATGGCAGCATTATAGCGCAACTGGGCACCCCGGATATGCGGACTGCGATTCAATATGCGCTGACGCATCCGGACCGGTATCCTGGCTGCAGCCATCGTCTGGACTGGTCGAAAATAAGCCAAATGCGATTTGAACAGCCGCGGGGACGATTTCCTGCATTGGAACTGGGTTTTGAAGTAGTGCGGCGTGGTGGGACGTGCGGTGCGGTGGTGAATGCCGCTAATGAAGTAGCCAATGCCCTTTTCCGGGAAGGGAAAATTTCATTCGGGCAGATTGTGCCGCGTTCGCAGCACGTGCTGCAAAAACACTTGAAGAACGGTTTTAACCCTGCGCCCACGCTGGAAGAGCTTCTGGCTGCGGACCACTGGGCGCGTCAGGAGGCCTTGGCATGAATCCCATCCATTCCACCCAACTTCCGCGGCACGAAAAGCCAGTTGCGCCAAGGCTTTCTGCAATGGTTCGCGGGGCGATATGTGCGCTGGCAGTGTTTCCCATCCTTGGCTTTACGCTGCTGGGATCCATCACGGGTACAGAAAAGGTGGTGCTGTTTATCATCGGCTTTGGCTCGGTGATTTTTGTGCATGAACTCGGGCACTTCATCACCGCAAAATTTTTCAAGGTACGGTGTGATGTTTTTTCCATGGGCATTGGTCCAAGACTGTGCGGCTGGCGGCGCGGCGTGGGCTTTACCTTTGGCAGCGTGGACATCGGACCGCCGGCAGTGGTTGCTCCGGTGCCGACGGCGGATGGCGCTGGTTCTGCTGCGGGCTCATTGTCCGGGTCGCAGGTTCCGGTACTGGCGGTTGCGCGAGTGATCGGAGAGACGGATTATCGGATTTCCTGGCTGCCTTTTGGTGGGTACGTGCGTATGCTGGGCCAGGATGATATGGACCCCGCCAAAGTGAGTGAAGACCCGGCGTCGTTTGGCAAAAAGCCGATCTGGCAGCGGATGATTATTATTTCAGCCGGCGTGGTCATGAACCTGATTTTTGCGGTGCTTATTTTCGCCTTTATATTCCGCATTGGGGTGAATTTTCCGCCCGCGGTGGTGGGGGAACTGGCGTGGAACAGTCCTGCCGCCAAAGCTGGATTGAAAATCGGGGACCGTGTGGTGTCGATCAACCATCAACATCCGCAGGGATTTTTAGAATTTACACAGCTTGCCATGGCTGCGGCGCTGGATACTGGTGATGCCAAGGTTAGTTTGCAGTATGTGAAACCTCACAGCAAAACCATTCATAATGTAAGCATTACGCCGGTGGCTGATCCCAATAACGGCATGTTGAGTTTTGGCATCGGGCAAATGCTTTCTTTGCGTTTTGGCAAGTTGACGGCCGGTGAACTTAAAGCATTTGTTACCGCATTGCCGCAATATAAGGGGATTCAATCACGGGATTTAATCATCGCCATTGATGGCATTGCTGTTCATGGATTTGCCCATTTTTACGACATTTTACAACAGTCCAAAGGTGCCCCGGTAACACTGACTCTCAAGAGTTATCATACTGGAAAAATTCATTACCTGACTATACAACCCACCTTGACCACCATCGATTGGGTCAACAAATTTCCCAGGATACTTGGGATGCAGCCGCGGTGCCGTGTGGCTATGGTGGAACCTGGAACGGCGGCGGCGAAGGTGGGTATCCGGCGTGGCGATATTATTACACGTATTAATGCCAGTGCTCATCCAACGATTCATGAGCTGCAACGGGCGGTCAAAGGGAATCGGGGCCGGCAGGTTCTGCTGCAGGTGCGCCGCAACTCTAAAATCATCACCTTTCACCCCAGGGTCAGCGCGAAGGGCTTGCTGGGTGTGGCTCTGGATTACGACTTTGGTCATCCCGTGATTGCTGCGGTAGATCGCCGTGCCGCCGCCGCCGGAATTCTGCCCGGCCGCACCATTGCTTCGATTGTGGTGCCAGGCGGTCCGAATATGGCCAGCGGGGGAATATTTCCGATTAAAAACTGGTTTGATATTGTTACCCTGGCCCGTCGTTATGCCGGGCAAACGATTGATATTGCATTTGCCGGGAAGCATCGGCCGGTACAGTTAACCGTATCCAGCCACGATAGTCGTGAGCTTAGCAAACTCAAATATGCTATCAACCTGCCGCTGTCTCCGTTAATGCAACTGCAGAAAAGCCATTCCATTCTGGGAGCTGCCCAAATGGGTTTTGGACACACCGAAGCGTGGATTGTCCGGACGTACCAGACGCTTTTCGGTCTGGTGGGCCGGACGGTACCTGTAAACCAGCTACACAGCGTGCTGGGGATTGTAAAGATTGGATATACGCTGGAGTCACGCGGATTTACTTATCTGCTATTTTTTCTGGGGTTGATTTCGGTGAATCTGGCGGTGATCAATTTTCTGCCGTTACCCATTGTGGATGGTGGATTATTTTTAATGTTAATCGTCGAAAAAATTCGCGGCAAACCCTTGCCCGTGCAGGTGCAAACTGCCATACAAACCGTTGGAATCGTGCTGCTGGTCGCCGCCTTTCTCTTTATTACCATTCACAATGATCTGCCGATGTTTTTTGGGCATTAGGTGCGGTCAAGAAATAACCTTTACCATCCGGCTGGTCCTTGGCTGGATGTGGCCCGCGATCAGCAGTCAGCGATCAGCTTTCATCGGGCGGGTATCGGACAAAGTTGCGGCCGGCATACCCAATGACCATGGCATGCAAGAATGGCACTTCATAGCCACAGACAAGAATGCCGTGCGCCGTATTAATACACTTTATTTCCTGACAGCCCCGCAGCATTATTTTTCTTCACCTGTTGGTTTTTATATGCCGATGATCCAATAATAAGTTGAGTGGGGTGGCGCGCAGGCGGGGTGTTATATACCGTCGCTCACCTGCCAGCCTCTGGTTGGTATGGTATGAACTTTGCACTCCTTTAGCGAAGGGCCGCATTGGGGTCGTTGTGGAGTTTTATGAACGTACTCGGACTGGTTCAACTGGTGGACACAACTGGGCTGGGTGTCGGCTACCAGGAATGCCTGAGCATTGAAACATTGGCCCGGCGGGGCCTTTTGCGAACCGGGCAGCAAGTGCTCAATCTGGTGGAGTCTTCACTGCGCGCCATCATTGGACCTACGCAAGGTATTGCTGCAGGTATCGCCTTTCGGGCCGCCCGCCTTGGAGACCCTGCGTTAGTTCCCGCGGTCAGTCAGGTACTTTCCAGCGAACAGTTCCCGGAATCCTTGCGTTTGGCATCGCTGCAAATGGGTACACGCCTGTGGGAAATCTCCCGGCGTTGGAACTGGACCCAGCCGATACACGATCAGTTTGATCCGGTGATTCCGCAAACGGGTGTGCATGGTGGTGTGGCCTTTGGTGCCCTGGTGAGCGAAACAACGGCCCATGAGGTACGGGCGGTAGCGGCTTGTCTATTGCAGGCGGCCCGGGGAATCATTCAGGCTGCAGTGCGGGCAATTCCCCTGGATGACTATATGAATCATCGGCTGCTGGCCCAGGCCCAACCCATCATCAGTCGCCTGGCCGCAGACTTTACTCAACACACCATGCCGGATATTCGGTGCAGCCAGTTCAATTTCCCCATGGCGTAAACCGTTCTCAGGCCAACCGGTATCTGCGGCGATGAACCATGCTGTTGCGATAGTCGTTGAGCGTACGGTATGATAAGGCCTTAAGCCGGAGAGATGGCTGAGTGGCTGAAGGCGCCGGTTTCGAAAACCGGTTAGGGCGCAAGTCCTACTAGGGTTCGAATCCCTATCTCTCCGTTTTCCTTGCCAGTGTTTCAGGGACTCAGGCAATACAACTTCCCGTGCAGACAAATAAGATGAACCTTTTGTTGCGCCTGCACCAGAGCCGTGCAGATACATTCGGAAAACCTGCATCACCTTACCAATTGACGCTGGGTGGCTTGCCAATAAGAGCCGCTACGCGACTGGCAATAATTTTAGATTGGTTCTGTTGTCGCCGGACGTACTGAGCTTTAAGTTCATTGATCTTCTGCATTAAGTGGTCCAGTTCCAGCTTGCGAATCTGTTGACGAACTCCAAATTGTTCCGTAACAATATTCAGCAACCGCATGCGCAGATGTTTCGTCTGTTGCCGCGTCAGGCCCGGCTGGCGCAATCGATCCGCCAGGTTAAAGGATTGATGGGTGAGCGAAAGGTCTTTAATGGTCAATGAAAACAGTTGCGGATCGGACTTCTGCAGATTTTCAAGCCTGCGGAAGTTGGGTGCCGCGGCGCTGATCAGTCTTACGAATTTAGCCGGGTTTGATCGCCGCAAGATCAAGGCTTCGTGATACACCGATGGATCAGTGGTTTGCAAAAATTGCAGGATTTTCTGAATTTGCGGCGTCGTCAATTGGGATGGCTGATGCGACGGTGCGCCACTGGCCGCACGGGCTAAAGTCAAAATCAGTGCGGCCATACAGGCGATCATGCCACTGCGTACGTATTTGGTAAAATAGCTGGAAACGGGACTGAAACAAAGCCTGGACATCAATTCAACTCCTTTGCAATACCGGGCACTCAAACGGCCGGCAATTATTTAAACTACCGGGCCTGCCGATGCAAGATCCCAAGTCATTGTGCCAACCGCCGTGGAATAGGGCGTATTTCATTCCGACGGCTGGCCGGTTGCTGAAGAAGCCGCGGCGGTGGCAACCTTATCGAGAGCCTGCAACAGTCGCATCATGTGAATATTGCCGATGCTGGAAGTGGCGGCCAGGCCGTGGGTCGCCCGCAAAGCCGCGATTTCGTGGGAAACCACTGCGTAGGTGGAATCGGGCTGATTGGGCAGCGAGGCATGGGCCACATCCCGGAAGGCGGATTCCGCATCCAGCATGCGTTGATGGCGGGCCAGGGTTCGCATTTGCACAGCGTAAATACCGCCGGCAATAACCAGGCACGCCGCCATGCCGGACGCCACGGAAAGTGCCTGAAAACACAGCCGACTCCATTGACGGTGGCGTTGTTGCCGGCGCTGCTCCCGAAGTGCGGCATGAATTCCAGCTTTGATCGACTCAGCCACGCGGGCCTTGGCCGCCGGATCGGCGTTGTCCTGAAATCGCGGCAAAGACCGAAGCATGTTAAAACGGCTGCGGATCAATTCATATTCAAGATGGGCTGCAGGATAGACATCCACATGCGTTTGCAATCGGCGGGCTGCCTGTGGCCCGAGTTCGCCTGATACATCCAACAGGCAGGTTTGGGAAAGATTAAGATTTTTCATCGGTTACCTCCATAAGCATACGGAGCTTGCCCATGGCCCGATGGGCCCTGGCCAGCACGGTTCCAATGGGGCAGTTGAGAACGCGGGCGATGTCCTTGAAGGGCATGTCGCCATAGTGTCGCAGCAAAAGAACCTGGCGATCCATTTCCGAGAGGCGACCCAAAGCGGTTTCCATCCGTATGACATCTTCATCGTGCTGGATGAGATCCGCAGGTATGGGGGATTTACCTGGCAGGTCGTCGGTAATGTCATTGGTTCTGTCACCATCTTTACTCACAATCGATCGCACTGGTCTACGGGCAGTGACGCGCCCGTGGTCTCTAATTAAATTTACCAAAATGCGAAAAAGCCACGCCTCAAACTTGCCCTGATGGTCGTACCTTTCTAATTTCTGTACGATTCTCAGGAACGTTTCTTGAACCAAATCTCTGGCCAGTTCGCTGTTATTTGTCGCCCGCAAGGCGTACCCATAAAGCCTTTGCCAGTAGGCGTCCACCAGCGCATCCCAAGCGGCCGAATCACCGCGCCGGCATCCCGCCAGCATGACCGTAATGGCGTCCGAATCCATACGCTGTCATACCTCTTGTTACAACGACCCGTCTGCTCTGCTATTGCAGCCGTGTCTCACTTTTATATCGACCCAATCACACCTTTTGGTCCAAAGCCACGCACCCGGCCCGTACCTGCAAACTTGGCCGCCACGCGTACTTGCAACTCCCACCGCCATTCATTATAATAACTTTCTTGGATTCAACGATGGTTTAACTATAAGGTTGGTCTGGTATGCTCAAAGTAAAGGCTCGTGGGAACGAAACAGTTGAACAGATGCTGCGCCGCTTCAAAAAGCTCTGCGAAAAAGAGGGGCTTATCAAAGATATGAAACGCATTGCCTATTACGAAAAGCCGAGCGAAAGAAATCGGAGGCAGTTGCGCAAAGCGCAGAAACGTGAACAACGCACTTTGTTTGAAGCTAACAATCCGCCTTCCGTTAACACCGGCACCTGAATTCATTCGGCTGCAACCATCCATGCAAGCTCACGATGAAGAATCCCGGCGCATCTGGTTTGAAAATATCTGGAGCGATCGCGAAGAGCGGATTTATCCGGCTATTTTCGGCACCTTTTCCAAAACCATCTTTCCTCTGGCGGCACCGCTTTTCCACCAATTGGGTTGCGACAGTGTAGACCCCAGTTGGCTGACCCATGCCGTACTCGAATCGCCGCCCCAGCCGACCCGCCCCAACTGGGCGTATGTTACCACAGCGTTGTCCAATCCATGGGGAATTCATCCGCAGGATATTCAACCGGGTCAATACAGCGGTATGGGCTGTGAGCTGGTGATGCAATCACCATATCGGGCCGACTGGTGCGTGCGTGTGCTGCAATGGCTGGCGGCGGTGAATATTCTGACCGCCAGCGGAAAGCTTCGCGGTGAACTCATTGAGCCGCTGGATCGCATTGCGTTAGGAGGTCCGTTGGACGGCCTGCCAACATGCCTCATCCGAAATGTCTTGATCAGCAGTCCGGATCACATTCCAGCCAGTTTTGATCTGGCTTCAGGCCGCGTGGATCTGCTTTTATGCGTTGGAATTACCGATGCGGAAATGACCTTTGCCCAAGCTCAAAGTAGTGATGGACTGCTGAAACTGCTTCGCCATTGCCAATACCTTCCCGTTACTGATCCTGGCCGACCAAGTTCCATTTAACCGGTCCGCCGGGCGGCGCTCGCTGCGATTTCAGACGGCAAATTCCTTTTTAATACGCCCGGACAACTGTTGAATTTTGGCCGGTTGCATTACAGGTACGCTGCCGTGGATATCTATCTTGGCGTGTAGTGGAACCCAACTTTTACAACCGGCGTAAGCGGGATGATTGATAATGGCTGTTGGCGTGGCCAGCAAAAATGTCTCCAGCAACAGCAGATACAGCGGGGAATTGGGGCGATAGCCAAAGCGCATATCCAGTAGAGGCTTGTCCCAGAGGTAAAGTTCGTCGAGTTTGTCCAGGGCGGCCCGGCTTGGCACCAGAAATATTTGGCGTACCCTGGCCCAGGATTTCACTAAAATCTGCTCCGGCTCAGCGGGCAGGATGGAAATACGGCTCCGCCAGGCCGGTTTTACACTTTCCGCTTTCTGATGCAGATAGGTCGGCAGCAGCAAAAATTCACGATGCTCCAGTTCAAATTCACCGGCAGCCTCGTAAATGCCACCTTTCCGAAGCAAGACTGCCTGTTGGCCCTGCTCCAAAGCGGTGCAGACGATGGACCATTCCTTTAGACCAACGCCAAGCGAATCAGGCTGTGGCGCGACGACCGTTTCCGCAGATTCTCTTGTCATGGCCTTATTCTAGCTTAACCCTATGCCGTTGTGCCAGCGTCCATGGGTGGGCCGATTTTTCAGGCAGCATCGACCAGTTGCAGACTTGGCCCGATGGATGCTATAAATGAGCCTGGTTGACTGGATCATGGACGATCGGGAGTCTTCATCGTGCGCAAAAGCCTCACCGCCGAAGCACCTGGAAAACGACAAATAGCGGTTCATTGGTTGACGGATGGCAACCCGGTTCAGACCCTGCTGGAACAGCGTCATCGTAAAAGCATTTTTCTCATCAGCGATGGTGATGTCCTCAACCTGGTCGTGAAGATTCTGGCCGGATCCACTCGGCGCAGTGGTTTGCTGGTGGTGTTATTTTGTCCGCGCGTAGAGATTTTACCCTGTCTCTATCGCGGCATGGACCGCCTTATCTATATGGACCCAGCCGGTGCGTGTTCCGCAAAACAAACCTTGGAAACTATGGAAGCACCGGACCGGCATGAACGGCTTATCGGCGTGCTGCCGGATGCGGGTACAGCCACGGTTACCTTCTGGTCCGGCGATTTACGCCCACTGATAGTGCCGTACGATTGGATTGGCCAGCGAGTACGCACAGTGAAATTTTCTGCAGGCACATGGCGCATCACGGATGGCGGACGCACGGTTGAGATTGGGTCAGGCAAACTCGCGGCACACGAGATTCTCTGTCAATATAATGCCCAATTTCGCCGGGAATTTCGCCGTCGACAGTGGGCCGCAGATGAATCCTTGGGTGGACAGGTGCGAGTGTTGCGCAAAAAGCTGGGGCTAAGGCGGGAAGATTTCCCCGGCATTGATGCTAAAACCGTGGCCCGCATTGAACGCCATGAAATTCGCCGACCGCAGCGTGAAACTCTACGACTTATTGCCCAGACATTGGGACTTTCTGATGAACACCACCAAGTTAAAAACTGATGCGCCCCTTTCCGCCAGCCTGGCCATTGATGCTTTGGGGCCGGACCTGCGTGCAGCGATGAGCGTAGCCCGTGACACGGAGTTTTCCGGCATCGCAGTGGCCAATCATCATCCGGAGTTGGCCAGTTTGGATTTTGGCCCGACCGCGCGGCGGCACTTCCGCCATCTGTTACAGCGGCAGCATTTACGCCTGACCTGCATACGCGCCGTTTCCACACGGAACGGATTATTTGATTCCAAATCACTCGACCGTGTGATGACCTCGGCGGTTGGGGCTATTCGCTTGGCCTACGATCTGGGGGCGTCCGCTGTAAGCCTTTACACAGGCTCTCCATCAAGATCGTCAGAATCAACCGTTCCGCTGACTGACGCGGTGGTAGCCGCGGCGCAATCGTTGGCGAGTGAAGCCGACCGGGCCGGCCTTAAACTGTGCCTTTCCAGCAGTTCCATTGATTTTCTCCTGGAACTCTTTGGCCGCCTGGGAGCCGGTCACGTACGAGCAAATCTAGATACCGGCCGGCTGGCCCTGGATGGCGAAAATCTGTTAAAAGCTGCAGATCGATTAGGCCCGTGGGTAGGAATGTGGACGCTTGCCGATGGCATCAGGACCAAGACATCGTTTCGTCCGACAGAATTGGGGCGAGGAGATTTGCCGGTGGCGGAAATCCTGGTCCACACCGAAGGGCTAAACTGGTCTGGCGATGTGGTGGTGGATGTCCGCGATCTGCCCAATCCACCGCAGGGAGCCAAGGTTGCAGCCCAGATGCTGCGATCCGCCCGGCCGTAACGAATTTCTGGCCAACATGGTGCGCGGTAAAGCAGCCTGCCTGGTTGACGCTGGTTATTGTGATGAGAACGTCGTGGTGGCTCATCTTAGCCGTGGATTGTTATTTTGCAGGGAGCGAAGCGGACAAAGTGGGCGAGGACGAGATCTGGGAGTGAAGAGACCGGAGGGGGGGGGTGGTAAAGTTGACTTGCAATTGCCAACAATGTGTGTATGCTATAACCTGCCTGTGGGCTGTAGCGCCGTGTTCGAGTTTGGCTGAAGCCACTCCCGCAACCGCCCATCGCCGAGTTCCTCATTTTCTGGTGTTCCCAGGGAGTATATTATGCCTTACGAGGACAAAACCATTGTATGCGTCGACTGTGGCGCGGAATTTACGTTCACTGCTGATGAACAGCAACGTTTCGCTGAACGTGGATTTACTAATGAACCAAAACGTTGCAAAACTTGTCGCGAGAACCGCAAAGCCCAACAAGGTGATAGCGGTGGTCGGGGCGGTCGCGGATCCAGTTCCGGTGGTCGTTCCGGCGGCGGTGGTGGTCGTGGGTTTTCAGCCGGTCCCCGGCAGATGTTCCCGGCTACCTGTGCCACTTGCGGTCAACCGACGGAAGTGCCATTTAAGCCATCTGGAAATCGTCCGGTTTATTGCCGGGATTGTTTCCAGGCTCAGAAGGCTGGCGGTCGCTGAACTTAACCCCTTAGCTGACGGCGGACGAATCTGCAAAGGTTTATCTGCTGGTCAGCGTACAGGTATTCTTCTATGTGGGTGACACGGTGTCACCCTCGATGTGCGATCTGATCCGGCAGTATCAAGATCAGACGAGCTTCACGGAACCACAGGCAAAAACGGGCCGGTCAGTCAAATGACCGGCCCGTGGTTTTTTATCAGTGAACGAGGCGCTTTGGAAGGGAGGCCGCAGGCGGTAAACTAGGCGCTATGAAATCCAAAGCCCTGCTATCCAAATTACTGGCTATATTTCAGTTGACCCGAGCCGCCCTGATTTTCACCGCCGTCGCTGACTCGTGTACACTGGTTCTGTTACGCTTGCCGGATGAGCAGACCCTGCACCATCGTTGGCTGTTATTGTGCATGACTGGCCTGGCGTCGGCCTGCTTGTATGCGTTTGGCATGTCGCTTAATGATCTGCTAGATACCCGGCGAGACCGCCTGTTTGCCCAGTGGAGGCCGCTGCCCAGCGGGCGTTTATCACAGCACAGCGCCATGATCATTGCACTGCTGCTGCTGATGCTGGGGCTGTTTTTCGGAGCGATGGTGGGTGTTGTGCGCGGCGAATCCGACGTGCCCTGGTCACTTCTCTTATGCCTGACGACGGCCATGCTGATCGTTTTTTATAACGCCACGGGAAAATATCTTGGATCGCTCGGTCTTTTAAGCCTCGGTGTCATTCGCGGGCTGAACTGTATGATTGGATTTCCTCGCAGCCATGGTCTGTTGCTGCCGTTGATTCTTTTCACTCATATCACGCTTATCAGCACCGCGGCTTATCACCTGGAACACAAACGACCGCGGCTGAAAATCCGTGATTTGCTGCTGGTTGCTTTCAGTTTGCTTGGCGTTGATAGTCTGTTGATGGATCTGACTTTCTGGAAGAATATCTCCCCGGCATCTCATCTGTCGCTGCTGATGGGACCACTTCTGGCCGCCGCCATTTACTGGAGCTTTGTGTTGGCGACGCTGCGCTCAAAAAAAATCTCACCACGGGCCAAAGGCACCAGAATTATGCTGGTCGGTTTGTTTTGGTTGTTCGTTTTGGACGCAAGCCTGCTGGCCGCCAATGGCCAATGGTCCGCCACGGTCTTGATCGGTGGATTGGGAGTTTTGGCATGGGCGGCATTTTGGCTGCTGCGACGATGGGGACGCGGCGTGACGGTTGAACGTTTGCACTATCGGTTTTACCGTCAAGGCGTGTGATTGAAGATTTACCGACAATAGATGGGCCGCACGGCCGTTGAACCTGATGTTAAAGGAGCTTATCACACATGAAAGTACTGATCATCGGCGGAACTGGACTGATTTCCACGGGCATCGTCAAGGCTTTGGCCGGGACGGCTTCCATCACCGTCCTGAACCGCGGCCAAACCCACAGCCGCCTGCCCGGCGATGTGCGCCGCATTATAGGAGATCGCAATGCAGCGGGGACATTGGCCAAATGCTTCGGTCCAGGCTCGGCGGAAACCTTTGATGCCGTCATTGACATGATCTGCTTTCAGAGTGCCCAGGCCATGGAAGATGTGGAAGTATTTGCGGGCAGGACCGGCCATTTTATTTTCTGTTCCACTGTGTGTGCTTATGGGAACACGCAAACGCAAATTCCCACAGCAGAATCGGCCGAGCCTCATCCGGAGAGCAACTATGGTCGCAACAAACTGGAATGCGAGAAAATATTTCTGCAGGCGCATGCCGCCGGACGACTACCGGTTACTATTTTCAGACCTTCGCACACCTTTGGTCCCGGAGCTAACCTCATCAACAATTTGGGCTGGCAGAACGAGTTTATTTCCCGGCTTCGGCAGGGCCGACCAATTCTGGTCAGCGGTGACGGCCATGGGCTTTGGCAGAGCGCATTTTGTGATGACGTGGGAGTTGGATTTGCTAAAGCCATCGGACGGACTAAAACCATGGGGGAAATATACAACATCGTTGGTGACGATGTTTTCACGTGGGATCAGTATACGCAGCGCATCGCTGCTGCTATAAATGCTCCATCTCCCCGCCTGGTACACGTTGCCACTGATATGTTGTTGGCACTCCAGCCACAGCGCTATGGCGGACTGGCTGAAATATTCCGCTATCATGGTGTATACAGCAACGACAAAATTAATCGTGATATCCCTGAATATCGCAATGTTACTCCCTTCGCTAAGGCCGTGCGAGAAACCGTGGCATGGATGGATGCGCAGCCGCCGCAGGCCAATGGAGCGTCGCCGGAGGACCATATTATCGCTGCAATTTCAGAACTGATCACGCAACTCAAAAATAATTTATCCTGATATTCGGTACCAGAACGTGGCACCCGCAATCGGGTGATCTCATGACCAGCAAGGATGACTTCGATGCACAAGACCCGTTTGTTTTCCACGGCCATCTTTTTATGTTTACTCATGAGTGCGGCCAGGCCACACCTGACACGTGCGGCTGTGCTGGGCAACGGTTGGCTGTACCGGTATCCTTTGAAAGTGCAGGTACTGCACTGCGGAGCACCCGGGGTCAATATTGCCTGGGCCAGATTTTATACCAACTCTACCCGGCTGCCTGACGGCAATGATTTGCGCGTGACGACGGCGGGACGTTTAATTTTACCCATGCGCATCATGCGTATATCCCGAAATGATGATCGTGTGCAACTGGCGTTTGAAACTCCTTCAAGTGGTACATATTACGTATGGTGGGGAAATCCGCATCCAGGGCCGGCTGTGCCAATTCTTAAGATTGATCGTGGAGTATGGTTGCGTCTATTTCATTTCCGGGCGGGTGGAAGCAGATCCTGGCAGGTTCTGGCGGATCGTATTGGCCAGGCCCAAGCGTACGCATCATACTTTGTTCCCCGCATTTTCATCGGATTCAATCCTGCGGGTCAAAATGGGCGGGCCATGTCGCTTTGCGAGTCGTGGCTGAAAATACCCAAGGCCGGCAGCTATAATTTTGCCTTTGATGCCAATGGGGTTGGATACTTTAATCTGGATGGGCATAACATTTTGCTCAAATCATGGCGCAGCGGAATGTATGGCCGAGTTCGCTTTCATCGCCGGGTGAAGCTCAAAGTCGGTTGGCATCGCGTGGTCATAGGGGCAATCAATTACTGGGGACAGATCGGCATGGCTCTGGATTGGATGCCGCCCGGTACCAGGGCGTACAGCCCGGTGCCGAACAATCTGTACGCACCCATCGCCCGGGCCAGTGTGGGGCGGCTGCAAAAAATCGGGCAGACCTATGCGGCTGATTTTGCGATTCATCCTGAGGCCCAGGTGTTTGTACCACCCGCCTATTACTTTCAGCGATTTGCTTTTCAAGCCTTGGTGCCCGCCTCCTTTTCGCCGCATGTAAAATGGAGATTTTCTGATGGACAAATTGCCACTGGCCTGCGTGTGGAACATGAGTTTTTAACTCCCGGGATCTATACGATTCAGATGGCCGTACAACAAGGTGCCAGGGAATTCACGGCTACTCGGCGCATTCGCATTCGCAGTGTTCTTTATCAGATGTATCCATTCCCACCGGCCGATCCCTTGGTGATAGTAGCCCGGATTCTCAAGAGTTATAATCTGACTGGCCTGGATGCCCGGCAACTCGCCCGTGGTGTGCGATTTTATCGACGGTATAACACCTTTCCAGGACTCACACGCTGGGGCCGCGCTTGGGTCGCCAATCGCCGGCCGGAGACAGATAAATCCGCCTTGCGTATTGCTGGAATTCTGGTCAAAGCGGCTTTGGCCAAGAAAAAATATTCCTGGGCAGCACAGGTGGACCTGCTGGCCAGCCAAAAGCCCCTCACGCAGGAAGCCAAGGCCCGTCTGCTGGCCAATTACGTAATAACAACCTGTAATTACACCACCCGTGCGTCCAGAGCGTATGCCGCCGCCAGAAACTTTTTGGCTCAGAACGTCAATCTGTCTGCCGTGGTCCGTCACGTGGTCTTAACCGCAATGGCATACGCCGCGGTAGCCAATGGCAATGGTGCACTGGCGGTCAGACTGGCTAAACAGGCCGGTCCAGGGGTGGATAAGCCGTATAGACAGCAAGAAATCCAGGAAGGGGTCCTCGCCCGAAATATCGAAAGCTATATTCTGTCGGGACATTTTGATACCGCCCGCCAACTGATCGATCAATGGGAGCTTGATTACCCCCGGGCCATTATCAAAGGATACACGCGATTACTGCGTATGAAACTACTGGTAGCCGAGGGCCGTCCGCTTATCGCCGCCAAAATTGGGGTGCAATATGTGAACGCTCTGCCGGCATCATTCTACAGTGCCGAGCTTTTATACCGGGCAGCCTTAGCTTTGAAGCTGGGCGGAAAAACCGATGCCGCCGACAGTATCATGATCCGATTAAAACATGATTATCCCGAATCACCTTACGGGCTGAAACTTGCCAAACAACTAGGACAATGAAGCCAAGGTTGTCAGAATGGGTGAGGGCCCCCTGAGTGCGTCGACGCACGACGGTGGGGCGGTTAAAATAAATACATGACACAGGGCAATGTAATTAATCAGACTTGGGAAATCGGCCGGAGCAATGCCCAATGCGGCAGTTGCATGACGGCGCTGGCCGCGGGTACAGCTTGTTGGGCTACGCTGGTCGAAATTGACGCGGCATCTGCTGAAAAGTCCACAAGCCGGGGACCACTGGGGCGGTTTGCCCGACGGGACTTTTGCGAAGCCTGCTGGCAAACCGGACGGCGCCCGGAGGCTCCGATGGTCATGTTTTCCTACTGGAAAACTACGATTCCTGAGGCCCAACAGAAGAAAAAGCTTTTTGTAGATGATGGCGTTTTATTGGACTTATTCAATCGACTTGAATCACGCACCGAATCAGTGGATATTCAATTCCGATTTGTGCTGGCCTTGCTGCTGATGCGCAAGAGACTTATCAAGTATGAGGGTACTGAACCGCCCGTAGAGACTGATGGCACCGCAAAAGGTACCGTTGCGGAAATCTGGCGAATGGTGCTCCGCAACTCCGGCCAAGCCGTGCGAGTGATCAATCCGCATTTGACCACGGAACAAATCGGGGAAGTATCTGAACAGCTTTCCTCTATTCTGGCAGAGGTAGTATAACATGAACCGTTCACGGCCATACCATCACACCAACCGCTGATTGCTGACCGCGGGACAATATCTCAAGCGGTCATTGCAACCCGATCCGGCAGACTGCGGTATTGCCATCAGGCTTGATCACAACGAAGACCACATCGCCACCGGCAGCTTTTTGAACGGCGTCGTGAAGCTGCTTTTGGAAGCTTGCGGCGTTAATCACCGGCTGATCGTTTATTTTAGTGATGATGTAGCCCACCCTCAAAGGTGTGCTGCCCAGCGAAACTGGTGCTCCACTTTTTATAAGGTCCACCATGACTCCGCGCTGTTGAGCGGGCAACTTACGGATGTAGGTGTCATCAAATACCAGGTTTCGTGTTACCAATCCAAGCTGGTGGTTGTAGTAATGCTTCTTTTGGGATGCCAAAATCGGCATCACCCCAATAGTCGCATGCAGGGTGAGAGTTTTGGTTCCGTTGCGGAGGATGCCCAGGGTAATTTTTTCCCCGGGATGCATACGCCGCATGCGCCTCTCAAACTGTGCCAGCATCAAATCGGGTACCGGGGAGGTACTGAAAGCTTTCCCGTCAATGGTTAAGATAATATCCTGACCTTTCAGCCCCGCTTTTGCGGCCGGCATACCGGGAATCACCGATCCAATCACCACGCCACCGGCTTGTTTAACCTTGTAGAGCCGGCGGAGCGCCGGCTTCAGGCCAACCAGCCCCACCACACCCAACCAGGGCCGCCGAACATGATAACGCTTGTGGGGTACTTTCGTGAGTACAGTTTTTATGTCGGAATACGTAACGAACAGTGGATCTTGTTCAGGATCGTTGATGCTCACGGGGGCGGCATGACCGGCAATGCTCAATTCCACGGTTGTGCCCTGACTGGGTAAGGTGATGCCGACGAGTTGGCCTGTGTGATAGTCGAACACCGGGCTGTTGGCGCAGGTCAGTCCAAAAGTTGCAGTATCGCATACCTGGTGAATAAGGGTTACCTTGGCTTTGATGCGGCTGATGCCTATATAAGGATCGTACCCCAGCTTTTTGGAGAGCAGTCCGACTGAATAGACCCGTTGGGCCAGAACGGGGGTGCCACCATCGACCACGGGCAATGGTGGCAGGTTCAACGGCTTGAGCGCCTTAATATAACAGAAGCTGTTATCAGGGGTGCGCCCCAAAAATTCTGCCGGAATTTTGCGGAGCGTTCCGCGCGGAATACGGATGACCAGATGATGAACATAAGCCAACGGCAGTTCATCGGGCAGCAGGCTGCCGGAAACAAGCACAACACCACCCTTGGTAAGCACAATTCCCTGTCCGGAAACCTTGCTGGTTTTATGCAGTTCATTTTCCGCGGTATATTCTACAACCACCAGGCTTTTTGATATCCTGCCAACCGCGGTCACCATGTCAGAATGAACCGCTCCAAAGCTCGCTGCCGCCCCTGTACAGAATGTCAAAACAGCGGGCACGGCGATGGTAAACATACGTCTCAACAATGTCTTAAGGAACCGGGCAAAAATAACTTCGCACTTTCCGGCTGGCCCTTTTGACCGCCAGCTTCGTTGTTCGCTCGTTCCAGACCCACTGCCGGGGTATGCGCCTCGTTCACGCCTCGCTGGCGGCCAAAATTTCTGCGCCGTAAAACACGAATTTATTTTTGCGCGGTTCCTAACCGGTCTGACTGATAAAATTTTAAGCATAAAAGTCCTTCACAATATTGGGAGCACCTTCAGTTTGGTATCTCACACCACTTATCTTGTAGACGAAAAACTGATGACCAGAGTTCTTTCACTGCGGCCACGACGGATAAGCACCGCGGCAGACTGTTTCTTTTTTCTTAGAACTTTAACCATGGTTTGAAGTTGCCGACTGCCTTTGATGGCAATGCCATTCACACGCTCGATGATATCGCCGGCTTGAAGATCTGCATTGTCCGCGGGCGAGCTTGATCGCACCCCGGTTACCAGAACTCCTTGAATCATGGGTAGCCGCTGGTTACGAAGGAAAGGCTTGGTGAGGTTGCGTACTGCGATACCCCAACCTTCAATGCCGTGTTGCGGGGAAACGGCGCTTTCCAGTCGCTGCGTTTTCAGGGTGATATCCAGCAATTTTCCACGGGAACCGGAAACCGGTCGGTCAATAAGGAGGGTAAGCGTGGAATGTACTTTCTGCTCTGCAATAAATCGGCGGATGGCCGCAAGCTGCTCCGGAAAGCGGCAATTGGTAGGATGGCCGTTGACGGAAAGCAATATATCCTGCGGCTGCAGACCAGCGCCTGCTGCCGGTGAATTGGGATCAACCGAGCGGATCAAGACGCCGGCGTGGCCGCTGATTTTATAAAAACGGTTCAGGTCGCGCAGAGGTTGTAACTCGACACCAATATAGCTGCGGATTACATGATGATATTTAAGCAGCGATGGAATGACCGACTTGGCAACATTGATAGGTATGGCAAATCCCAGATCTGTAGCGGTAGGATCGCCGCGAGTGTTAATCCCTATGACTTGGCCTTTAAGATTGATCAACGGACCTCCGGAATTGCCGGGATTTATTCCCGCATCGGTTTGCAACCAGTTGTTGAACCAGCCGGTTTCATAACCGTCGATGGTGCTGGCATTGAAGTAGCGGTCGGTATTGGAAATGATGCCGCGGGTAACAGTACGGGCAAGGCCGTAAGGCGTGCCCAACGCCATGACGGGTTCGCCCAACTGTACCCGGGAAGAATTACCAAGTTTGGCCCATCGGAAGCTCAGATGTTTGGCGGTAATTTCCTTCATGTCCATCTGCACCAATGCCAAATCCGTCCAATGATCAGATCCGATGAGTTTCCCATGAACGTGTCCCTGATCGGCCAGGGTTATTTCGATGCGACGAGCCCTGCCGGCAACGTGAAAATTGGTCAGCACCTGACCCTGACGATCGATGATGACGCCACTGCCAATGGCCCGAAAGGATTCCGGCACGCCATTGTTAAAGGTTCGCATGACTACATCAATCCGGACGACTGCCGGTGAAACCAGCGAAAGAGCCCGGCTTACCCGGGATGATGGACCGGCATGTATATTCCAGGCCGTGGAGCATCCGGATAACGTGGAAAGCAGGAATATACAGGTTGCCGCCACCAGGAGTCGCAGAGTAACTGTACCGGTCAGGCCAGCGCCAAATCGCCCCCCAATGAAATATTTTTGCGTTACGACTTTGCTTGAATTAAATATCATGTTAAAACCATTGCTCCATTTTTGAGGACCACCAGAATACAGACCGCTGCGATGCCTGCGACAGAATGCCCGGCATATTTTCATTTTTGCGCGGCATTGTAACTCCCTCTCCAGAAGAGTAGTTATTGATTGTTGCCGGAAAGCCGAAAAGCTTTCACCGGCTTATTACCACCATCTACAATCAGCACGTTGGCTTCGTGGCTGGCTGCCTCTTCCGGAGTCATCATGGCAAATGCCATAATGATGAGTTTTTCGCCCGGCTTCACCAGATGAGCTGCCGCTCCGTTGATGCCTATGATGCCCGTACCCGCGGCACCAACGATAACATAGGTCTCGAAACGCACACCATTATTGATATCGACTACCAACACTTTTTCGTTGGCCAGCAGTCCACTTTGGGTCAAAAGATCACGATCTATCGTGATACTGCCAACGTAATCGCGATTGGCTTGGGTAACGATCGCCCCATGAATTTTGCATCTAAGCAAGGTTAACAGCATATTCATTTCCGCAGCCCGACCGAGGCGAGCCATTCATCTCTTCAAGTCGCACGCCCACAGTCGCAATAGTTTACCGGTTCGGTACGGATATTCCAGTGGCGAAACTTTACGCTGGTTTGTCCGGGGCCTGTAACAGTTGATGCTGCCATTTTTCTTGTCTTGGCAAGAATGTTAGCCAAGTGGTTGGCCCGCAGGAGTTCCCAGCGGGCATTCTGGCTTTTCCACACCGCCCCTTCATCGCCTCCATTAACACCTTGGCCTTGAACTGAGACGTCAACTGATTCCGACATTCATCGGGACTTTACCAACATAACATTACATCGAATACCAGGACAAAAAACTACCTTAGCATCGCGCTGATTTTTTGGGAGTATACGCTACCGACGTTATTTTAGGGCGCAGGACACCAGTAGATTAAATTGACGCACGTTCCATGTTTCTTATGATCGTGTTATGGTGCTGATGATGGTTCTGGAGAATTTTGATGTACACTCACCGACAACTTGCCAGACGTATTGACCATACATTGCTTAAGCCCGAGGCTGGGGAGGCACAAATTCGGTCCCTGGTGGCGGAGGCATTGGAGTATCAATTTGCCTGCGTGTGCATCAATCCCCGCTGGGTAAAACTTGCGGCTGGGTTGCTTTCTGCAGCGGGTGTAAAAAGGGAAGCGGCCGATGAAACTACGCGGATTGCAGTGTGTGCCTGTGTGGGCTTCCCTTTTGGAGTCATCAGCGGTGCCGGCAAGGCGTATGAGACCAGAGAGTGTATTACTGATGGCGCGCAGGAAATTGACATGGTGATTTTTCTACCGGCGGTTATAGCGGGTGATTTGGCAACTGCGCGGGCGGATGTGCGGGCGGTAGTTGAGACCGCGCGGGCGACAAGAGAAGGCATTGTGGTGAAGGTGATTCTGGAAACCGCCTTACTCACACCAGAGCAAATTGCGCTGGGATGCCGGGCGGCTTTCGAAGGGGGTGCTGATTTTGTGAAAACCAGCACTGGCTTCCATCCCTCGGGCGGTGCAACTGTGGAAGCGGTGCGATTGTTAAAAGCCCACGCTCGACAAATGCGTGTGAAAGCCGCCGGCGGAATACGTGATGCCGCCACGGCGCACGCGATGTTGGAAGCGGGGGCCGATCGCCTTGGTTGTTCAGCCAGCGTGGCTATCGTGAAATCGTGGGGCGGGACATAAACTCCACGATGGCGGCTGGCTGGTCCGGGAGTTAGAGCACGCCCTTGGTGCTGGGAATTTGATTGGATCGCGGATCTATGGACACGGCCTGCCGAAGCGATTTAGCCAACGCCTTGAAAATGGCTTCCGCCACATGATGGCTGTTGGTACCGTAAGGCACATTAACGTGTAGATTCATTTTGGCCGTGTTGGTGAGCGATCGCAAAGCCTCCGCTACCAATTCCACATCGAAATCACCAATTTTCGGCGTGGGGAATTCAACTTTAAAGATAAATGCCGGTCTACCGGAAAGATCAAGGGCTACGTTGGCCAGGGTATCTTCCATGGGTACGCTGGCCCAGCCATAACGGGAAATGCCTTTTTTTTCTCCCAAGGCTTTTTCAATGGCCGTACCCAGTACCAAAGCTACATCCTCCACGGTGTGATGGGCATCAATATGCAGATCGCCGGTAGCCTGTACGGTCAGATCAAACATGCCGTGCCGGGCCAGGTGATGCAGCATGTGGTCAAAAAAGCCCACACCGGTAGCGATATTAACCAGGCCCATGCCGTCCAGATTCAAGCTAAGAGTAATATCTGTTTCCCGTGTTTTTCGGGTAAGCGTGACGCGGCGTTGGGTGGAAACCATATTCTTACTCATAAGCGAATCCTTTTCATAAAGGTGCGATGGACCAGGCGGCCTTATGCCGGCGATTTTTCTCTGCCACACAGTTCCGCCAGAGCTTGCATGAGAATTTTATTCTGTTGCGGTGTACCAATCGTGATGCGCAGTTTATCGGTTAACCGTGGCAGATTAAAATATCGTACCAAAATATTGCGGGCCTTGAGTTGTTGATACAAAATGGCAGCATCCATCCCTGCGGGTACCTGAGCCAGCACAAAATTGGTATAGCTTTCCGGCACGCCAAAGCCCAGAGCCACAAGTTGGCTGGTCAAGCATTGCCGCTGCTCAATAACTTTTTTCCAGACGGATTGGGCATAGGCCTGATCGCCGATGGCGGCGGTGGCCGCAGTGATGGAAATAACATCGCAGGGGTAACTGTCGCGAACTTTATAAAGTTCGGCGATCAGCGGAGCCTGCGCAATGCCATAGCCAAAACGCATTCCAGCCAGGCCGTAGCCCTTGGACATGGATCGTAGCAGAACCAGGTTCGAAAAACGCTTCACCAGAGGGATCGCACTGACGGGGGCGAAATCAACATAAGCTTCATCAATCAGCAGTAAACCAGAAAAGCGTCTGGCAATATCTTCCAACATGGCCAGATCAATAAGTGTACCGGAGGGGGCGTTCGGGTTGACAATAAGTAGTACCGCAGCGTTGATGTCTCCAAGATTCTTGGGAACCCGCCATTCCTGGCCGCAAATTTCGTACGCCACGGGCATGGGTGTAGCGGCCTGCATATTAGCTAATACCGGGTAAAGAGAATAACCAGGGTCCAGGTAGGCCACGCGGTCATTTTCACCGGCGCAGGCCCGCACGACCAGAGCGAGAAGCTCATCACCACCGTTGGTGGGCATAATCATGTCTGGTTCGACGTGGTGAACTGCTGCGGCCGCCTGGCGGAAATCTCTGGCATCCGGGCTGGGGTAGCGCCGCAGTTGTTCTGCCGTAATGTTGCCAATGGCGGATAGCACACGCGGAGAGGGTGGATACGGATTTTCGTTGGTGTTGAGCTTAACCACCGAAACGTCCGCGGGTTGTTCGCCGGGTGTGTAACCGTGCATTAACGCAATATGTTTTCGAACAGGTACTCTCATACGGGCCAAATTATACATGGGAAACCGTATTTGGTCGCCGGTGGCTCAATGGCCCAATGGGAGTTTAGCCCCCTATGCCCACTTGTTCATGGAGTCAGGCGAACATGCTTGTCCAGGCAGTCATTCCTGTATCAGAGGTTGGCAGGTGGTTTCCACGCGCAATAGCCAGGTGAGCACGCCGCCAAAAATGCTGCCTCCAGCCAGCCATAGCATTAATACCGGCGTGCCAATGTGATATTCAATGACCGGCAGAAAGAAGGTGCTGGCAACCGCTCCCAAACGTGAAAAGGCCGTGGCAAAGCCGTGGCCGGTGGCTCGCACATCGGTCGGATAGACCTCCGCTGCCAGAAGATAAGTGGTGTTACCAGGACCAAAGCTGTTGAGAATCTGGGATACAAGCATGCCGGCAAACATGATGACAATTGCCGTCGTGCTGAAAATTGCTACGTGCTTCATCATGCCTGAGTGCATGACGATTTTGGTGGGGGATTGCAGGGCGGTCAGGCCGACAATTGCCAATCCGATGCCACCACCGACAAAGCCAATAATCTGCGGCCACACCCGTCCGATCCGGTCTACCAGCAGTGCCAGAGGAACATAGCCGATGAGAAAACTGGCACTTAAAATCATGCTGCCCAGCAGTTTGCTCGGCGACCCGTGAAAACCTAAATGCCCCAATATTTGTGGAATATAAATGGTTAAGTAGTAACCCACCAGGTCCATGATAAACCACGGTATACAGACGAACAGAGTGGCCCGCAGGAAACGCCGCCCAAACAATACACGCACCGGGGTGTTGGGAATGTTAACTTTCCGTCTTTGTTCTACGAGAATGTCAGAAACCTCTGCAGCCGGCAGATTCGGAACAAGTTGCCTAAGAACGCTTGTGGCTTGTTCCACCTGGCCGCGACGTAAATACCATCGTGGCGATTCCGGAAGGCTTTGCCGCAACCACACCACCAGTAGTGCTGGCGCGGCCCCAACTAAAAACATCAGCCGCCACGCCCACGGTCCCAGATGGACCAACGCGAAGCCCACCAAGCCTGCGAAAATCGCCCCCGCAGTCCACAGGCCGAACGTCCAGGTGATGACGCCGCCGCGCTTTACCGTGGGCATAAACTCAGCCATGTAGGTGGCGCTAAGGGGATAATCTGCCCCGATACCCACACCAAGCAAAAATCGAAACGCCACCAGTGATGCGATGTTCCAAGCCGAGGCACACAGAATGGCCGCCAGAAAAAAGGTGAGAAGATCAATAAGATAAATTGCTTTCCGGCCAAAGCGATCGGCAATGCGGCCACCGATCAACGCTCCGGCGAACGCTCCGGCCAGGGCGGCGCTGCCCAAATAGCCTACGGCATGGGCATCCAGATGCCACTGCTTTTTTAGCAAAAGCAGCACCGCACCGATAATCATAATATCATAGCCATCCAGAAAGATGCCCAGCCCCGCAGACCATGCGAGGCGCCGATGCAGCCTGGTCATGGTGGCCTGGTCTATCTGATCCAGCAATGTACTCATGCCAAAAGTTCCAAAGTGTTTACCATAATCTGGGTCCAAATTGTTTTACCTGAATCGCCTATTTGTCGCCATCGTCGGCCGTGGCCAGATAATGACTCAATGGCTGATGATGCAGCCGGGCGTAGTTTCGCAGATAGGCCATCACGTGCCGGTAAGAGGATACGCCCTTGGTGGCAATCCATTCCTGACGCATCTGCTCCGGACCGGGCACCTTCAGCAGTGTGGTAGGTGTGTATGCGTTTTCTTTATTCACTGGAAGAGCCAATGAACGGATGCCCAATTTTCCATGCTGGGCCAGCCACCACGGTGAAAGCCAATGGCCCTTCCGGCCGGCTTTACGCCGCAGCCACTGAATATGGGTTGCCTTGCCGGGATTTAATGCCATCGGAATTCGAATGGGTTGAATCGTAAAAGGGGCAAAATCGGGATGGCGTGTCCAGATGCCGGCAAGTACGCGGGCATTGGCATCCCATTGGGACATGGGCGGCACCTTTTCCGCAGCTTCCATCGTACGCATGATATCCACCTGAGAATAGCGCTGCGTAATCAGCAGGCCCTTTTTTACCCATGGACTGACTACCAAAGCCAGGGATCGATGGGCATCAATATGATCCGCACCGGATTGCGCATCATCTTCGGTGATGAAAATAAGAGTGTGTTTCCATTGAGGCATACGGCTTAGTGCCGCCACCAGTTCGCCTGTGGCCAGATCGTTATTAGCAACATAATAAGCGGGCGTGTAATAGCCTGGAGTCCGTCCGGCGGTATGATCATCCGGCAGCCATACGTACATCAGTCGCGGCATGGTATGCCTGGAATTCTTGAGCCAGCCTAAAATACGTCCCACACGCCAGGTATCAAGAATGTAGCGATTCCAACCGGGAAATGTGGTCCCAAGGTGCTGTTTCATAGCCTGGGATATTTCACCGGCTTCATCGCGTGAAACAAATTCTCCGAAATCCATAAACGATACGTGATGGGCCAGCAGGTCATTGAATAAAAATAGTCCGCCTGGGTAGGAAATCCAGGGGTTGGAATATGCTCCGAGCTTGGATAGATTCTCATAGACCGTATACGGGTTATCTGTGCCGACAAACCCGGTGGCAGCTCCCACAACATGGCGGTCCGCCAGGCTTTGGGTCCAGCCAGGGTTCGGCGTAATGCCGCGGCCGGAATAATACATGGGCCAGGTGCGCTGTACCCAGTCGGAATCTGAGGCCGCGGTGGTCCACTGGTGGCCCTGGGCAGTTACTTCGCCATCTACATAGTAATTGACCATTAATCCATAGCGGTTGGCCAGGGCATAGAGATTGGGCAGGTCCTGGCCATTGTACAAATCCAGATGTGGATCCGCCCAATGGCCTGCGCGCCCATAGGTGCCGAAATCCTCATCAAAGGTCTTGTTTTCGCGCAAAATAAAAACTACATGATGGATACGCTTTCGCAGGGCCACCGCAGCCTGATGATTTTGGACGGCGCGGCGGGCCCGCTGCCCACGGGAAAAGCCGTTATTGTGCAGGGCTTTGGCAGTCCAACCTGAGAGGTGGCCGGCAATTTCGGCCAGGGAGATGCGCTGTACCGTTCCCGGCATCGACGCGCCAACCCATTGATAATTAGGATTCGCGGTAGATCCAAGACCTTTGGCACAGGCTACGTATAAAGCCGTATGACCGATACACACAGCGGAGGGATACCATCCGGTGGGAATAAGGCCCAGACGGTGCCCCGTGTGGGTGTTGTAGACGGCCACATCATCATTGCCCGCATTGGCCACATATAATTGATGCCGCCAGAGAGCCAGACCGTCTGGATAAGATCCCGGTGGGGCGTTCTGGTAGGGGGCATCGTTGATACGCCGGACTATGGTCAGCCGCCGAACGTTGACGGCTACGATTGTGTCGTTATTGGCACAGGCCACCCACACAACGCTGGAATGGGGGTCGGCAACCAGTGCGGTTGGATGCACGCCGGCATGGCGATTATGCGGCCCGGTCGGTGGCCCGACGGCCAGCGATCCCAGCGGTTTCATCGTGTCAGCGCTTAGTACGGTAACGTTGTCCCCGCCCCAGTCACTTACGACAATTCTGCGGCCGTGATCTGCGGTAACCACGGCAAATGGTACCGAGCCGGCATTGGCATAAACTGTATGGCCGGTACGCAGGTTAATCCGCGCAACGCTGTTGGAAAGCAGTCCCGTAACAAAAATGTGGTGATCGGTCGATCCTGCGGCCACGGAATCAGGGTAAAAATGGTACGGCTTGACGTGCCGGGATTGATATTGGTAGGGATATTGATTCGCGGGAAATGGTTGCCACACCAGTGGAAAGCGACGCAACAAATGAAGTTTGCCGCCGGTAACACGCAGAGCCAGTACATTGTCGCTGACCCCTCCGGCCAGATACACCACCCCGTCCGGCCCGGCAGCCATACCCTGAAACAGGCTTTGACGGTCGATTTTATTTTCTGGGCCCGCCGAGACTGCGCCTTTCACAAAATCGACATGATCCGTAACGGCCATGGTGTGTGCATTCATGGCCAGCAAGGATTGTGCTGATGCTGCACCTCCACATTCCACCAAAAGTGTTTTATGGATTCGGGCCACACCGATAGCAAAATTGGGAGTTGATTGCACCTGGCCAACCGGCATGATGATACGTGAATCCGGTAGGATATGCAGTGGGATTGCAGCGCGGCTGGATGCAAGGACCAGCAATGAGATGACCAATGCTGCTCCGATACCAATCCGCTGCTTTGTATGGTCTCTTGCCCCATTATGCGGTCGATTTACCCAGACCAGGTGAGCGTGTTTTTTCATCACAGACTCCAGCATCATCCGTAACCGGCACTGCCAGCCTTAAAATTATAATGGAAAAGTATTAGCTTTTGGTGAAGTTTCGCCTGAAGATAATAAGCAGCCTGAGAGTTTCGCCCAGCCGCTGTCAGTTCAGCCGGTCGTACCTTCTTGGCAGGCCATGCCCAAAACTCTATTCAACCAGCTACCAACACGATCAAGTTGATTTCGCCACACCCTTATTTTCGAAAAAAGGTCTTTCCCGGAGCCACCACTTTACTTAATCGATTGTTCACATAAAGTGCTTCAAGTAGAAATTCGCCCACTGAAACCAGCATCGCCGCATCCACCGTCTTCAGGCCAAGTTTCTCCGCCAGCCTGGTGGTTGCTGCCTTCAAGCCTTTTACCAAGCCATAGTTTTCCGCTAAAAGTGCGGTGGAAACGTCATCGCCGACTTGCAGCGTCAAGCCCCCCTTGAATTGCTGTACCAATTCGGTGTAATCTTCCAGTTCCGCGTGTCGATTGAACACTTTTTTCACCGCTTCACCCAGCAGTGCCGCAATCAGCTTATCTTCCGCCTCATCGCCTTCGGCCAGCAATAATTCTATTTTTCCGCGGCAACTGGCGTTAATAAAAGTCAGGTCGTCCATCCGCGCAACAACGTGGTTTTCACTTAGAACAATGCCACGGCGTTCCGCACTGGAAACCAGATTTTCAATATTGGCAATCGAACAGCGCACGCTCACACCGCTGGCCTGGTTGATATGAGGACTGATGCGGGCCAGGGATACGAATTCCTCCATCAGTTCCAGCATGAAGGGGGGGATTTCAACATGGACGTCGGCATTTCGCTCCAGCCAGGCGTTATCACGTGTGATTTCAATGGCTTCGGCCAGACGATGCGGGTAATGCGTGCGGATTACCGAACCGATACGATCCTTGAGTGGCGTAACAATGCGCCCACGATTGGTGTAATCTTCGGGATTGGCCGAAAATACCATGCACACATCAATTTCCAGCCGAATGGGATAGCCGCGTATCTGCACATCGCGTTCTTCCAGCACATTAAAAAGGCCTACCTGAATTTTCGGAGCCAGATCGGGCAGTTCGTTAATGGCGAAAATACCGCGGTTAGTGCGCGGAATCAGGCCGAAGTGCATGGTGGTTTCATCGGAAAGATAGCGACCCTGAGCGTGGCGCACCAGGTCGATTTCGCCGATTAAATCGGCAATGGTAACATCCGGCGTGGCTAATTTTTCGTGATAACGGTGACTGCGATGCAGCCATTCTACAGGTGCATCGTCTCCTTGTTCGGAAATGATTCGCCGACCCATGGCCAACTTGGGGTGGATGGGGTCTTCCGGCAGTTCGCAGCCCGTCAGCACCGGTATCCATTCATCGAGCAGGTCCGGCAGCATTCGTAAAATCCGGGTTTTTGCCTGGCCGCGCAAGCCCAACAAAAGCATATCATGCCGACTTAGCAGCGCATGAATAACCTGTGGCAAGACGGTATCTTCATAACCGACCAATCCTTCAAAGAGCGGCTTGCCATCGCGTAATCGTGCTATCACGTTGCGTCGCAGTTCGTCTTTGACGCTGCATGGTTGATAGCCGGTCTTTTTTAATTGGCCGACGGTGCGTGCCGACGGAGGATTGGTCATGAAATGTCCTTATTAAGTACATCCTGCTGTTGCAGCAATGACGCATCCAGATGCGCCTATCGCATATTCATATTGATCCTAGCGCCAACCGAACGTTGTTTCAAGGCCGGGCAGTGAAGGGGTGTGCTGCGGCGATTTTCAGATTTTGAATGAAGGCTTGCGATGCTTCCTGTCAACTGGGTGCAAAGGGCGGTTTGCAGAAAGATAATCTTGCCTCCGCCAGTATTTGAGTCCATCAATTACGCCACGTTGGACCAACGCCTGGCACAAATTGCCATCAATGTCGGCTTAAACTTGCATGCGGTAGGATGTGGTGCATCAGGTTGAATATAAGAAACAAACCGTGGCTGGGGCCGCAGATGAGCAACTAATGATTGCAATCCGCAAGACCGGGTTTATGTATACTCTCTGTATCCTGTTGCGTTGTGCTGCTATCATATAAAATACCGACCGGACAGGAGGGGCAGGCGTTGCCTTGGCAGAATGCAGGCGTTGCCTGGGATTGTGTAAGAATGGAAGTGTGGACTCTTCGAGCGGCGCGTCATGATGGCCACGCCGCTGGTTTTTGTATCAGGCTACAGGTGAACATTGGCGGTTGCGGCAGTAGAAAATATCGGTAAGGCTTACGAAGGGAGAGTGATCTTCGCGGACATCTCACTGGAACTTCAAGTTGGTGAGCGCATCGGACTCATTGGCCCGAACGGCGCGGGGAAAACCACGCTGTTAAAGATTTTCGCGGGTGTGGAAGAACCGGACCATGGGACGCGTATAGTTTCGCGGCAGGCTACTTTAAGCTATGTATCACAGCAGCCACGGCTTGATCCCAATGAGACACTGCATCATCAGGTATCGCTGGTGTTTGAGGAACTCAAGACCGTGGAAACGCAGATGCATGAGGCTGCGGATATGATGGCCCATCATACATCCGGTCCGGAGCATGACGCGGCAATTCGGCGCTACGATGCATTGCAGCATCATTTTGAACATCTGGGTGGCTGGGATATTGAGCGGCGTGTTGAAATGGTACTGCAGGAATTGGGGTTTTCTTCACGGGATTTGACCCTTCCGATTTCAGCCTTGTCCGGCGGACAAAAATCGCGGGCTCAGTTGGCCCGCATGCTGCTATCTGGAGCGGATTTACTGCTGCTTGATGAACCCACCAACCATCTTGATTTACACATGCTCAACTGGCTGGAAGAAACCCTCAAGGCCATGACCGATGTAACCATGGTGATTGTCAGCCACGACCGGTATTTTCTGGATCGGGTGGTGAATAACATTGTGGAGATGCGTGGCGGCGAGATAGAAAAATATCCCGGAAATTACTCCGATTATCTAACCCTGAGTGCCGAACGGCAATTAACCCGGCAGCGGCAGTTTGCGCAGCAGCAGGCATTTATTGCCAAGCAAGAGGAATATATCCGCCGGTTTGGTGCCGGCCAGCGGGCAATGCAGGCCCGTGGCCGCAAGACCAGACTGGAGCGGCTGAAAGAAGAAGGGTTGGTTTCCCGACCACGTGGTCAGGACAAAGCTATGATCTTGAATCTGAAAGTCGCACGGCCCAGCGGTCAGGAAGCCCTTCGGCTTGATGGTGTTAGCAAGCGCTTCGACGAAAAGAACCTGTTTGCGGGTATCAGCTTTCATTTGCCCCGGGGCACACGACTGGGCATCATTGGTCCCAATGGCGCGGGCAAGAGTACGCTGTTGAATATTTTGGCGGGTGATCTGGCTGCGGATACGGGCGAGATTCACTGGGGCCACGCTGTAAGCGTTCAATACTACCGGCAGGAACATCAGGATTTAAATCCGGAAAACTCCGTGGCCGAGGAACTTCATAGTGCCCGACCCACCATGTCACCACAGGACATGCGCGATCTGGCGGCCCTGTTTTTGTTTTCGGGAGATACCATAGATAAAAAGATTGCGGTTCTTTCGGGGGGAGAAAAAGCACGTGTGGCTATGGCCAAACTGCTCCTGAATCCATCTAATACTATCTTGATGGATGAGCCGACCAATCACCTGGATATGCTCACGTGTCAGGTGGTGGAAACGGCCCTGGATAGTTTTGACGGAACCTTGATTTTAGTATCACATGACCGGTTCTTTTTAGATTCCGTGTGCGATCAACTGCTGGTGCTGGAGCCTGCCAAAGAAGCCGGCCAGGGGCCGCAGTGGCGATTGTTCAATGGGAGTTACAGCGATTATCTGGTGGCGGCAGCCAGCGCGGCAGAGCAGTTATCGTTACAACGTCGTGATGCGGAAAAGCAGGATAAAAAACGAAGGGAGCAATCGCAGGCTCGGCAGAATCGTCAGGCTAAAGACCGTCATCGGCCGACACCTTCAACATCGGCAAAATTACCGCCACATCTAAGCCGCCTGAGCTTGAGTGCGGTGGAAGAATTGATTCAGCGGCTGGAACAGCAAAAGCAGCAGGCTGAGCGAACGCTGGCAGACCCCAAAGTGGCCACGGTGGCGGAACATTTGCGGCAGGCCAAGTTAGATTACACGCGGGTGCAAAGTGACTTGGCCGAGGCGCTGGAAGCATGGGAAGCCAAGGCGGGGTAAGCTGCATCGGGTGGCAATGTCCGCCGATTCAATCAGGAGATCATCGTGAGTCAGAACGCCGGCGATATTCAACCGTTGCTGCAACCAGATCCGGTGGCAGCGGCAGCGGGACGGCAGTTGGTTTTTCGTGGCTTATTTTGGTACGTAACCGTGCTGACCGGTTTGGCGATTGTGGCATATTTGCTGGTGTATTGGCACACGCAAATAGATAAGCCGTGGCCATTTCCATTTAACAGCATTGTTTTTGCGCCGAGCATGCGTCTATCAGATTTTACGCAATTTTATCATAAGTTTCAGTCGTTTGGTACGCCCAGGTTCTGGCATGGCCATCACAATATGAATTACCCCGCGCCAGATGCGTATGTGTATTTGCTTTATTTTCGGCTTTTTCCAAAAAGTGCCATAGCGGCGGCCCTGGCTTTTGATACCACCATTGTTGGAATTGCGGTTCTGGCGGCAGGTTTACTGGTGTGGTCAGTGCGAAAGCATCAACTGGTGGCCCCCGTGGCGGCCATTTTGGGTTTGATGCTGATGACGTCCTATCCGCTGATGTTTATGGCGGATCGAGCCAATGTGGAGGGTGCGGCATGGGTGATGGCGCTGGTGGGGGCGTGGGCATTTGTCAAAAATTATGGGCGTATTGCGGCCATATTTTGGGGATGTGTGGCCGCGATGAAGCTGGCTCCGTTGATTCTAATTTTTTTATTTTTAAGAAGGCGGGACTGGAGAGGCGCTTGGACGTTTGTGGTGGCATTTTTTGCGATTAATTTTGTGGCGATGTGGTTTGCGGCTCCACATATTGCGCAGGTGCTCCATTCCATCGGGCGGGGAATAAAAGTATTTCAAAATACCTATGTTCTAACTTTCAGTCCGGCTGGCATTGGTGTAGATCATTCACTGTTTTCAGTGGTGAAACAGGTACTTGCCTGGGGGGGGTATGTCAATGGAACTCGCTTTGGCAGCCTCCTGACGATGATCGGCATGTGGTACCACGTATATACCATGGCCTGGCTGATTGCGATGGTGGTGATGGTATGGCATTTCCGGCGAATGCCGATTTTAAACTGTGTTTTTGCGGTGTTTATCGTTCAGGTGCTGGCTCCGGGTGTATCGTTTGATTATACGTTATTGTACATGTATATACCATGGACGATGTTTGTGCTCTTTTTTCTGTTGGAAGAAGTCTATTCCGGGCGGGTGAATTTTCAATTATGGAAAATACTGGCAATTTTAACTGCTTGCGCAATTTTGTTTACACCGCAGCAATGTTATATGGTGCTCAATGGCCGGGTTAGCTTTGCCGGGCAGTTTAAGGCGTTGACATTACTGCTTTTGCTTTTGTTTGTGGCGAGCTATGCCATGCCGTGCCGGGTGTTTGGAGAGATGCAGTTGGGGGTAGAAGCCACAAGTTAAATGTCGGCCGGAGCTGCTGGACAGATACAGGTAACGGTCAAGGCTATCTAGGGAATAGGGCATGGCCCCGGGTCAAATGGCTGGGCCTGAGCCATGGCCGGTGATGCGATAAGGGGTTGGGGCAAGTCGGGAGTAAAGCATAAATCAGGGTGAACATCGTTTAGGATGGGGACCATACGTACAAGTGGATTGCCATGCCGCGAAAAGGAGGTGCCTTTATGAAGCCGGGTCAAAGGCAGAAACGGTTGAGATTGTCGGAGTCGCATCGTAAGTGTCCGATATGCCAGTCATCTGGGCGACGTTTGATTTTTAAGCAATATTTCATGGGGTCTGCTTTGTTGACAGGATATCATGTTGTAACATGTAACCATTGCGGCGCTGCCTATGCAGATTTGATCCCGCAGCAGTCGGATTTCAATCGTTACTACCGCCAGTTCTCCAAATATGAATACAGTCATCATAATGGTCAGGTGTCCGCCAGCGATATGAGAACCTTCGAGCGTCTGGCAAATTTTATCTGCAAATCAGATATAGACCGTAACGGGGCCATCTTGGATGTTGGTTGCGCAACGGGTGCATTTCTTCATGTGCTTGGCCGCCACGGTTTTAAGAATCTCCACGGTCTGGATCCATCGCCTGCATGTGCAAAAGTTGCCGCTCGTTTATACCAGATTCCGGTTGCGACGGGAACTGTTTTTGATCTTGGCTGCCAAAGCGGCCAATTTGACCTGATTATTCTAGCGGGTGTGCTGGAACACATACGGGATGTCAGACGTGCTCTGCAAAACATCGTGAACAGGCTTACTCCCGGTGGGCGTCTGTTTTTGGCCGTTCCCGATGCGATGGGGCTGGCGGCTTCGCGCAATGCCCCATTTCAGCAATTCAGTACAGAGCATATCAATTTTTTCACCGCGTCTTCTCTTCGCAATCTGATGGCGGTGGTAGGATTTGAGCAACTGGCACACCTGCGCTTTATGCGCAAGCAGGGAATCAAAACCACCGAACCCATCGTGTGCGGTTTGTACCGACAGGCAGGGGGGGGGGGGTGAAGGTGAGCAGGGACCAGCACTGCCAGCACGCACTGCAACGATACGTCGCTGCATCTAGAGTCGCGGACCGACGAGTATGTCGAATCATTGACCAGGCGGCGCGTCGTGGAAAAAAACTCATCATCTGGGGCGTAGGCTCTCTGACCCACCGGTTGTTGGCGGCCGGCTTGCTGCGAGTTGACCAAATTGCGGCTTTTGTAGACTCGAGCGAACGAATTCGCAGCAGGCGTATTGCAGGTCGACGAATTTTAGCTCCGACGGAATTGCATGGTCGCTCGGAGCCTATTCTGATCTCCTCCTGGATGTATCAGGAAGAAATCTTCAAGCAGATAAAACAACAGATGCGACTTTCGAATACGGTGATAAAATTACATCAGCGCGGTATGGGCACGTAACGGGCCGGGTACTTCGGAGATTTATGACTATGATTGCGCCAACCATGATTGCTGGTTCTGCAGGTAAAATTGGCGCGGTAGTTGCGCAGTGGTGGTAGCGGCATGGCCATCGATTGATGCAGATAGATCAATCAGCCGTGGGACTGGCCCAAGTGGTTGCTGAAACATGACGCAGAGTACAGTGCATCTAGCCTCATCGTATTTGGCCTCCAACTACCTGCAGGTGGAATCGTCTGTCATAGCTGGCCAATTGATAGAATGTGACGTTTAGAACCGAGCGGATTACATGGTACCACAAAAGCATCGCTGGCGAAGAGCATCGGTACTGGTGCTCAAGTTGATGGTTGCGTTAGTCGGACTGTGGTACGTTACCAGGCAGATTACCTGGCACAATCAGGTGTTTTTGCAGCCTGGAAGCATAATTCGTGGTGTGGTGGTGTTGCGAGAGGTTCCGATTCGCCTCCTGCACCTCGGCAACAACATAGCTCAAGTGGCTGTGGGGCAGCAACGGCTGCGAGTGCGATTAGCTTCCGGCCTGGTGGTAGATGGCGTACCGGATCGTGCGCCCTTGAGTTGGCCTGCCGTAATTACGATTCCCCGTCAATGCCTGGTGTCGTTAGGCGGTATGGTAGAAATACGCCGCGGCCTGCCGGGACTCATATTTTCTGCCCATTGGTGGCCCTTGCTTATGGCTCTTGGATTATTGGGGTTGCCGACATTTATCACTGCATGGCGTTGGTGGAAACTGTTGACGGTACAAACTCCGGAGGTGTCGTATGGGCAGTGTCTAAGGCTCACCTTTGTGGGGCAATTTTATTCTGCATTTCTTCCCGGATCAGTCAGTGGGGATGTGGTAAAGATAGTTTATACCGGAAAAGCCACGGGTAATACCACCGGCAGCGCGGTATCAATTGTGCTGGACCGCGTGGTTGGGCTGGTGGCATTGCTGGTGCTGGCGCTGCTCACAACCACTGCACTGCTGATTCTGGATGCCGGCGTTTGGAAAGGCCCCGCGGCATGGACCCATTCGCTTCTCATCCGTGTCTGGTGGATTATTACAGGTTTGCTGTTAGCCACCGGGATTGCCGCACTTTTTTATTTGCATCGGCCGTTGCGACGTTTTCTAAGAATTGAATCCATGCTGGGTTGGCTGCCGCTACCGACGTTTATCAAACATGCCCATGGAACGCTGCAGCGCTACCGGAGCCATTCAGGCCTGATGGGCGTTTTGTTTGCGGTAAGCCTGTTGTCGCAGGGTATTACTCCGCTTGCAGGTTGGTACATTGGTCGTGCGCTGGCCATGCAGGCACCGTTCGATTGGTACCTGGTATGTTTACCAGTAGTGGCGCTGGCGGTGAGCGTGCCGATTCTACCGCCGATGGGCTTGGGCGTATTGGATTCATTGCTGCTTTTCTTTTTTGTAACGCATGGAATAGATACTGTGAACCAGGCGTTTGCACTGGCGCAGGCGCTGCGGTTTTTGCCACTCTGTTGGAGCATGCTGGGTGCGTATTGGGTGCTACGTGGAAAGTTTTCGAACCCGGCTGCACGCCAGCAGCCGGGGGTGAGCAGCGGGTAGTTGAGCGGCTGAATCTAAAAATTCAGCCGCTCCCTTTCGATCACCAGCGGACGCTTTTGTACTTGCGTGTGAATGGCCCCGATATATTCGCCCAGAATCCCGATAAAAAAGAGTTGCACAGAAGAAAAAAAGAACAGGCCGATAATCACCGGAGCCATGCCCAGCGTGAAATGATTCCAATTGACAAGTTTGGCGATAAAATATCCCAATGCCACCAGCAGGCTTATGGCGGACATTGCGAATCCAGCCATCGTGGCCAGGCGCAGCGGAACTTTGGAATGGTTGGTAATGCCAAGCATGGCCAAGTCGTAAAGTGTGTAAAAATTATTTTTTGTCAGACCGTGGCGACGGGCAGGCTGGTGATACGCGATGGTGGCGGTTTCGTACCCGATGTCGGATAGCAGCCCACGAAAGTATGGATAAGGATCGTCGATATGCCTTAATGCTTCGACTACTGTACGATCGTATAGGCCAAACCCAGTGGCTCCTTTCACGAGGTTGACCTCTGCGAGCCGGTTGATGAGATTATAATACGCGCTGCGGCACGCGAACATCACGGCCGATTCGTCTGATGCGGCTTTAACACCAAGCACTACCTTAAAGCCACGTTCCCAGTGTTCCAGAAACTGCGGGATAAGTTCCGGCGGGTCTTGAAAATCGCACGCCAGTCCGATGGTTGCATCGCCGGCTGTTTGCAGCAGCCCATGATAGGGGGAGCGGATATGGCCAAAGTTACGCGTGTTAAAAATAACTTTGACGTTCTTGTCCTGTGCCGCAATTTCCCTCAAAATGACCGGTGTTTTATCTTTGGAGGCGTTATCAATGAACAAATGGTCATAAGTGTATTGGTATGAACATGAAAATACCTTCTTAACAGCTTCATACATTTCGCGGACGTTGGCTTCTTCGTTGTAGCAGGGGGTGAGTATGCTGATATGTTTCATAAGTAGCTCGCATTCGATACGGTTATCCATGGTATTTTCGTATTAGGAGAGTTCGTCGGTATCGGCGATATCCCTATTAAAACGCGGACGGTCGTGGAAAGCGACGGAATAGTCATCGTCGATCACATATTTAAAGCGAGCAGCGTTTAATGATTCGATAAACAAGTGCAAGTCGCTGGGAAGCTTCATCATGACCCCGCTGCGTATAGACCAGTTCTAGAAGAATATCCAACCGTTGCTGCGGCGAGAGGGATTTATAATATTGGCGATCCGCCGCATCCGCGCGAGTGTGGGAGGAGAACTGGCGAATAACCTTTTCCATAAATTTATTATAACAGACACCTAAATGTTCCGCACCAGACACTTTGCCTGCGGCTGGCGACTTTGGAATTATTTGCCAGGCATCACCTGTAGCCGGCGAGAATCAGATCGCAAACTTCGCGCACGGCCCCATGGCCACCGTTGGCCTTGAGCACCAGTTTGGCCACAGTCTTGATTTGCGGATAGGCATCTGCTACGGCAATGGGAAAGCCCACCGCCTGCATACAGGCTAAATCGTTTAAATCATTACCCACATAAGCCGTATGTCGAATGTCCACGGCTTGCTCAACAAGCCATTGCCGCAATGCGGGGAGTTTATCTTTTACGCCGTGGATACATTCAATGGAAAGCTTGCGGCAGCGTGCGGCCACCACCGGGTTTTCTTCCGCGGAAAGAACCAGCAGGGGGATGTTGGTTTTACGTAGCATACTGATGCCGTAACCATCGGAACGATTACAGGCTACGGCCTCGCGGCCATCTTCAAAGACGTAAACTTTATTGTCCGTAAATACCCCGTCGAAATCAAAGATGACGGCCGAGATAGACTCGGATTTGAGCGTATAAGTAGCCATGCACACATTCCGATCATTGACTATTCGTTGATAATGTTACTCATATTGTTGTCGGGGCAAATTGAGAATAACAGTTGTGGGTATATTCAGGTAATGGTCCACCCACCGTCGACGACCAAGGCATGCCCGGTTACATAGGAGGATGCATCTGACGCAAGAAACAGGGTTGCGCCGGCAAGTTCCGCGGGTTGGCCAACCCGGCCCAGGCATGTTCGAACCCGTAACCGATCAAGAAAAGCATCATCGTTTTTGACACTGTTAGGCCCGGAATCCTGGGTATTCGAGAAGGGGCCTGGTAAGATAGCGTTGGCGCGAATTCCAGCGGTTCCCCAAAAAGAGGCCATGTACCGGGTTAAGGCCAGCATCGCCGCCTTGGCGGCACCGTATGCTGGTGGATTAAGAAACGTCGTTCCCTCGTACAAGTGTGGGTTTGGTGCAACCACGGCATACATCGTAGCTATATTGATGATACTGCCACGGTGATGAGCTTTCATGGCCGGTGCGAGTTTTTGAGCCAATAGCACAGGCCAGTGCACGCCGCCGGCAAAGTTCCGTGCCCATTGATCGGGATTACTGTTTTCGATCGATCCCATTGGCGTGTTGAATCCGGTGGAAGAACCTAGCTCATGGGCATTGTTGATCAGGACTTCAATAAAGCCTTCCTGTTGGACAATATGATCAAGCAGCGATGAAAGCTTGCTATGGTCGTGCATGTCGATTCTGTGACTGATGACTTGCTGCGGGCCAAAAGTGGCAGTCCATTGTCGGCATAGCTCTTGCAATCGCTCGGAACGTCCCAGGGCTACCAGGCGTCCACCATTTGCCAGTATGGCTTCGGCCATGGTTCGGCCCAGAAATCCTGACGCTCCGGTGAGGAGCACTGTTTTACCCGTGAGAGAAAAAAGGGTATTGGCGTTAAAATTCACCAGCAACTCCTTCCGCCATCGATAACCAAATTTGCCCCATTCATGTATGACGAGGCATCGGAGCACAAAAATATCATCGCCGCTTGATATTCGGTCAGTCTGGCCATGCGGCCCATGGGTATGAGATTTTTGAGTCGCTTCACAAATTCATCGGATTGCCCATTAAAAATTCCTCCCGGCGAGAGGGCGTTGGCCCGTACCCCACGGTCCGCCCAATAGGTGGCCAGATATCGCGTTAACCCGAGCAGGCCGGATTTTACAACGGAGTAGGTTACGGGTTTTACCGGTTGCCGGTTGTTGGGAACGCCTTTGCGCCGGTAAAGCCGTTGGTCTGGCGCGATGATTGCCAGATCCGAAGCGACGTTGATAATGACGCCTTTGCCTTGGCGGGCCATTAACGATCCAAACTCGCGGCTGCATAAAAACGCCCCAGTGAGGCTTACGGCCAGATCGGCTTGCCAAATTGCCAATGGGAAGTCTTCCAATCGACTCCATGGTGTTTTGCTGGCATCTTCAACCTTGGGGTTATTGGCGGCGTTATTGATTAAAATATCCACTCGTCCAAAACGTTTCAACACGGTGGCCGCCAGGTTTTTCACCTGAGTGGCATCGGTGATATCCGCCACCACTCCCATGGCTGAGACTTTCCAATCGCGTGCTACTTTGGCAGCCTGCCTGGCAGGCTGGGCCGTGGCGAGATCCACGATCACGGGAACGCCGCCGGCACTGGCGATGGCCTGAGCGTGCTGCCTGCCAAGCAGTCCCGCACCTCCGGTGATGATGGCGGTGCGCCCGGTTAAATCAAATTGGCTGGCCAATGCCGATGATTTATTGGAGGAATTTCTGCGTGGCATGATGGATTCTCCACGTTCAGATGCTGCGAGTCTGGCCACCGTCGGCCACAACGCAGGAACCAGTGATAAAGCTGGCGCGATCGGAGGAAAGAAAAACTACAAGATCAGCAATTTCTTCCGGCCTGCCGAAACGCCGCAACGGCACCTCGGCATTAATATAGTCAGCAACAGTCTGGGGATTATCGGTTTTACGCCGATCCCATGAGCCTCCTGGAAATAATATATTTCCAGGTGCCACGGAATTTACGCGCACATGATATGGACCAACCTGCCTGGCCAGGTTCTTGGCATAATTCAGTAGAGCCGCTTTGGCGGCGCTGTATGGCAGTGGAGCGGCAGTGGTTTCCATTCCGGTAATGGAGGAAATGAATACCACACTTCCGCATTGACGACGAACCATTGGCGCCAGAATTTCCGGAATAAGCCGTACGCTGCTCCATAGGTTCATCTGAAAAATTTCAGTCCACTGCGAATCGCTGATATCCCAGCCGGACTGACCTCGGCCGGTCCCAATGTTTGCCACGGCGCAATCGATATCACCCCATTTTGATTGCACTTGCAGGACGGCATGCCGGATTGTACTTAAGTCTGTCAAATCACCGGGCAAAGCCATCAGGCGATCGCAGCCGAAGCGTTGTGTAAACTCTGCATGGACTCTCTTGATGTCCTCTACCGTTCGGCCGGTAATAACGGTGCGGCATCCTTCCAGCAAAAATCTCTCTGCAATTGCTTTGCCAATTCCCCGCGAAGAACCGGCCACAAACGCCACTTGGTTGGTCAGGTTCAGATCCATGCTTTTCTCAGTTTTCAAGCCAAAGCTGAAGGTGAGGCTTCAGTATCGCTATGTTGCGCGTGATCCAAGCCATTTCATCCCCAGCGGTACCGCGAGCCACCTGCAAGATAAAGTCGCCGACGTACTGGAATGCGTTCAGGCATTCAAAAAGTGCCGTAAAATCCGCATTGCCAGTTCCCAACGGCACCGTCCCTCCATGAAGCCGGCGATCCTTGAGATGCACACTGCCAATTCGTTTACCATACGCGACAAACTCCTCTTGCATATCATACCCTAGCGCTGCGCTATTGCCAGAATCGTAGTTGACCTTGATGAGCGGATGTGGAATATGGGCCAGCAGATCAGCAAAAGAGGCTGGAGGAAGTGAGGTTTCCAGATGTATTTCTATGGCCAGATTTTCGGCAACGGGCAAAATGCTATGCAGAACAGCAAGGACGGTCTGTGTATCCTGCTCATCGGTAATCTTTGAGTAATCCACAAAGGGCAACACCACCCGCCGGATGCCCGCTTTTTGACATTGGCCTAACAACCAGCTCAACTGGCGCGTCCGCTCCCTGGTTTGCTCAGCGGTTGCACGAACCAGTGGGAAATCCATAAACCAGTCTGCACAAAGGGACTTGACCTGAATTTGGTGCTGTTGCGAGAGAGCCATCATAAACGATATTCCAGCATCCGTGCCAAGCGGATTGTCATCCGCCCCGTAGGCATCGTAAATCCACTCGATGGCGTCGAGTTTTATCTGAGCAGCGAGTGAAAATTCTTCCTGCCAGCGGCCTCGCGGAAAACACTGGATACGTTCAGCTATGGGGGGCAATAACCTCCCTTGCATGATACCCAACAGTGTCATGACCAGCTCCAAATTTGTAAAACCATCCTATTCCACCACAGGGGGAATAAGCATGTTCGCCATGAATTCATCTCGCTCCAGAAACGGGTAAAGGTCTTCCAGTGGCTTGGAAACCATCGTACCGCCGAGCTGCTGCATCGAAACAACTCGGGGAATACGCTCTTCATCCGGTGCCACAAGTACCTCAACTACAACAGGGCCTGGCAAAGATAAAGCCTCCCGTATACCTGTCCGCAGTCGCGCTGAGTCGTCAATCCGAAGCGTCGCAATTCCATACGCCTTCGCCACTTTGGTAATGTCTGGCAAGGTCAATCCGCTGGTTTGGTCTGCTCCTACCAACTGCTTGAAATACACACGCTGGGATGTCCGAATGGAAGCAAAGCCGTTGTTGTTGATGACAAAATACTTAGTTGGCAACTGGAGTCTGGCGACGGTGGCAAGTTCCTGTACATTCATCTGGAAACCGCCATCACCTTCCACGCAAATCGTTCTTCTCCTGCCGCTGGCCAAGCATGCGCCAATGGCCGCGGGAAGGCCAAAGCCCATGGATCCGGTTCCACGATTATGGAAAATTCTCTGACCTGACTTGGCTTTGAAACCCAAAAGAAAAATTTCCGCTGCGAAGCCCGAACTGCCCGGAGCAACAACATCGTTTTCACCAGCTTCTTCTGATAACACCTCTGAAAACCAATACATACTTATTGGTTTTGTACAATCGCGATGTTCGGGCAGTACTAGCGGATAGCGAGCCTTCCATTCCCGGCAGCGATGCGTCCAGGCGGGCCAGGATCTGCGGGAAAGATTTGGTAGTTGGCGCAAAACTTCCGCGAAAAAGTCGCGGGCGTCGGTGCAAATGGGCAGGGCAATGGGGGTTTTCATTTTGGCGATTTCTGCCATGTCCACATCGACCATAATTTTTACAGCGACTCGGGCAAAATGCTCATGCGAATAAGCCGTCATGGCCATATCAAGCCGGGATCCCACCACCAGCAGTAAATCAGAATTTTGCAGGGTAAAGTTGGCTCCGCGCGGTGCTAGTGACCCCGGCCTGCCCATGAACAGTGGATGGTCATCAGCAATCAGATCCATACCCAGCCAACTCGTCAACACCGGCATTTCAACGTACCTGAGTAGATCGTGGAATTGCGGGATGGCTCCGGACAGCCGAACACCGTTACCAACCAGCATGACCGGCCTGTGGGCAGTGCTTAACAAAGTGATCAGATCGGCAACCTGCTGGGCAAGAACAGTTGATTTGACCGGGGTTTCCGGTTTGAAACCTTCTTGCGTTGCCGGCTCAATCATCGCCGCTTGCACATCCAGCGGGATATCGATCCACACCGGCCCTTTTCGGCCGGAAGTCGCCAGATGAAAGGCTTTCTCCAGATGAAAGCGTATGGTGGCCGGATCCAAAATAGTCACGGCATATTTGGTGATGCTGGAGACAATTGTAACAATGTCGATTTCCTGCACGCCCAACATGCGAACATTGCTGTTCCGTTTCAAGTCTGCTCGCTTGACTTGCCCGGAAATTACCATCATGGGTGTGGAATCCAGCCAGGCCCCGGCAATGCCGGTAATGGCATTCGTGCCACCGGGGCCGGCGGTAACCATGGCTACACCGATATTGTTGGTGATTTTGCCGTAAGCCTCCGCGCAGATGGCGCTGGCCTGTTCATGCAGATTGCACACATATTCAACTTGCTTGCATCGGCCCAGCGAATCGTTCAGGTGCATCGCGGCTCCGCCGGGAATAAAAAACACATGGCGTACGCCTCGCTGGGCAAGAAAGTCGATAACATAATCAGAAAGTTTAATGGACACGCCAAGCCCCCCTTTTCTTGTCGAGAATGGGCAAATTACAAACAGATTGCGCCGAAGTTAACTATGGCACGCGGCGCAACTTTTTCAGAATCGGCTGCTCTCGCTCATAAACTCGCTTGATACCATCGCCCAACGAGGTCTCAATCAGGCGAATATCGCGCATGAGCCGTGTTATGCCATTCGGTTCCAGCGAAGCTGCGTGGTCTGAACCCCACATGGCCCGATCTAGTGTAATATGGCGTTCCACCACACATGCTCCCAAGGCCACAGCAGCTTCGGAGGAAGGCAAGCCCGTTTCATGGCCGGAATAACCAATGGGTACACCGTAGCGCTTTTGCAGAACAGGAATGCACCGCAGATTTAGCTCATCGTAGTTGGCGGGATAAGTACTGGTTGAATGCAGCAAAATGAGATCATCTTTTCCAAGTACCGCCACGGCGTGGTCAATTTGTTCCAGAGTGCTCATGCCAGTGGATAGGATAATCGGCTTGCGTTTCATCCGGTGGTGCCGAAGCAGGTTATCGTCTGTGAGTGAAGCAGAGGCGATCTTGTAGCATGGCGGATTGAATTGGGCTATAAAATCGACCGACGCTTCATCCCAACAGGAGGCAAACCATGGCATGTCCATTTGTCGGCAGTATGCGTCAATTTCCCGATAGGCCGCCAGGTCCAGTTCCAATCCACGTTTTAAATCGCCATTGGTCATGCCAAACGGGCTTTCCCGCGGTTTGGCAAGTTCTTCCCTGGAGTAAACCACATCAACCGTCCGCTTCTGGCATTTTACGGCGTTGCAGCCGGCGGCTTCAGCAGCATCGATTAATTTCTTTGCCAGTTCCACATCGCCATTGTGATTGATGCCAATTTCAGCAATCACATAACATGGATGTCCTTCGCCGATGATATCTTTGCCGATTTTTACATTCGCCATTCATATTCCTTTACCAACCGCCAGAGGCTTTATTCATCATCCAATAGGATGATGGCAACGTCAAGCTCATGTGAAAATATCGTAACGAGCATATAATTGCGTTGGTGCTGTGATGAAGCTGGATGCTTGCCATTTTATTGTTACCGGTGTTGGAGGATGGCTCGGACGTGTGACCGTCGAGGCGCTTGCAGCCATGGGTGGACCGGAGGATGACTCGCGGATTACCGCGGTGGGGCGGCATCAAGGTACGCTGAAATTGGCCTGTGGCCGCAGTATGAAGATGCAGCCATGGAATTTTTTGTCCCATGCTTCCTTTGATGATCCGGTGGTGGTGTTTCATCATGCGTTTGTAACCAAGGGGCAAGTCGGCAATCAATCTGAAGGCAGTGACCGTCAAGCCAACCTCGATATTCAACAGATGATGGCACATTTTTTAACTCAGAACAATGTAGCTGGTCTGATGATACCTTCTTCCGGGGCCGTGTATGCCTACCTCAACAAAACTGTTGCTGAAAACAGTCCTCTGGCAATATACGGAAAATGCAAATATGAAGACGAGCAGGTGTTTTCAGAAATGGCGGTTCGGCGTGGCTTTCGTCTGGTCATGCCGAGGATATTTAATTTAAGCGGGGCGTATATTAACAACCATCAGGGTTATGCTATTTCCTCAATGATATTGAACTGCCTGAATCAGCAGACCGTGCTGGTGCACGCGGACCATCCGGTATGGCGGTCCTATTATCCGGCGGATGCCCTGTTGCGGATGGTGATAGAACTGATAGGCGAACAGCCTGCGGGTACTGCAGCGATTTTTGACACCGCAGGTACGGAAGTGGTGGAGATCGGCGAATTGGCCCAGCGTTGCGTGCGTTTGCTCACGAATGGCACCGTCAAGGTAGAACGCCCATTTATCAAACCTGGCCCCAGCGATTATTATGTGGGTAATCCAACGGAGATTCGGAGTATCGAAAACTGGTTGGGGTTGAAACCTGTTTCGCTGGATGAGCAAATTATGGAAACCGCCCATTTTTTGCAGCAACACCGGTGCTGTTAGGAGACTAACTCTTTGAAGGCTGTGATTTTAGCTGGTGGCATGGGAACCCGTCTGGCCGAGGAAACTGTTGCTCGACCAAAGCCCATGGTGGAAATAGGCGGTAGGCCGATACTCTGGCACATCATGAAGTTGTACGCTGCTTATAACATTCAGGATTTTGTTATTTGCCTGGGTTATAAAGGCTACATGATCAAGGAATATTTTTTCAATTACTCGTTGCATAGTTCTGATGTAACCTTGGATTTAGCTAACAATGCCCTTAGCGTACATCAAAACCACAGTGAACCGTGGCGCGTCACTCTGGTAGAGACCGGCGAAACTACCCAAACCGGCGGGCGCATCCGGCGTATCCGCGATTACATCGGAACAGATGATTTCTGCCTGACTTATGGTGATGGCCTGGCCGATGTGAACATTCGCAATCTGGTTGCGTTTCACAATAGCCATGGGTGCATGGCGACAGTAACGGCGGTGCAGCCACCGGGGCGGTTTGGTTCTCTGAATCTGAGTGGCCATACCGTGACCAATTTTGTGGAAAAACCGCATGGTGATGGCGGATGGATCAACGGCGGTTTCTTTGTGCTCAAACCGTCTATCCTCAATTACATAGCCGGCGATGACACGCTGTGGGAGGCCCAGCCACTGGAGCAACTGGCGAAAGAAAAACAACTTCAGGCTTTTGAACACCGGGGATTCTGGAGGCCCATGGATACTCTGCGCGACAAGCAATACCTGGAAACACTCTGGCAGGAAAGCACGGCCCCGTGGAAGGTATGGTAATGGATACTAATTTTTGGAACGGACGCAAAGTCTTGCTGACCGGCCACACCGGTTTCAAAGGCAGCATGTTAGGACTATGGCTCAGTTCCCTCGGAGCCAGAATAACAGGCTTGGCACTGGATCCGCCGACGGATCCTTCGCTTTTTACGTTAGCCCAGGTTGGCACGGCCATGCACAGCCTCACCGGTGATGTGCGCGATGCCGCAACCGTCAATCTCGCCATGCGGGAGGCCTGTCCGGAGGTAGTATTCCACCTGGCTGCCCAGCCGCTGGTACGACAATCCTACCACCAACCTGTAGAAACCTATTCCACCAATGTCATGGGAACCGTGAATGTGTTGGAGGCTCTGCGGCATATGGATACGGTACGGGTCTGCGTGGTGGTTACCAGTGACAAATGCTATGAAAATCAGGAATGGTTGTGGGGCTACCGTGAAGATGATCCGTTGGGTGGAGCTGATCCGTACAGCAGCAGCAAGGCCTGTGCTGAAATTGCTACCTCGGCCTACCGCCAATCTTACTTTCCTCCGACACGCTGGAGCGAGCATCGTGTGGGGTTGGCCACTGCGCGGGCTGGCAACGTTATTGGCGGCGGAGACTTCAGTCAGGATCGCCTCGTTCCCGACTTAATGCGGGCTTTTGCCGCAGGTCAACCGGCAATCATTCGTCGTCCGCAGGCTATTCGTCCATGGCAACACGTACTTGATTCACTGGCGGGCTATATCCTGCTGGCCGAAAGGCTTTGGATGGATGGCACGGCTTACAGTCAGGCGTGGAATTTTGGCCCGGTTGCTCAAGACTCACGTTGTGTGCAATCGCTGGCGGCAGCACTAGCCAGGGCGTGGGGGGATGGCGCAGCAATCAAGGTAGATTCGACATCTTCGTCGGCACACGAAACGCAGGAATTGCGGCTGGATAGTTCGCGTGCTCGAGGTATGCTCGGCTGGCGTCCATGCTGGTCGCTGGAACGGACCATCACTGAGGTGGTACGTTGGTATCAGGCTTGGGCTATGGGGCAACCGTTGGCAGATCTTACGCGCACCCAAATTCAAGAGTACCACAAGGACATGGCACGGCAGATGCCGGTAGCCACAAAGGAACCTGCTTCATGAATGAGTTGGAAAAGTTGCGGGAGCAAATTCTCCAGGCCATCGGCCAATATGCCGAGGTTTCGCTGGCCCCGCACCCATTTATACCGGGAACCTCGCCTGTTCCAGTATCCGGCAAAGTGCTTGACCAGGCAGAACTGCAAATGATGACGCAAGCGGTACTCGATGGCTGGCTCACCGCAGGTCGTTTTAATGCACAGTTTGAACAGCGCCTGGCTGCTGTTCTCGGCGTGCGTTACACGATGAGCGTAAATTCCGGATCATCGGCCAATTTGCTTGCGCTAAGCGCTTTATGCTCACCGAAATTGGGAACTCGCGCCATTCAACCTGGCGATGAAGTTATCACGGTGGCCACCGGCTTTCCCACCACCGTTAATCCAATCATGCAAAACGGCGCAATCCCGGTTTTTGTGGACGTGGAAATCCCCACGTACAATATCGATGCCAGCCAACTCGACGCGGCGGTAAGCCCGCGTACACGCGCGGTGATGGTGGCGCATACCCTGGGAAATCCATTTGATGTCGGGCGGGTACGGGACTTTTGCCAGAGCCGTGGTCTATGGCTGGTGGAAGATTGCTGCGATGCTCTTGGGGCCACCTGGAACGGACAGGGGGTGGGCACCTTTGGTGATGTCGGAACGCTGAGTTTTTATCCTGCGCATCATATCACCATGGGTGAGGGTGGTGCGGTTTTTACCAGCAGTCCCCTGCTCAAGCAGATTATTGAATCCTGTCGGGACTGGGGCCGCGATTGCTACTGCCTGCCCGGACACGATAACACCTGTGGCAAACGCTTTGGCTGGAAGCTAGGGGAGCTTCCAGCCGGCTATGATCACAAATATACGTATTCCCATGCCGGTTATAATTTGAAAATTACGGATATGCAGGCGGCGTGCGCCCTGGCCCAACTGGACAAGCTGCCGGCGTTCATCGCAGCACGCAGGAGTAACTTCCAATTTTTACGCCAGAATCTGCTGGATATGCAAGATGATTTCATCCTGCCGCAGTCCACTGCCAGCAGTGATCCTTCGTGGTTTGGGTTTCCGATTACTGTACGCAACACCGCCTCATTTTCCCGCAGGGAATTGATTGAGCACCTGGAAAGCCACCATATCGGCACACGTTTGTTGTTTGCCGGAAATCTGGTTCGACAACCGTACATGCGGGACCAGCACTTTCGCGTGGTGGGGGACTTGGCTAATGCGGATCGTGTGATGAACCAGACGTTCTGGATCGGAGTGTATCCTGGCCTGTCTATTCCCATGCTTACGTACGTTGTCGAACAAATACACCACTTTATTCGCCGACGCTGACCAATACATAAGGAATTGTACACACCACGGCCGGCTATTAGGAAAAAAAGGCTCATGCCGCGAGGTCAGATTCGGCGGCCAATTGTCAGCCGCAGCCGCACTGTGCTATTGCAGGCATTGGCGGGCAAATTCGCGCCCGGTGGACAGCGCCTCGCCGAGCTTGTCGATTTGTTTACCTCCGGCCATGGCCAGTTGAGGGCGGCCGCCGCCACTGCCGCTTACCACCGGTGCAACAGTGCGAATCCAATCACCGGCTTTTAATTTACCGATCAGCGGATCCCCGACCGCGGCCAACAGGTTTACTTTGGCCGGCAGAGCATTGCCTTGCTTATCCTTTGGGGTCTCCGTAGATCCCAACAGAATAGCAAACAAGCCTTGCGGTCGCTTCTTTTTCACCGCATCCATGGTAGCGCGTAGCTCATCGGCGGATTTCACTCCCATCTCCGCGACAATTAATTCCACCTGGCCAATCGGTTCAGCGGCGGCCAAAAGTTGATCCATGTCCGAACTGTCGCCGACATGGGATGGCGGTGGAACCTGTCTACGTTTAGCCTGCTCTCTAATTTTTTCCTGCAATGTGCGGATAACCGATTGTGCGCGGCGGCGGACTACTACTGGAACACCTGTTTCACCAAGGGCCTGCTGGAGCTGGCTCAAACCGGTCGGTAATTGATCTTCCGTGGCGCGCTCCGCGGCGATGATCAATTTGTCGATGTGAACCGCAAGGCTCCTGGCCGCCGCTGCGGTCGCACCTGTATAAGCAACGATGCGGCGTATACCCTTGCTGACCGATTCTTCCGCAACAATGACAAAATCCCCAGCTTGTCCGGTATCCGTCAAGTGCGTTCCGCCGCAGAATTCGATGGAAAAGTTCCGCCAATGCCGGTTGTCTGGCTGGGCCAGTAGTTCTGCGACCGGTACACCAATGCTTACCACGCGCACTTGTTCCGGGTATTTTTCGCCAAATACGGCACGTAGCGAATAGATGTGCCGGGCCGTTTCCAGCGGAACTTCGGCGGTATAGACCGGCAATCGCCGGCCAATGGCCTGATTTACCATTTCCTCAACGCGTTGTATCTGTTCATCTGGTGGCGGCTGTGGCTGCACGAAATCAAAGCGGAGTTTCTCCGCATCCACCAGGGATCCCTTCTGCTGCACATGCTCACCCAGCACCTCCCGCAAAGCCCAATTGGCCAGGTGCGTGCCAGTGTGATTTTGTTCGATGCGACTGCGGTTCGCGTGGACCTGCAACGTAACGGAATCGCCGCGTTGCAACCAGCCTGATTTTAACTTGCCCCGATGCAGGATATAACGGCCCACCGCATGGGTGGTTTCCACTGCAAAATTTCCCCGCTCCGACGCAATGTCGCCGGTATCACCAATTTGCCCACCCATCTGCGCGTAAAAATTAGTTTGATCAAGAATTAAGGCAGCCTGGTCGGCGGTATCCGCGGAAACATGATCCACCAATTCACGGCCATTCCATATCGCAGCTACCGTTGCCTTAATCGGGCCGGATTTATATTTAGCCCGATCTTCGGTTTTCGGTACGTTCTCGTCTGCAAGGCGGGCCAAAATATCCGGGGGCAAGTCTGTCAGTGCAGTTTCGGGGGTTTTGCCTCCGGAACGGGCTTTCTGCCGTGCCTCTTCCATGCGGACCTCATATCCGGACACATCCACCGTCATTCCCTGTTCACGGGCCATCACCTGCGTCAAGTCAATCGGAAATCCATATGTATCGTGAAGCTTAAAGGCATTCTCGGCGGAAATCACGCTTTGCGTGTTGCTGCGGCGGGCCTCATCCGCCGCTAATTGAAAAAGCTCAATGCCGCGATCTAGCGTGCGGCTGAAACTGATTTCTTCGCTCTTGATGATGTCCGCAACATGCCCCGGATTTTTGGACAGCTCCGGAAACGCAGTTTGCATGGTATGCAATACCACCGGCACCAATTGATGCAGGAACGGCTCAGTCAGCCCCAGATTTTGCCGCCCAAACCGCACTGCACGGCGCAATATTCGTCGTAATACGTAACCACGGCCTTCGTTGCCAGGCAGGGCACCATCTGTAAGGGCAAAAGTCAAGGCGCGAATGTGATCAGCAATCACGCGAAAGGCGATGTCCCGGGACAGCGTTTTATTTTCCGCCTCCATCGGACTGTTGGCATCCGTCGCCGGAAACGTGCCATGATAATGATGTCCGCTTATATCCGCAATGGCTGCAAAAAGCGGGGTGAACAGATCTGTTGCATAATTGTCCGAGAATCCGCCCAGCACCTGGCATATTCGCTCCAGTCCCATGCCAGTGTCCACGTGCCGTTGCGGCAGGGGGGTAAGCTTACGGCCTTCCTGTCGATTGTACTGAATGAAAACCAGATTCCAGATTTCCATCACGCGGGGATCGGTCCCATTCACCTGTGATCCGCCCGAAAAATCAGGCGTACGGTCAATAAAAATTTCTGTGCAAGGTCCACAGGGTCCGGTTTCTCCCATTTCCCAGAAATTTTCATCCACGAACCGATGGATATGATTCTCGGGAAGGCCGGCGATTCGCCGCCATAACTCCGCCGCTTCATCATCGGCTGGTACGCCATCGGCTGGATTGCCTTTGTAAACCGTTACATGCAATCGGCGAGGATCCAGGTGCCACACCTTGGTCAACAACTCCCACGCCATTTCAATGGCGCCTTGCTTAAAATAGTCGCCGAAACTCCAGTTCCCCAGCATCTCAAAAAAGGTGTGGTGGCGACGAGAAATGCCCACATCGTCCAGGTCATTATGTTTGCCACCGGCACGAATACACTTTTGCGTATTGGCCACACGCGTAGCCTTGGTCTTAGCCGTTCCCAAAAAAAACGGCTTAAACTGGTTCATCCCCGCATTGGCAAACAGCAACGTTGCGTCGTCATGTGGAACCACCGGGCTGGATGGGACAAATTTATGCCCATGGCGCTGCACGAAAAAATCGATGAATTCACGGCGTATCCGACTGGAGGTCATTGATATAGGCTCCTTCTTGCCTCAAACGAATCAAAGATTGTAACCGGTTTGCCGGTCGGCGTGAAATTGTCGAAAATTTCTTTGCCTTCCGAGCTTCCGGGGGGGGGATGACCCATATCAAGAACAGGGAGTGGGAATGCAAAATACCGCATCGGTTTTATAAGGTTGGTTCGATGGCTATTATTTGGGCTCTTTTAGCTGGTCAGTTTTCGGTAAATCTTTAAGGGTGGCCAGCCCGAACACTTCCAGAAAATGCCGGGTGGTACCGTAAAGCATCGGACGGCCGATTTCTTCGGCCCGGCCTACGATTTTGACCATATTGTGCTCCATCAGAGAGCGAATGACTTCACCGCACGCCACACCGCGGATAGCCTCTACGTCCACCCGTAAAATCGGCTGTTTGTACGCGATAATGGCCAGCGTTTCCAGCGAAGCCGGTGTTAATCGGCCTTCGTCCTTTTTGCGCATCAGCCGCTGCACGTATTCCGCATACTGCGGCAGCGTGAGAATCTGGTATCCTCCGGCCCGCTCCTCTATGCGATAGGCGGCTTGGCGTTGTACATAAATCTCGTTAAGTTCCCGGATCGCCTCAACAATGGGGGCGGTAACATCCAATCCCAGCGTCTGGGCCAGCTTGCCCTTGGAAAGAGGCATGTCGCTGGCGAATAAAATGGCTTCAATAACCTGCCGCAGCGGCATCTGAGAGATATCGTCCATGCGCAGATGCAAGGATGCCAAACCTGCCTCGGTCGGAACCGCCTGGCCGGAACTGCCCGTATTAACCGGATCGATGGATATCGCAGGCGTTGGGTTCACCGACAGAGAAGTATCTTCACGTTTATCATCGGTTTGTGGATTGGATGCAATTTCGCTCATGGCCATAAATTTATCGGTTTCTCGGCCATCCGTCCAGCGATTAGACTGCATCAGTCGAGATTTACTCTGTTTTATGGCGTTTGTTCTGGGGCGGGAAAAAATAAGAGATAAAGTCCAACTTCACCCGCTGAGGGGTTGGGAATTACCGGACCAAGTTCGCCATTTTCCGTTGGCGAGGTGGGCGTTAACCCAAGAAGATTTCCGACGGGCAAGGTGTCGTCGTCAAGATGCCGGCGATTTCACCAGTCAGTTGGACTGATGTATCATCGCGGGTTGACGACTCCCCCGATGTCGTAAAGCTTACACGAATCGGGGCGACCGCATCATCTGCAGTCGTGGGCAGGCCTTGCCGCCGTGGTGAAACCGTGCTCGTTAGCTGCGACGAAGCAAGCTCCGTCGTGGGCGTACGGGCAATTCTTGGGGTTCCGTCCGTGGTTGGATCATACATGGCCATGGCGGACTCCTTTTTTCCACGGCGCTGGAGATCATCACTCACTCCAGTCCACTTAAGTATAGCACTATCGCGTAGGCAAGGGAAGTTGACTTTGCTGGCGGTGGATGTTTTCACGACATAGTTCCGGCAAAAGAGTGTATAAAAAGATACAGGGTGCCTGGCTCGCCAATCGATCCACAGAGGCACCCTCTTTAGATATTTCCAGGGTCAATCTGGAAAATACCGTTCCTATGCTATCTATCGGCCGGTGGATCGGCGATGTTGAGAAAATCACCCATATTTATTGCCTTATCAGAGTCTGGAAATGTATTTCCATAGCTGGAACGTCGGGACAACGGGATGATTTTACAGACAACTATTACATTCACTGCTGTTTCCCATGCCCACGCAGAGTATAGGAGCACATTTAGTGCTATAACGGTATGGTGTCAGGCATAGGCCAGCGATCTGAGTGAATCCGCCGCCTGGTCCTGCGAGTCAAATCTGATCGCGGATTGTGGACCAAGTTCGCGTGTGGTTAACGCCACCACGAATTGGCCAGTGCGGCCGTCGGCCATTTCGGACAGGATTGCCGCAGATTCCTTTTGATCTGCCGCGATATGGATTCGGCATTGAATCTGGCTGATAGCACCATCTCCGGAAATGCAGCAAACTTGCAAGCTTAAAGTGTGCGCAGTCGGACTGGTTCGAGGTTGTACCATCCACGACCATACGCTGGTATAGGTCGTGTCGGCGAGAGTGCGGTCTGCCCGTCTGTTGGAATTACAGTCACTTGGCAAGAGCTGGTCAAACGTCCATTCCACCATGGTATCTGCGAGAATGCAATCTGAATCCACGTTGGTTACGCGTAACAGTGCCGAGGTTTTGTTTAATTCCAACGAATTCGCGGCACGATCCTCCATATAACGAAACGTAATTGAGCCAGGCACCTTGCCCGCCTGAACTGCGCAGGTCGCCGAACCGCTTGTTGATAGACTGATTTCCACGCGATCTTGGCGAAATGCCACCTGCGCCGAGTGGACTGAAGATTCCGGGGTAATGCTGTGGCCCCGGGAGGCCAGACGAAAGCTCAAAACGTCGTCCTTAGGGCCTCCACCTGAGTTGGCCAGCCCAGCGCAAAGAGCTGTGCAAACCTGCACCATCCGATTCAGTTTTGCATCCATACGCATGTTCTCTCTCCTTTTTTAAAACTATTTACCTGCTGAAATCGAGCCATGTCGTCCATGCTCGCTATCATCTAAACCCGCTCGCCGGCCACAACGCATCGCCGATGCTTCGCGGATCACAAAATCTAGTTTAGTGGCGATAAATGTTCAAGAAACGTTAGAGCTGCTCGCCACAAAGATCCTCCAAGTGTCGGTTCCATCCAGACATTTTATTTTTCGGCGAAATGGTTGCAAAGAATGAGAAATTACGCCAATCTGGCGATTCATGATGCCGATAATGTTTTGCGTCGACTTTTTGCTTGGCTGCCACTTGCCACAACTCCTGGCATTTATCATGGGCGGCTTTGTGGCTGAATGGGCTTTTCTGCGATAAGATACGATTTAAGAGAGCGTGGGAGGCAGCACCGGCCACTTCGGGCCGGCGAAATGTGCGACAGCCGGCCATTTGGTCTTGGTCATGGCGCTGCTCATGAAAAATCAGCAGGGCCGACAATGGTCAGACGCTTTTATAAAGGCTAAGAATGTTTGACAATATCTTCAAAGCTTACGACATACGGGGTATTTATCCCGATGAACTCAATGAAGAAATTGCATGGAAAATTGGTTATGCCACAGCTCAATTTTTGCAGATGAACCTGACCGGCCTGGATAAGGCCGATCGTCGAAAAAAAATGGTTATCGTCGGTCGGGATATGCGACCCAGCAGCCAGTCATTAAGTAAAGCCCTTATTGACGGCATCCTTTCCACCGGATCCAACTGCATTGATATCGGGTTAATCGATACTCCGATGATTTATTATGCCATCAATCATCTGGGGTGCTGTGGGGGCATACAGACCACGGCTTCGCATAATCCGGCTGACTACAACGGATTTAAAATAAGTGGCCTGCTGGCGAAGCCTGTCGGTGTCGATACCGGATTGCAGGAAATAAAACGGATTGCATCCACCCTGCGAAAAAATCCTCCGGTGCAGATGGGCCAGGTGGAATTCCACGATCTACGGGTTGCATATCGCACGCATGTGCGCAAGTTTCTGCGGCTTAATCGCAAGCTCCGGGTGGTGGTGGATGCCAGCAATGGCATGGCCGGAAAGTTTATTCCGGAGATATTCATAGGCCATCCAAACCTCGACATCATTCCCTTGAACATGGAAATAACCGGCCGGTTCGCTCATGAACCTAATCCGCTGGTGGATGCCAACCTGCGGCAACTGCAGGAGTCCGTGCTTTCCAATGCGGCAGATTTGGGCGTGTGTTTTGACGGCGACGCGGACCGCTGCATTTTTGTTGATGAACAAGCCCGGATTATCCGTTGTGATATTGTTACCGCCCTGTTGGCCCGGGATTTTCTCAAGACCAATCACGGCGCGGCAGTCGTGTATGATTTGCGATCCAGTCGCGTAGTACGGGAAGAAATTCAGAATGCCGGTGGAGTGCCGCGTCGCGAACGCGTAGGCCATGCGTTTATGAAAAAGGCTCTGGCGGACAGCAAAGGGGTTTTTGGCGGCGAACTTTCCGGGCATTTTTATTTCCGCGATAACTTCAATACCGATTCCGGGGCTATTGCCTTTGCCTGTTTGCTTTCGGTACTCTCGCGGTACGACAGCCCGGTAAGTCATGTCTTTAAGCCGCTGATGCGTTGGCATGGCAGCGGCGAAATAAACTATGAAGTGCAGGACAAGGATAGCACCGTGCGACGGCTGGCGGAGCGCTATAAAGATGCCGCCATTGATTATCTGGATGGAATTACGGTGGAATACGATACATGGTGGTTCAACGTGCGAAAAAGCAACACGGAACCGCTGTTGCGTCTGAATTTAGAGGCCAATACTTCTGACACCCTCAAAAAGAAACTGGAGGAGGTGGGCCAGCAACTGGGTTCACCGGTGGCTCATTAACTGATTTTTCGGGCCATAGCCAACTTTCAGTCTCAAGCAATCGTATCAATAAAACTGGGTATTATTTTGTCCTTGCCTGGTAACCAGCGGACTTAGCGGTGAGAATGTTCGATTTCTTTCATTCACAATGCACCCTTACAAGGAGGTATGCGTGCCTGGATTTCTGAAATTTTCGGTTTATCGTCATCGAGTTGGCGGTATTTTTTTCTATTGCCTGGCTCTCGCAACTACCGTTGGGCTTTCGGTCAGTGCACGTACAGCAGTTGCGGCAAGTCTGGCGGACCGTATCGGATACCTCCTGCGGTCGGATCCGGCGCAACTCAACGGCGCGCAGATCAGCATCAGTATCGTACAAATTTCCCACGGCACAGCGATCCCCCTTTATGGTTATCACCCCAATCTGCCCCTGATGCCCGGCAGCAATGGAAAATTACTGACCACTTCCGCCGCTTTTGCCAAACTTGGCCCTGACGGCGTATTGCACACTTATTTGTACCGTGTGGGCAATGATTTGGTGATTGTGGGTGGCGGCGACCCGGCGTTGGGTGATCCGGTGTTGTGCCGCCAGGTCGGCTGGACTGTTACAACTGCATTTGATAACTGGGCAGCCTATCTCAAAAAAATCGGACAAACCCAATTTCATGACGTGGTGGTGGACGACCATATTTTCAACCAGAATTTCTTTAATCGGCAATGGCCCAGGGGGCAGTCTCTGGATTGGTATGAAGCCCAGGTTTGCGGGTTAAATTTTTCCGATAACTGTTTGAATTGGCTGCCGATAATACAATCCAACGGCGTGCCGGGAGTGCGGATATTTCCATCCACGCCCTATACGCCGGTCACGATTCAGGCCCGTCACGGTTCGGTGCAAAGTGTATGGATGTACCGCTCGACCAACAGCAATCATTTTTTTCTGCGTGGGCAAATACGTTATTCCGATTCCAATTACCCTTTGCAGGTAACTATCAATAATCCGGCTCTTTATACCGGTGCGGTGCTCAAGCAAAGTTTTCTGTCTGATGGCATCGCCATCAGTGGAGCGGTTCGCAGTGAAGGGCTTACCGCCCTGGCGGCGCAAAAAAAGATCAGGCCCGTCCTGCTGGCCTCGTATGGAACGCCGCTGACGGATATTCTTAAGCGAGCGCACATTGACAGTTATAATTTAATGGCGGAATGTCTGTGCAAGTTGCTGGGCCATGATGCTACGGGTCAACCGGGCAGTTGGGCCAATGGTACCGCGGCGGTTAAGGCATATTTGGGCACCATTGGTGTGAACCCTGCTCTCACGCACATGGTTGATGGGTCCGGGCTTTCGCACCATGATCGCGTGGCCACCTCTGCCATTACCACCATATTGGCACACGTTGCTACCGAGCCGCACGGTCAGGTGTTTATCGATACCATGGCCAGGCCGGGACAGGGGACCTTCGCCAATCGCTTAACGCGCTCGCCCGCCCGTGCATTTCTGCGTGTTAAAGATGGTCATGTAACCGGGGCATCTACACTCAGCGGCTACCTGACGCTGCCCCATGCTCGGTTTGCTTTCGCCATTTTCGTTAATCATTACCGGGGGAATGTGAACGGCTGGGAAGATCAAGTGGTAAACGCCCTGTATAATTCTGTTCGCTGAATTCCCCGGCGCTGCGCCGGACACCCGGCACGGGAGCCTTTGGTCATGCCATTTTATTCGACGGATATGCCGCGAAGGCAAATGTTTGTCGCCGATGCGCTGATGACGAACCCTGGTGAAATAATTGTCCACGCGGGCATGGCAGTTGAACATGGACGCATTATGGCGGTAGGGCCGGTCGATCAACTTCGATCCCGGTTTTCAGGCATGACAGAGCAGCATTTCCCCGGCCACCTTCTTTGCCCAGGTTTCGTCAACGCCCATACCCACCTGGAATTAAGCTTCTTATGCGGAAAAATCCCAGGGCCGATCGCATTTCCAGACTGGGTGCTGCAATTGTTTGCCCAAATGCCCAATCCTGACGATGCCGCAAATGTTATCGCACACGCGGCCAGGCAGGGTGCCGCAGAGTGCATTCGCTTTGGCGTTACGACCGTCGGCGATATTACCCGCTGGCCGGAGTTCACACGGCCCACGCTGGCCGGCGGTCCGCTGCGTGTGGTCAGTTTTGGTGAAATTACCGCCCTGGGTAAACGCCGCGACCTTCTGCAAGCCCGTCTGAACGCCGCGTTGAGCAGTCAGGCAGCCGGTGAATACGTTTCCATCGGTCTTTCTCCGCATGCGCCTTATTCAGTGGAAGGTCCAGCCCTGCGGCAGGTGGTAACTGCGGCGGAAATTCATCAGGTACCGCTGGCCATGCATCTGGCGGAAAACGCCGAAGAGGGAACATTTTTAGCTACACTCGATGGTCCGCTGGGGCGATCTTGGCCGCTCATGAAAAAGCTCGACATTTTGGATGAGCAAGTACCGCGATTTGTCGGTGGACCAATTCGTTGGGGCCGACAGTATGGATTGCTCTCTCCTAAAAATCTGAAAAATTCTGCTGGCTTGCGCGCAATTTCCATTGTGTTGGCCCATGTCAATTATGCCGACGATGCCGAACTGAAAATTCTTGCCGACAGCGGTGCCAGTGTGGCCTGGTGCCCGCGCACGCACGCTTATTTCGGTCATCATCGGCGGAGAGAACATCCGTGGCAAAAGATGTTGGATCGCTCTATACCTGTGTGCCTGGCTACCGACTCGCTGGCCAGCAATCCGGACCTATCCCTGCTGCGTGAGGCCCGCCATGTGTGGCAGTGCCATCCAGAAATATCGCCGGTGGTGTTGATGGAAATGATCACCACGCGCCCGGCCCAGGCCTTGGGACTTTCTGAACTCATAGGGCGTTTGGCGGCAGGGTTTTCCGCTGATGCAGTGCTGCTGCCGCTGGATCCTTCCACCGGAACGGATTCCTCTGCCATCTGCGCAGCCATGGTACATAACGCTCCGGAACCCGCCGCGGTATGGGTGATGGGGCGCCGGGTGAAATGACCGGAACTCTGATTGCGGGACTATTTACATGCTGTTGCTGCCGGTACTATTGGGCTGTGTGGATGGTACCCACTGCGGGAAGTTTTGGAAATCTTAGAAATGGCAATAATTCAAGGCTGATTTTCTTGCCGATTCCGGGCACTTTTCTTAAATCGCTGATTTTGCGAAAGACGATCGCGCCAGGGTGGAGTTTGAGTTGGCGGGTGCGATAGGCAAGAATTCGATCGGCCCGACCTGATCCAACGCCAGGTAAACGCACGATCGATGCCCAGGTGGCGGTGTTTAAATCAATGCGGTGTTGCAGCACGGCATGGCGCATGTGGGACTGTTTCACCGGCGAGCCTAAGCGAACAGGATGTCGCCAGAGTTGTACTGCTAAAAACACCAGCAGACAGAACGTGAGCATAGCCAGACCAATCTGATGTCGCCGGGTCCAGCCCCATTCATCTGAAGCTTCCGGTGCGGCCGAATGCTGTTGGGGCGTCGCGCCTGCGGGGAAATCGTCAGGTTCATCTTTGTGAGAACTCATGATTTCGTGATTCCGGACCGTCTTTGAATCGTGATGCCAACTCAATGAGGCTGACGCCAAAGTCAGCTGCTGACAGGCTTTGGCTGGTCACCCGTTTTGACACCGCCCTGGCGCACCACCATGACCGCACGACGCATGGAAATCCAGGTAGCCTGCGATTTTTTGGGGGTTAAATCCGCATTGCAAAGACCGGAAAATGGAATGGCATTGTCATTCCGATCCATCACATTGCGCCAACAGACGGCTTCTACAAATGGTTTGCTTAAGACGATATTGGTGACGGCCTCCAGCCATTTGGCTTGTAGAGGCTCATTCCAGGGCTGCCGCCATACGCCAGCGGCAGCGGCATCGTCAGCAGTGTGGCTTGGCACTTCTATACGGTTGATGGCCACAGGTTTACCCAGTGCTGCAAAGCGATCGATAAGTGCACTGATCTGGAAAAGATCACGTTGCCAACATCCATCGCGAGGCACCCCAAATGAAAGGGCCAGTCCAAACATGTCAAATGTTACTCCGCTTTGCACCACCATGTCCGCATAAACCAGCGGTGGTATGCTACGCTGGTTGCGTGCATAGTATTCACCCCACGGCTGTGTGATTTCAATCATGGTTTGGGCGTTGGGCAGTATGCGCTTGACCACGCCGATGGCCATGCGCGTCAGGTCCATCAGTTGGTCGAAAGTGAAGGAAAAATGGGCATTGACATGAAGTCCACTGAGAACATTCCATAATACCACCTGCGCTCCGTAGCGGGTAACTGTGCGCTCAATATGTTCATAAAGTAGTCCGCGAACCTGTTCATAATCGTGTTCCCAGATATAAAGCCAGTCTGGTATGGACAGGTCGGTAAAGGAGACCAGGGGGCCGAACACTACCGGCAGCTTGGCTCTTCGCAGAAATTCCATCCACTCGTCCACCTGGCCCCAGGTGAAAGACTGTTCCTGGGGTTCCACCGTTTTCCAGTGGACCGGCAGCATTACAAAATCGGAACATGCCATGAGTTTCTTGCGGTACTGATCGTTGGTGATTTGCAGATCGGCATGACAACCGAATACATTGCGCGGAAACGACTTTGTGGTGATACGCCGCTGCAGGAGCAGTTCCGCATGCACGACAGCCGCCTGTTCAGACAGCGGCATCACCAACGCCAGACATCGGTCGGCCAGCCGGCTGGCCGCAGGTGGATCATCCTGCTGCAAGATGGCCTCCACTAGCAAATCGCGAGCTTCATTGAATTTGTCATTAATCCCCTGAGCTTCCGGCAGGTCAAAAAAGCCCCATTCCTCCCTCTTTTGAATCAGTCGCATCATGCGTGATCGGGCCAATTCCAGATTCAGTATGTAAGGTTCCGGTCGCTCTGGAAGCCGCGTAGTTTCCAGCAGTACTGCACCGAACCCCTGGACCTCCCAGAGTAGGGCCAACGCCGACGGACCAGCGGCGCGTTTTCGACAGCGTAGCTCTCCACCGGAATAACTAAGATCGCCACGAATGGGAATACTGTCTGCACCCGCCAGATAAGCAGAGGTCAGATCCAACTCTAACGGTGGATTACCGTCGCGAAATACTTGAAATTTCAGCATTTAACCTTCCAGTTTGGTATCGCCACGCCGCCGACATTCGCAGCACATGTATTTGTGCCTTGTGGGGCCAAGTCCGCCTGATTCCACGGTGGCGTTTATAGCCAGAGTCAATCCACCGCGTCAACTGACCGGCCATTGATGACCGCGACTTGGGCAGCCTCCGATTTTTCTGTTCAGGATCGCCTTTCGCTGGATTCAATTTCTGTCAGATAGGCCATGGTGCGTTCCAACTTACCCTGTAAATGTCTGACCCGAAGCAGACTTTTCACGCGTGTAACCAACTCCAGTTTATTGATTGGCTTGGAAAGAAAATCGTCCGTGCCGCTCTCAACACCTTTTTCAATATCGCCGATTTCGTTCAGGGCGGTTACCATCAAAATGGGAATTTCACGCGTTTCTGCTGCCGCCTTGATGCGCCGGCATACCTCAAACCCGCTCATCCGTGGCATCATAATGTCCAAAATTATAAGATCGGGCCTGGCGGCGGCAACTTTTTCTAAAGCCTCCACACCGTCTGCGGCGACATCCGTGGCGCAATTTAACCCTTCCAGATAGGCTTGAATCAATTCCACATTCTGGGGATTATCATCCACCACCAGGATCATGCTTCGCGTCTGATGGCCTTCTGAGAGGGTAGCATTGGTATCGGGCATTGCAACTTCCTTTTAGTTCAACGCTCCGATTATAACCGCACTCGAAGAAAATCCGCACCTGTCATCCGGATGATCCGTCTGATGGTGAAGGGGGCGGTTACAAAACATGATTCATTCGTCAAGAACAATTCAGCTTCCAACGATTTCGAAGCCGCGATTGTTCCAGACGGAGTCTATGGTCTGAGAAGGCCCATATTACCGAGGTTATTCGGCGATCAGCCGAGGCACATCCACCAGCAATCGCTTGGCTTCAAGGCGAGCCTGCTTACGATGCTGAAAATGAGCTTTGTTAAAACCGATCTTGTGGGAACGGACCTTCGCGCCTGAGGTTCGACGATGGGCCATAACGAACACTCCTTCTAAAAAAAAAGGACTCGGTTCAGTGCTCTATGTAAATTCATAACGTCTTTCATCGGTCAATGCAAGAAAATAACTTCCTTTTTTTATAGTGGGTCTGTACTCTCGCGAGCTTGTTTACCTGGTCGGCACCAATCCGCATCGAGTGCATCAGACGTCACCTTCCCAAGCGACTGCGACTGATATTGATACGATCCAACTCGTTTATGGGTTGGTTGCCGCATTTTTCAGGCGGTATCTCTGCGACCGCTAGAAAAGAGTAAAGCAAATGTCGGACCAGTTGAGTGTCGATGTAAATTTCCGGATATTTTCGCCGTCGAATGCCGATTCCGGTGGTGTCATGGGTAATAAGATGCCGGGATTGCCTTGATATCGGTCATTGCTACGATTCCCAATCGGCCAAACGCCACGAAAGTACGGTAAGGATATAATATCATGTGGTGCGGCAAAGGAGGATAGTGGCCTGTTTTCGGCCAACAAAGCGGGCGAAGGGATTTGAACCCTCGACATTCACGTTGGCAACGTGACGCTCTACCACTGAGCTACGCCCGCAGACGAATCGGTCGAAATTATACACCATTTTGGCTGGCATACAACAGGTGGTCGACCCAGAGCAGTCGACAAAGAATTTTTATCGGCAACCATCCAGCGATCACTTCAACGCCACGCCTGAGCCGCTAGCCATGCTCCACCGTGTGGGCCTTCTTTACAGAAACGCCGGTGCGCAGATAATTCATGGAGGTTCGAGTTTTCGCCGGGCAGGACAAGTTTTATGAATTTAGTCGCCAATCTGCAAGCTGTGAAAGAACAGATTGCCGCTGCAGCCGCGCGAGTCCGACGCAGTCCTGATGAAATTAAACTGGTGGCCGTCGTAAAAAATGCGTTACCGGCTCAGATAGAGGAACTGATTCTAGCGGGCCAAACTCATCTGGCCGACAACCGTACCCAGCAATTGCAGGCTCATGTGGAACAAATTTACAATTGGCGCCAGCAGACCGCCGTGAATCCCAGTCGGCCGCGCCCGGCTAACGTGACATGGCACATGATTGGTCACTTGCAACGCAACAAGGTCTTGCAGACTCTATCCTTGGCGGACTACATTCATAGTGTGGATTCTCTGCGGCTGGCCGAAGAAATTAACGAACTTGCCGCTCGTCGTGAGGAACCCGCCCAGATGATGTTACAGGTCAACACCACCGGAGAAGAAAGCAAGTACGGCATTGCTCTGCCGGCCGCTATTCATCTGGCGGAACAAATTGAAACCATGGCCAACCTTTCCATGGTGGGCTTGATGACCTTGGCCCGACAAACAGCCAATCCAGAGGATTCACGTCCAGCGTTTGCACGCCTGCGGGAACTATTTGAGGAAATCAGATTTCATAAAATTGCCGGTCCGCAATTCTGTCATCTTTCCATGGGCATGAGCGGCGATTATCAGGTCGCCATCGAAGAGGGGGCCACCATGGTCCGCATCGGTACGGCCTTGTTTGGCCCAGCGCCTGCTCGTGCGGAAGCGGCTCGTCCGTCGGATGGAAGAACGTTACAATAATTGCCGGGTTCAAGCGTGATCGGATCTTAAAGTATGGCATCGGTAAAAATTCATTCAACCACAATTGTTTCCGTGCGTCGCAATGGAATGGTTGCATTGGGCGGTGATGGGCAGGTGACGCTGGGCAATACGAAAGTGAAACAGGATGCCGTTAAAATCCGCCGGCTTTTTGACAATCAGATTCTGGCTGGCTTCGCCGGCAGCGCCGCCGATGGTTTAGCCCTGCTGGATCGTTTTGAGGCAAAGCTGCGGGAATTCAAGGGCAACACTAAAAAAGCCGCAGTAGAACTGGCCAAAGATTGGCGGACTGACCGGGCCATGCGTCGCCTGGAAGCCATGTTGGCTGTAGCTGACAAATCCATCTCGCTGCTCCTTTCCGGTACTGGCGATGTCATTGAACCTGATGACGGCATTATCGGCATTGGCAGCGGCAGCCCTTATGCGATTGCGGCCGCCCGGGCCTTGTTGAAACACAGCAGCCTTTCTGCAGAGGAAATTACTCGTGAAGCTCTCTTGATTGCCGGCCAGATTTGTATTTATACCAACTCGCACATCACCTTGGAAACGCTTCCATGAAAGTCAGTCTTTTTATCACGTGTCTTACGGATCTTTATGCGCCAACTGTTGGCATGGCGGTAGTTAAGACTCTGGAACATTTTGGTTGTCAGGTAGATTTTCCCGCAGATCAAACCTGCTGCGGCCAACCGGCTTTTAACAATGGCTACCCGGAACATGCCCGCACACTTGCGCAACGCATGATCGAGGTTTTTAAAAAAGCGGACTACATTGTTACGCCATCAGGCTCCTGCTGTGCCATGATCCGCGACCATTATCCCCACCTCTTTGCCGACGACGAGGTCCACCAGCCGGAAGCGTTGGAATTTGTCGGCCGAACTTATGAATTTATTGAATTTCTCACCAAAATACTCAAAGTCGATCTTACCCCCTATCGCCTGCCTGAACCTGTTGATTTCACCTATCACTACACCTGCCACCTGCGTGGGTTGGAGATGACGGGTGACCCCTGCATCGGCCTGCTGCGGCAAATCGGCAATTGCCGCTTCGTGCCGCTCGAAAAAGCTGAACAATGCTGCGGCTTCGGCGGCACCTTCGCTACAAAATATCCGGACATCAGCGGGGCCATTGTGCGGGATAAGGTGCAATGCGGCAATCGCACCCGGGCACAGGTGATGATTGTCAATGACGGCGGTTGTGCCATGAATATTGGAGGCGCGGGCCATCGCTATGGCAGTACCTTTGCCGTACGGCATGCCGCGGAGATCATCGCCACTGCGTTGGAAGGAGGTAAAGACAATGCCCGTCGCTGAACCGCACAAAAAAGTTGCGCCGCCGCGTCTGGCTCTGCCGGTGTTTGTGCCGGATTTCATGGCCAGCGCCTCCGCCCAATCCGCCAATGAATCCCTGCACACAGCGCTCGACAATTCAGTAACTAAAAAGGATTACAGCCGGCGAACCATGCTGGCCGCTTTGCCTGACGCCGATGCGTTGCGGGCATTGGCCGGCAACATCAAACGCCACACCCTCGATCACCTTGATTATTATCTGGAACTGCTGGAAAAAAATGTGGTCGCCCATGGCGGTCAGGTGCATTTTGCCGCCGACAGTCAGCAGGCAAATGATTTAGTGATTGCCATCGCCCGCCGCACCAGTAGCCATTTGATTGTCAAAAGTAAAAGCATGGTCAGCGAAGAGATGGAGTTGAATCATGCGCTGGAAGCGGCCGGTCTGGAAGTGGTTGAAACCGATTTGGGAGAATTCATTCTGCAGGTGGACCAGAGTCACCCGTCCCATCTGGTGATGCCGGTCATTCACATGCGGGCCATGGAGATTGGGAAAGTGTTTGCAGCCCACTTCAAAGTTCCTTACACCGACGATCCACCAACCCTCGCGGAGATGGCCCGGGTTTATTTGCGCAACCGATTTAACGAAGCGGATATGGGTATCAGTGGGGTTAATTTTGCCATCGCGGAAACTGGCTCCGTGTGTCTTTGTACCAATGAAGGCAATGGCCGGATGTGCACCACGCGCCCACGCATCCACGTGGCCATTATGGGTATGGAGAAGGTCATTCCCGCCATGGAAGATCTTCCCGTTTTTTTAAAGCTGCTGGCTCGGAGCGCCTCCGGCCAGACACTTACGCAATATACCAACATCATCACCGGCCCCAAACGTCCGGACGAACATGACGGACCCGAAGAGTTCCATCTGATTATCATGGACAATGGACGCTCGCGGATCCTCGCCGGTGACTATCGTGATACCCTCCGATGCATTCGATGCGGAGCTTGTTTAAATGCCTGCCCGATTTATCGCAAAGTGGGGGGGCATACCTATGGCAGTATCTATCCCGGCCCTATTGGAGCCTTAATAACCCCGCTCTTCAATGGCCTGGCGAAACACAAACATTTGCCCCACGCGTCTAGCCTGTGCGGGGCCTGCTACGAAGCGTGCCCTGTGAAAATAAACATTCCGGAAATGTTGATTCTGATGCGCCGCGATCAGGTGCGTACGGGCATCACTTCCCGTGCGGAACGATGGATTTTTGACTTATGGACGTGGGGACTCCGGCACCGATGGTCGTATCGATGGGGCCAGGTTGTGCAGCGACTGGTCCTGCGGAGATTTCCGGCCAAAGATCAGTGGATCGCCAAACTCCCGGGCCCTGTTGCTGGATGGACGCGCGTGCGCGATTTTCCTCGCCCGCCCAGACATGATTTTCGATACCTTTGGAAAGAGCATCAGGCGGCCAAACAGGCAACCCATGGAAGGGGGGCAACGCCATGAGTGATCTGCCTGTGAATCCGCTGCCGCCCATTCAACCCCCTGATATGCGAACGCAATTTTTATCCAGGGTGCGACAGGCTTTGGGCCATGCCGAAACGACAGTGCCCGGGGACCGTCCGGTACGTTCCGATGCGGTCATCCGCGAGGTATCAACCAATGATCCGAAGCGAATTACCCGGTGGATGCAGTATGCCTCCGGTAATGGGATGAGTGTACAGCGGGTAAGACCTGATGAGGTCCCGGCAGCCATCCAAAAAGCACTCGCCGAGCACAACGCCCGCCGCGTTATGCTGAATTGTGCGACCTGGCCGGTGGAACCATTGGCGAAGTCTTTAAGTGCTGCCGGTGTGCAGGTTCACTGCTGGACGGATACAGACTGTACGCAAAAGGTCTTTGAATGTGATGCCGCTGTTACTGATTGTCGTTATGGCCTGGCCGATACCGGCTCGCTGATGGTATGGAGCGATTCCGAATTTGGACGGTCTTCCACGCTTACGGTAAATTTGCACGTGGTGATATTGCCGGTCGATAAAATCATCGGCGATCTGGTGGATGCCATGGCGTTGCTGGCCCGTGATACCGGCGGCAACATGCCCTCGAATGTGGTGATTATCAATGGCCCCAGCAAAACCTCCGATATTGAAATGAACCTGGTCACGGGTGTGCATGGGCCGAAGTTTCTGTCGGTTATGGTGGTGGACCCACCGCCGGCGAGTTTGGCATAATAAAAGCTTCGCGTTCTGTCGGTTGCGCCGGTCCATCAGTCTGGGTTTCCCCTTTGGGGCGCGTTTTCCACCTCCGATGAATCCACAGGTATTGGGTCGGATCTTGCCTTACCATTTTTTCTATGCCCATCGTGTAACGCTCGGTAATGTAGCGAAGCTCATCAGCCTGATGATGCCAGTCTTCTGGCCGTATAATATCTGCAATATCAATATCAAACTCAAAACGGTCGCCGCGCCGCCGGGCACAGCCCACAATCACCGGAACTCGATGGCGAATCGCCAAAAGACCGATGCTTTTATACGTGCTGGCCAGGCGACCAAAAAATGGCACAAACATTCCTTTCGGTCCGGCGTTTTGATCCGCAATAAAACCCAGAATTCCCTTGTTTTCCAGCACCTCCTCGGCCGTGGTGGTAACGCCGCGCTTGGAAAGAATAATTTGTCCCTTGCGCTGACGCACTCCCAGCAGCCAGGTATCGACGTGCGGGTTATCGATGGGGCGGGCCACCGAATAACTGCGCAGCCCCAGCGTGGCCATGGTGTAGCCCAGCACTTCCCAGTTGCCGTAATGGCCCGTAAGCATGATAGCTCCGCGATTTTCCATCGTGATCCGGATGGTCTCACGCAGGTTTTCCTGGAAATGCACGAATTGATGCCACCGCTGCACGTTGATGGTGCGGGTAGTAAACATAACATCAATCCCGAGCTGGCAAAAATGCTGCATCGAACGCAGGGCGATCTGCTGCGCCTGTTGCTGGGAAAAATTTGGAAAGCTGCGACCAATATGATCAATGGCCATATTCCGGTGTCGCCGATCCATGGTCCAGAGCAACGATCCAAAAGCCTTGGCTGTAAGCAGGTTGGCGTTTAACGGGAAAAAACCGAGCATCATCGCGGCCCAGCGGGCAGCAATGTACGTGCTTAAATCCAGAAGCGGATAATGCTTTCTCATAACAAAGGTATTTTACTCAACGCGCTGTCACACGGGAAACCCCCGCCGATTCCAGCTATCTTGCCCGCCAAACCGGCCTGGACAGCCCCGGGGGGTTAATGAGGCCGCTGGGGATCGAACCCAGGACCCACAGATTAAAAGTCTGTTGCTCTACCAGCTGAGCTACGGCCTCATTGCCCTTGGGAGAGGGAATTTCAATCATTCTAAGGCCGTTGGCCAATTTGGCAAGCGGCAGGGCCTTGGGATGGAAATCGGCAGGTCCACGCTGGCCGGGCCATTGACGAATGATGTGGCTGGCGGTAAAAAACTGCAAATGGGCGGGTCATCGGAGAAAACAATGCAGTCCAGTATTCAACAGCGGGAACACGTGCCAACAAGAGTTCTATCTTCCGCTCATGATGTCAGTTGCGCAGTGGCCCGCGAAATTGCAGACCTCATTCGTCAACGCTCCAGTGAGAATCGTCCCTGTGTGCTGGGCCTGGCTACAGGTTCCACCCCGGTGTCGGTGTACGCTGAATTGGTGCGCATGCATCAACAGGATGGTTTGAGCTTCAAAAATGTATTCACCTTCAATCTCGATGAATACTACCCTATGCAGCCAACCGAACTGCAAAGTTACCGTCGCTTCATGCAGGAACACCTTTTTGATCACATCGACATTCCACCATCGCAGGTGCATATTCCCGATGGCACCATTCCACTGGAAAAAGTGGCAACCTATTGCGAAACCTACGAAAAGGCGATTGCTGAAGCCGGCGGCCTGGATCTGCAACTTTTAGGTATCGGCCGCACCGGGCATATCGGTTTCAACGAACCTGGCTCTGGACGCAGCAGCCGAACACGGTTAATCACTCTGGATCGCGTTACCAGACAGGATGCCGCATCCGACTTTTTTGGCGAAGAGTACGTTCCCCGGCGGGCCATTACCATGGGCGTTGGTACTATTCTGGCCGCTCGACGTGTGGTTCTTGTGGCCTTCGGCGAAGGTAAAGCCCAAATTGTAGCCGAAGCTGTCGAAGGACCCGTAACCGATACCGTGGCGGCCAGCTTCTTGCAGGAGCACCCCAATGCGCAAATTATGCTGGATGAGGCGGCTGCCAGCCGGTTGACGCGCTGTGTCGCTCCCTGGCTTGTCGGACCTGTAAAGTGGGACAGGGCCTTAATTCGCAAGGCCGTCATCTGGCTCGCCCAGCAATCTAAAAAAGCCATTCTCAAACTCACCGATGAGGACTACAACAGCGGTGGCCTGCAAGATTTACTCGCCGAGCATGGCCACGCCTACACGCTCAATATTGAGGTATTTCGTGGCCTCACCGAAACAATCACCGGCTGGCCCGGCGGAAAACCACAGGATCGCAAACGCCCCGGCGATATTAACCGGCCTACAGATGCCATATTCCCCAAGCGCGTGCTGATTTTTTCACCCCATCCCGATGATGATGTCATTTCCATGGGCGGTACCCTCATTCGACTGGTCGATCAAGGACATGATGTCCATGTGGCTTATCAAACTTCCGGCAACATTGCGGTCTTTGACGCCGATGCCATTCGCTTTACCGACTTTGCCGTAGATTTTATGCACTTATTCAAGTTTTATGGTGCCCAGGCGACTCAAGTGGAACAAGATATTCGCCGAAGTCTGGAAGCCAAGAAACCTGGCCATATCGATTCTGCTCAAGTGCAGCAGATCAAAGCTATGATCCGCCGTGGAGAAGCCCGCTCCGCAGGACAGGTTTGTGGCGTTAAACGGGAAAATCTGCATTTTCTTGATATGCCATTTTATGAAACCGGCACCATTCGCAAAAAAGGCTTAAGCCCCGCCGATATTAAAATTATTGTGGACATCTTGGAAAAGCTCCAGCCACACCAGATATACGCCGCCGGAGACCTCTCCGATCCCCATGGCACACACCGTGTATGTTTGGCCGCTATCATGCAGGCCATCGAGCAGGTAAAGTCTCAAAACTGGTTTAAGCACGCAGAGGTTTGGCTATACCGTGGCGCCTGGCAGGAATGGGAACCTGAACGCATCGATATGGCCGTTCCGCTTTCGCCACAGGAACTGATGCGCAAACGCAACGCTATTTTCCGCCACCAATCGCAGAAAGATAAAGCCATGTTTCCAGGTACTGACCAACGCGAATTCTGGCAACGCAGCGAATCACGCAACCGTGCTACCGCCGAAATCTACAACACCCTTGGCTTGGCTGAATACGAAGCCGTCGAGGGATTTGTACGGGCCTGATCACGTTGCTTGGTTGAATATTTTGGCCGCCAGGGTAGTTTTCTCCACCTCAACAATCACAGCCTTGCTGTCAATGGCTGCACAATAATCTATATCCTCCTCAAAGCCATTTTCAATCAGGTTAATTCCGCCCTGTCCCAGCCGTAAAGCCGCTCCCAGATGGCCTCGCGTGGCGGAATAGGCGTTGTACGCCAGCCACGCAGTATCCGTAAACGGAAGATCCACGCGATAACTGCCGCCTAAAAGGCTCCAGAGAATCGCCCCGGCACCAATAATATCTTCATGGGCAATGCGGCCATTTGTGCCCGCGGCAACAAAAATCGTATGCCAATTGTCTATCTCTCCCATCAGGGCTTGCGCCGTGACTGATGCATTCAGCAGGCTTGCTAGAAAAAGTTTCTGCGATTCCCGCGCCGCAATCGCGGCACGCGTTCCATTCGTCGTGCTTATCAGTACCGTAGCTCCGCCGATACGCTCAGTTTGAAATTCCCCCGGCGAATTGCCCAGGTCAAACCCGGGCACTTTCAGGCAACCACGCTCACCTGCCGTTATCACCGGCGGTGGGGCGGTACCCGCGGCTGCGGATACCTCTTCCACTGTTCCATACAACCGTACTTCTGTAGCCCCATGAGCCAAGGCCGTAACCACACTGGATGTCGCTCGCAGTACATCCAATACCACCACTTGCGATTCAGGCAGTATTTTGGTATCCAACATTTCCGGCAACATCACCACATCGATCATTTTTATCTCCAGGTCTTCCAAATCTTCTGCCACACCAGTTGCGAATGATAATCGTTGATAAAAAACGCCACAATTCGCAAGGGAATCACTTACGGGGTGTCGCGGTGGGGGGCTTCGGTCTTGTTCTCTGATGGAGGGTGGCCTTTGCCTTCGGCGATATATTGTCTTCGTCCGGCGGCATATTCATCTGCCGTCAAGTTGAAACTTATGTCCTTTTTTATTTTATAATTTTTAGGGTCATTTTTAATTGAAGTCTTATCTTGTTGATCTTCTTGATGATGTTGCTGCCACCATGGTTTCTGCGGCCCGCAAATGCGGCTGTGAATCTGCTTAAGCATCGGAACACACCAGCCACAGCCAGTCCCGGCGGAGAGACAATCGGAAATCTGCGACGGCGACCGCGGCTTTTCCACGCGGCAAAATGTTTCTATCTTCCGTAATGGAACATGAAAACAAAAACATACCGTATCGTCAGGTTTTAATGCCATATGCCTATTATAGTCGCTCTCCACCGCAACCCAAGCGACCAGGCGACCGGACATGCGCTGATATGGAGTGTGCAGGACTTCTTCGATGCGTGTATATTGATGCAATTTTCTGGATAATTGATACGATTAGGAACCGCGCAAAAATAAATTCGTGTTTTACGGCGCAGAAATTTTGGCCGCCAGCGAGGCGTGAGTGAGGTGCATACCCCGGCAGTGGGTCTGAAACGAGCGAACAACGAAGCTGGAGGCCAAAAGGGCCAGCCGAAAAGTGCGAAGTTATTTTTGCCCGGTTCCTTAGTACCAAAATTACTTTGTAACCTGGACCCAAGACAAAGGATTTTAACATGGCTCATAACCATCAAAAATCACCATTTACCCTGGTAGAACGTGCTGGAAAATTAACCGTTAGTTCCGGCAGTGCGTGGGAGCCAAAAATCGGCTACAGTCGGGCAGTGAAAAAGGGAAATCTGATATTTGTCAGTGGATGCGTGGGCATCAACCCAGATAAAACATACTCCCCGGATGTAGCCCAGCAAACCCGCAGATCGCTGGCCATTATTCAAAGTGCCCTCGAGGTGCTGGGAGCTTCAGTAGCGGATGTCGTCAGTACTCGCATGTACCTGCGGCATATCAAGGATTGGGAGAAGGTGGCCACAGTGCATGGAGAAATGTTCGGAGAAATCCGGCCTGCCACAGTCACGGTGGAAGTGAGCAACCTCATTGATGAGGCGGCAATGATTGAAATTGAAGCTACCGCCATGATCGGATGAACTGGCCGGTCTGATGCGCCCGACAGGGATCGAACCTGCGACCTGCGGTTTAGGAAACCGCCGCTCTATCCAACTGAGCTACGAGCGCGACTTGAATAAAGAATATGCGGAGACGGCTCTTGACGCAATTTTCCTATAAAACCGGGCGTCACCAGCTTTTTTATAATTTATACAACGTCCTATAATATACGTTATGTTAAATTGACCACCTCTAAAATTTACAGAATAAACTGTTATTACAGGACTGCCCAAACAGACTGCAAACTATTACCTAACAGGTGCCAGCATGGACTTTAAGCGTTTTGAAAACATAATTGATCGTGTCTACAAGTCAGTACGATGGCCTTTCCTGATTACTTTTTTCATCTGGGTCATCTGGCTTAACGTTATTACAATCATCAGACTGCATAACTATGATGTCCGCCGGCACAATGCCGCAATTCGTTGGATACATTCAGACTGGTTTCGTTCACTTAAAGATATGAGATTCATTCCGGGTTACCCGGGACCTGAAATCTTTCCTTTAAGGTGGCTTAACCCATTAACCAGTCCACGCAATCTCCGATCTTTCTTAACCGGCCAATCTCTTTTTATCAGGAGTATTTTATGGATCCAAAATTTCAACCAATTGACGTTATCAATGGACACGTACTGGCAATCACCAACAACGGGTGCCCTTATCTGCCAAGTAATTGCTCTTCTATTACAGCATCAATCCTCGCTGCTGCTCCAGCCGATGAACTTGTCTGGCTCTTCTTATTCGAAGAACACAAGAACAAACTCTCGAAAATTAAGGCACCAAGTCAACTCATTCCAGAAAACTGCCACCCAATACAGCCTGTTACAGTCTGGTATTTGCCGCTACTTCCAAAATAAAGCTCCTACGCCTGTGACCGGTCAGTTGTCCTACCTGACTCGTCGCAACCATGCCGTGTTCCTCCTTCACGGCATGGCTCGACCAGCCAGTTTGGTTTGTCCTGACGCGCATCAGTTATGCGTTTTATGAAAGGATCCATTTATGGATTTTGCTCCGATTCCCTCGTTTCAGTTGGTTGGTGTCTGTTCAGAAGTCCGTGACCTGAAAACCAAAGATGGCCGGGTCTTCCAGCACCTGGTCAAATTCTCATGCATGGGCGGGACATTCGAGTTGGCTACCAGGGACCAGAAGCTGGCAGATTCCTGTCAGGTCGGTGCACAGTATGAGTGCACAGGCAATTTCGAGCAGTTTAATAATTCTTGGAAGTTCATGCTCACGAACGCAAAAAGAATTGTCTCCAAGTAAGACTAGCCTGGGGAGCGGAGAGAGAGCTCCAGACTTTGAAATAACTTGGAGACGATTAAATGGATAACAACGCAACAGACGTAGAGATTAAACCTGGTCAGGCACGTTCCTGGCTTGACGCTACTTACGGGCCGGTGAAAGCCTGGCAATTAGCCGAGAAACTTATTACTCGTTGTAAGGGTGAACGTGTTCTTAAAATCGAACTGACCTATCGACGTGAAGAGTTCCAATCCCCAGATGACCTTTACTACAAAGCCTCTGCTGAACGTCACCTAAGACGGTTCATTACCAGATTAAGTGAGCGCCTCGGCACTTCGCTAACCGGACTATGGATTGCTAAAACAGAGTTTCAATCTGGAGGCTGGCTTCATTGGCACATTTTAATAATCGGCCTGGACAGAATCGAACATGACCTGCTCGATAAATGCTGGGGCTGGGGCTTTGTCTGGATCAGGCGGGCCGGTGAATTTGAACTCCGCTATTTCTGTAAATACTTTTCAAAAACTGATGGTGTACCACCATTTTTATACACATACAGGGCAGGGTCGGTGAAGATCATTCACGCCTCACCTGGTTTCTGGAGGTCACCAGTTCGGTCAGGGGGGGGGGCGGCCAAATGGGCCGATCCCTATCCCTGTTTATACCAGCATTGGTCAAATGATAGACAAGGCCAGCAATAGAAGCACGTACAGGGTCTACGGACGATGGTTTGGCAATCTAAAAATCAATTTCAATCAGCTGCTTGATACGCTTCGACATCTAGGACTAGATTTAGTACCTGCTGGTTCTAAAGGATGGATTGCGGTCACCATAGACGCTACAACCTGGCAATATTTTCTCGGGTGTTTCCGGTCGGTTTTTGGTGTTGTTAATTCAGTATCACTTTCTGGGTATCCCGAACAGATGCCGGCGGCGATTAGCGAAGCCGCCGCCGGCGATAATTCGGGAGTTAAAAAGCTTTACTTGATTAATAACACAAAACCGCCAAACCCCCCACCAAACATACCGATATGGCTTGAGCGTGTTATTGAATGGACCTTGGCCTACAGGGAGTCTCCAGCCTGACCCGGGGAATATTTTCTATGAAACTGGCCATCATTTATCTTTTTTTCGCTGCCTGGGCTATTTGGGCAACACAAAGCCTTGTTTTGGGTCAATTACAACCTGGACAAAGTTCCGCAGGCGATGTCACGGTTTACCAGATGACGCCTCCTAACCCTGATTCTGGCTATCCTATTTGGACACAACCTAACGAGCCCAATCTTAGCCTTAACGGATTCATGGATGGTATGGGAGCCGGTTTATTGATCTGGTCAACAAGCATGAGTTTTGGCTGGATCTGGCGCCAAGCTGTTGATTTATTGGATTGGAAGTAAACATGATTTTGGCACAGATTGCAGCCGCTTCTTCATACGGACCGGAGCCTGTAGTCACGGCAATACAAATTGGCGAATCAGTTTGGAGTTGGTTGGCACCTGGTGCTCTTGTTCTCTGTGGTTGTGCAGCCGGCCTATTTTTTGGACCTTGGATCATCCGAAGATGTTGGGAAGTCTTAAAATGAGAATCATTTACAACATCAGCATGTGGTGGCTAAGTATCTGCATTGCAGTGATTACTTGGATCATCGAGATTGTACACGTTCTGTTTTCTGACAATAACGAAGCTGCTGATAATTCAAACAAAGACCAACATTTTATCATTGACGATCGGTATGGTTCTGACAATGAAAGTGATACTTAATCGGTCTCCGGGCCGGGGCCGATAGAAAGGATTCTTTTATGTTTTCTTCTCTAATTTCGATGGCTTCAAGCCTCTTCCGACGAACACGGACTTTTCTGTTCGCAGCAGTTGCCCTGGTTGGCACGTTGTTTTTCCATGGCATTACATGGGCACAGGTAGACTACGGTCCTACACTTTCCTCATCGGTCTCGCCTGATAACATTGTTGGGTCACTGACCACCTACATTTACCCGGCCTTGCTCCCGATCATCGGTATCGGGGCCGCGATCTGGACAGTGTTCTTTATCTTCCGGAGGGCCAAACACGCCATGAAGTAATCCGAAGGTTACTTCACACTCTAATATCGGCCCCGGCCCGGGCATCGTTTGGAGATTATGTAATGCCAGTGTTGTCATTTTTTTGTGGCATGTTTGCCTTCTATGCTTTTGTCTATCTGCCACTGCTTAAACCCATGTTTTCACCAAAAAGCGGAAAGGACAATGAAAATGAAAATTGATCGTCGTCTAATGATCATGTCCAGACAGTCTTGGACAAAGTGCCGATGCGTGGGATGCCATCTTACTGGCCGCAGGAGAGGCCCAGACGGTACATCCTGGCTCTGGGTAGACTTCAGCCGCGGCCGTGGACTCTGCGGCAAATGCGCCCGAACCCCGGAAATAGTCAACCACTACAAGGAACTTGCAAAATGAACGCCAAAAAAACACGACGACAAGACGCGCACCGACTACACAGCCTCCTAGCGACCGCCTGGCCCCAGCGGACCACCCGCACCAACTGGCACCACACGGCGGCCGCAGCCATAATCCTAGCCACAGCCGCCGCCCCTTGCGCAACGGCAAGCGCGGCCTACACCAACAACAACGGATCAGGCTCATACCCAGCCTTCAGCACCGTGGTAAACGCCATCAACCAAAGCGCCGCCCAAATCGGCATAGCAAACGACGCAACCGTCGGCACAAGCACCGTCGGCGAACTACCCGCCATACGCGGCAACACCGCCAACCAAACTGGCGTACTCGCCAGCACCGCATCAATCAATTACCACGCTTTCTACGACCAAAACAACCAATGGAGCGTATTCCAGCAACAATACAGCCAAAACCCATGGTGGATGATGGGCAACGGAATGCCCTACTACGCCACCGGCACCCTAAACGAACCATCAACCTACCAAAGCGTCTTCATAGACCCCAACACCGGCGGCAGCGACTTCTCTTTCACCCCAACCTACACAAACTCCTCCGGAAACCAGAAAGGCACCGCCACCAGCGTATTCAAGGACGGCAACGGCAACAGCCTGTTTTACAACGCCTTGACCGAACAATCCGACTTCGCCTACAACCCGGACGCCGCGGCGCAAAACCTAGCAAACGCACTTCAGCCCCCGACGGCATGGCAAGAAGCCACCGAATACAACAACTCTTGGCCCGTCTTCACAGACAAATACGGAGCAAGCGCCTTCGTCCAACCCACCGCGAACACCAACCTCGGAATAAACGGCGGACTGTCCTACTTTGCACAACTCAACTACGACACAGGCATCACATCCAACAGCCCAAAAGCAGGCCTAAGCTCCGTATTCAAAGACGAATACGGACCAGAAGAAAGCGTATCTGTCTTCTCGGGACGAAACAACTGGGAAGCATGGTACATGCCAAACCACAACCAGACCTACCCCCAACAGGGTATTTGGGATTCAGCATTCCAAACCCAAGCACAAGCAATCACCGGCACCGAAACCGTCCCACTGGGCAGCAGCGTATTCCTAACCGACAATCCAAACCTAACCGGGCCACAAGGCAACCCCGACATCGGCCACAGTGTTTTTCTTGATCCGGAGGGAAACAGCTATTTAGACGACATCGCCGCTGCTCTCACCTGGCAACCAAATTACGATATAGGTCAATTTTATAATTCGAGTTTAGGTGGATCTATACCACAACCTTATTACACATCATTTGGTGCACTAGACTGGCAATTTTACAACCAATACGGTAATGGAAGTTTGAATAGCATGCCATTCGGGAGTCAAGTTAGTGCGTCATTACCACAACTACTCTCATACGCATATGGTATCACTGAAACGCAATCAGGTTACTTAACTGCACCATATAACTTCATTACTACTTCCTCCTTCCAACAGGCACCTGGAGAAACTCCAGCCGAGTGGTATCAGGGACCTGACACACCTCAAGGTGTCTATACAAACATGTTCGCCGAGGCGTTCTATAACGCCCCAGATGCAAACGGAAACATCAAACCTTACCTGGCCACGTTCTCTGGACTGACCAGTGGTCAACTTTCCCAAACTACAATTCAGCAAAACACCCAAAGCTCTGCATTATCAGCATCTTCTGATGCTGGCTATATGGTCACACAACTAACCCAAGACATGCCTTCTGCTACATCTTCATCCGGTTCTTACACATTTAACAGCACTTCAGGCACAGGTGCTTATGACGTATTAAAGGCTACAAGACTCACACAACCATTGCAGTTTGTAACAAACACCATTCTTAACTCTGCTAACGCATCTACAGAATCAACGGGCATCGGTGCAGTTGCGTCTGCATCCAATACAGATGGTCAAACCAACCTCTCGAATATGCCGCTTTACGGCGGCATCCAGCAACCTTCAAACGGTGTTTCCTGGACAGGACCTGGTTTCACTTCGACTTCATCATCAGATCCGGATGGTGAAGTTTCAACAATTGGTAACGCATTCGTTGCCGGTCTAATAACCTTCTCTACAGGCTGCGAGTGGTTACAACCAATTTGCACCGGCTTTTATATTTTATGGATTCTGGTCGCAACCGTTAAGATTTTTCACTGGTCACTATGGGGTGGTGAATTACCTTTCAAACTCGGAGCACCATCTAACGAGGACTAAAAATGAGTCTTTCTGGTACTATCTCATACGTAATGCAGCCACTGGTTGATTTCGCACACTTTGCGACAAAGTTTGTCATACAGGGCTTAGAAGCTGCTGCTCAAGTTATCTGGACCTACATGTACTCATGCCTTGAAGGTTACCTGCCTGAAATTTCAAGCTTCTTTCAAGCTAGCATATCTGCCATGGGGTTAACATATGTCGTCAGCTATATCACCACTGCAATAACCAATGCAGCACCAGTAATAGAGAACATTTATAGCATTTTATCTGACGTAATTAACCCATTTATTGATATGGCCGTATTTGTTGACGGTTTGGCCTTTCTCCTTCTCCTGCTACCTGTTTGTCTGTTAATCCGAATTGCCCTGATCGCTTATCATCAGTTCTGGGGTAATAGTTGATGGATGGTACACTGACAATAATTGACGGTGCACCAGGTCGTGGCAAAAGCCTGCTCGCCGTACAATTGATGCTCGATTCTGTTTACCGACACCATAAAATTGCAACCAATATTGCAATCCTGCCTGCTTTTGTGCAGCAAGCCAAAAGAATCTGGTCGGGTGCTGAAGTTGTTCTATTGGACGATGATGCCGGAGAAACCAGACACTTCTGGGAGTTGATACCTCCTGGATATGACGTCTACGTAGACGAAGCTCACCTGATCTGGTCCGCTCGCGATTGGAAGATCAACAGTGCGGAGAAAGATTCCTCAGGCCATCGCAACACATTCCAAGCCTACATATCACAATTCAGGAAAGACGGCGATAGCCTCTGGCTCTTGTGCCAGAATTTTGCCAACCTGGATATTTTCATTCGCCAACGGGCTACACGATTTACAGCTTGTAGACGAGTTGGATTCCCAGAATTTGTACCAAGAGTCGGCGGCCGTCCGATTTTTTTTTTCCAGCGTACTTACAATGTGGAGAATGGTCAGCGACAACAGGCTATCGGTCTTCCGCGTGTTGTTACAGCGGCGGAAATGCTCCCTTATTACAAACTGTACGACACTCGCGCCAAAGTTGCTGCCAATAAGGCTAATCGACCTGGATCAGTTGTTAGTCGACCAACAGGAAATAAAGTCATGCCAATTGTGCTAAGTGATCAACCTGAACCTGGACAGTCTTCCCAGACTTATCACATACCGATACCTCCTGCTAATCCGGCTTATGCAGGACAAGTTCAGCCGCAACAAACAATTGTGCAAGTTAACGCCAACCACCATGCAGAAAAGCCTCGTCGAAAGTGGAAAAGATACGTTTTGGCCGTCTTGGCACTTTTCTTGGTGGCCGATGCCATATACGATCACCAGCATTTACCTGCCAAAAAGAATCATAAACAGATTATCGTCAGAAAAGTCTACAAAAAGTCATCAAAGCTCCGTCTATATGGGATCATCGGCGATTCTGTCATACTGGGTAACGGATCTCACGTTGGCCTACTTCCCATCGGACTTAAATTTGATGGATGGAAAATACTCGATGTCAATTATGGTGGTATTCAAATCATGGGACCAGCCGGCAAAGTCACTCAACGATATTGGTGGTGGCCTCCAAAGCCAAAAGCTCCAGATACATTACGTCATCAGGCGGGTGCTATGACTATCCATGAGAAAGCTATTAGATGAAGCGGTTAACGATTTTGTTTTTAATAGTGATATCACTCACCGGCTGTGCTATGGGTGATTTGCCATCCACGCCAGTCCACCAGCACTTTACGATACGTGAAGTCCGTAAGTTTCACGTATATGGTCATGGCTTTCGCCTCTCAGGCATTATGACATTACGGGTACTGCGTTCCGCATTGGCAACCGAAAACCTGCATTTACTTTTTAATCCACGATTGCAGGATGATCCTGTTTGGCTTGCCGGACGATATACAGCCCGAAGATTGTCAAGAGTCTTAGCTCGTGAAACAGATACGGTTCCTCATCTCCGAGGTAATGTTATTCGCTTGCATTGGTCTCATCGCCGGCAGTTTACTGTCGTTGTCCCTAACCCGATCAATCCTGGCTTAACGGGCATTGTTCCGGAACAACTTGCAATTCCACGAGTCAACTTCTCGGCTATTGGCGACAGATTGGTTGTTACTGGTCCCATCAGCCTGTACTCGAAGGCAGAAAAGCTACTTCGATTCTTACTTCGTCGTGTTCCTCAAGTACGTGTCAAAGTCTGGCTCCTCAACGAAAGCCGGGCAAACAATGTTGATATATCTGTCAACGGGATCTCAACTCCGCTAACCTCAATGACCACAGTATCTGGTGTTGGAGTTAATGTCTTGGGTAATGTGCTGCACCAAGCTCAAGCTGTTCTCACTACATTTGGAGCAACTATGCTTAGCCGGCAAGAGGAAAAGTACACTGATACCACAACAATTGTCGCTCCTGAATACACTACAACTGCTGCAACCAGCAATACCAATAACCTGCTGACATCAGGCTACTCTACGCGCACATCCGGGCTTACAGTTGACCTCAATGCAGCAAGAGTCGGCAACCACTGGGTTATTGCTGGAAACCTTACAATCTCGAGTTTTATTGGTGGTGATTCAAACCCGTTAGCACCAGAAGTACAACAGACAATCAATTTTCTGGCACAAGGATATGTTGGAGACACCGTACAGTTAGTCCGTGCTACTGACCGAAGCTTGGGCAAGGAATTTGGAATATCTTCAAACAATCCAACCTTAGCCGATGACGATGCCGGCGACGAATTTTCTTTGTGGATCTCTTTGGAAAGTGTTGCCTGCAAAGAACATTACCAACAACCTCACTTGTTACCGGGTGGCTTGAGACATTCAGTCATTTTAAAGCCAGTTCTGAATGAGTCCAAGAAGCTTTTCGCTGAAGCGGAAGGCCGAACAAAAACATTACAGAAAGGATCCCGTCATGGACAGTCAACCACTCATTAACTGGCTGGTGGGCAAGGAGGCTCAGGCGCAAGCCAGGATGGCCCAGCTTGAGTCAATTCACATCAGAGAGGACGACCCGTCGTATCGGAGGTTGCAAGGCCAACAGGAGGCGTTTGCGGCTGTCCTGCTGATGATTAAGCGGATGAATGGACACTTTTTAGAGGAGAAATCATGAAAAAAACTAAACCATTTGCACATACCCGAGAACAAGCAAAGCGCCTTCATAAAATTCTCCAAACCGTGGAAGACGCATTACGTGATAGTCACCGAAGCGAAACAGATGCCCGACAATTAGAATCAGCAATTGGAGCTTTATTTCTCGGCCAACTCTTCGGGTATCAAGTCTTGGACATAATCCATTCTGACGCTACCAGGCGAAAATATTGCGAGCTCTTAGATATCATCTGGTTCCGAGAATTATGTCCTGAAACAGGTCCAGAATCTGATCGTCATTTCGTTTACCAAGAGACTAAGCACGTTAAGAACTTCTGGCGTGCCATCGCCGGTAAGAATGACGAAATACCACCTGAGATATTAAAACAAAAGCACATTATTTACTAGGTAACATATGTGGAAGTCTTGGCCAAGAATCATCAGCATAGCCTTTCTGCTTTTTTACTGTTTTCTTTGGTCATTTCAATGCCAGATTCAGCACGTAAAGAACCAACAGGACCGTTCGTCCATCCGTAACCTGATACGAATTATGCATGCAGGCCAGCAATGGCATCACCTGATCTACACGAAGCATCATTACATATTTAACCTGCGAAACTAATGCCGACGGCAGTCGGCCAGCCTGGAGGGAAGAGAGTTGCAAGCGGCCAAGCGGCCGTGGAGCGGATCTTTCTCATTTCTCTTTTACTGAGGTGTAATCAGGTCGGCTGATACAAACAAATACCTAACGTACTGTTAAATATTTGATTGAACGTCATTTTTTCGATTTTTTATCAGCCATTGCTTGACAGGATCTCATATTCCTGATAAGAATTTTCTCATTAAAGGGCTTTATATGAAAAAGTACCTCTTAATTTTCTCAGTCATAGCTCTGGCTTCAACCAGTTGTTTAGCACGTGTCGTCATTATACGTGCTCGACTGCAAAACTCACAAACAATCAAGTTCATCCATTTTCCAGCCAAGATTTTTGTATTAAAAACCGCAAAGCTCTGTTACATATCAAGCGTTCACCAATACTCTTCTCTCTTTAATTGGAAACTCGGCCGGCGTAAGTTTTCAATGACATACTGTAAATTCCCAGTCCGAATTTTCTGGTTGCGCCACGGAGTTATCATCTCATCAACTATGTTAAAACCTAACCAGATTAATTGTCCCTTATCGCCATGGGGATCTGATGGTGCTCTTAGCGTTATATCTTTCAGACGCAGATTACCGACTTATGCAATTCGGATTCTAAAGGTACTAAAACAGCCTCATCATTCTGTTACTCTGACTCCACCTGGTCATATCAAAGTAATACGTACTATTATTCATCCACAGATACCAATCATTCGTTACTCAGACTACCTAACACATGTGAATCAGTATATACGTTATGTTAAATTGAGTATAATTGCCCGCCTATCGCAAAAATTAACCCACCCTCCAACGGTAACCTTATACATCCAAGCCTTCAAACATGGCTGTGCTCAAATACCGCTCTCCGGTAGAACACATAATTGTCACAATCACTTTGCCCTTCATTTCCGGCCTGGCTGCCACCTGGGCCGCTGCCCACATATTGGCTCCGGAACTGATGCCCGCCAAAATTCCCTCTTCCGCCGCTAAACGCCGCGCCCAGGTAAATGCATCTTCATTCGTGCATTGTATCACTTCATCCACAATATCCATATGTAAGTTCTTGGGAATAAATCCTGCACCGGCACCCTGAATCTTATGCGGGCCAGGCTTGATAGGTTGGCCCGCTTTCGTCTGCGTTATCACCGGCGAATTCGTTGGTTCCACGGCAATCGCCCGAAATCTTGGATTTCGCTTCTTAATCACCGAAGCCACCCCTGAAATTGTTCCTCCAGTACCTACTGCTGATATTAAAACATCCACCTTGCCGTCAGTATCACGCCAGATTTCTTCTGCAGTGGTTTTCTGGTGAATCTCTACATTGGCAGGATTTTCAAACTGCCTCGCAATCAGAGAGTTCTTGTCATGTTCCGCCGCTTCAGAACAACGACGGATCGCCCCCGGCATACCTTCCGTAGCTGGTGTCAATACCAGGTTCGCACCTAAAATTCGCAGCAGCTTACGCCGCTCCAGCGACATGCTTTCCGGCATGAACAGCGTAAGTTTGTAGCCTTTTGCCGCACACACAAATGCCAAGGCTATTCCAGTGTTGCCGCTGGTAGCCTCCAAGATGTGCGTTTCTTTGTTAATTTGCCCCGCCTTTTCCGCTGCCGCAATCATTGCCACGCCAATGCGGTCTTTCACGCTGCCTAACGGATTAAAAAATTCGCATTTGGCGTATACTGTCGCCTGTCCGGCTGGAATCAAACGATTGATTCGTACCAGGGGTGTATTGCCCATCGTAGAGGTAATGTCTGGAAAAAGCCGACTCATTTTAATCTCCTTGTTGAAAGATAACTTTAGTAGATTATCGCTGCAGCATGGCTATGTCAATTTTATTTTTTGGCTCCACCCTGCCATTTCCATTGAGCATGGGGTGCCTTGCTTAATGCCTTGGCCGCTTGATGTAAGCATTCCTGGCAAACCACCGCACTGAACTTAGGCTGATTAGTCCACCGCGGCAGCGACCCTGGTATATTATGACGCAGGCACAACGTACATTCGTATTTATCCTCGCCCACTGCGGCCCCTTCCAACGCTTTTTTTACGCAATCCAGACAGATGACCGAACCATGATGCCCCTCGACCATTGCGGCCTGGCCATCCCAATCCGTCCCACAAAAGTCGCAGGAAATAATAATCCCGTCCGCCTCATTGCGCTGCATATGAACTCCACTGTATCCCATGGTACCCCCCCACTGCTAAACGCAACCATGTTACTCGCCACCGACTTCCTGACCAAACGTCGTCTCGCATCAGGTGCCAACCGGTCGTTTCTTCCTTGCACCGTGAAAATACCATGATTCATTAAGCGTTGCGAAATTGTTCGGGCATCCCTTGGATCTCAAGACGCTGCCCCGATTATACGCATTGGCGTTTAAAACCGCGGTATGTGCGTCTGCTCCACCCTAGCAGCAGCACGGCCTCGGCCACCAGCCCCAACGCCGGTGGTTCAGGAATGGTCCCTTGCGTGCCGACGGTCAAAGTCTCCAGTGTGGCGGAATTTATCAAGGTTAATAGGTATCCGTTAGAACCAACAACAACCGTTTCCTGATCCAGACCATTACCAAAATTCAAGCTTCCTCCACCTGATAATCCACCCTGCCCATCACTGATTAAGTTGTACGTGCCGACTGTGAGAGAAGATCCTTTGGTAAAAATATCAATCCAGTTTGTGCCGCTGACCGTTGCGGCACTGCTCGCGGCAATGCTCTGCAGTTGGCTGCCGTCCAGCAGGAATCTCAGGGTGCCTCCCGCCAGTCTCAATCCGCCAACGCTGATCTGCTGTCCCGTCGCCTCCTCCGTAAGGTCCAACGTACCTCCCGTGTCTATCTGCAGCAACCTGCTGTCTACAATCGTAGCCGACACGCCGTTATGGTACGCCAGCGCCAGGGTGGCACCAGATTTAATTTCCGTCGCTCCCGTGTACGTGTTGGCTCCACCTGCCAGTTCGACCGCTCCGCCGCTGCCGCTGTTGGCAATCGTCAGGCCGCCGCCGGAAGTTGTTCCCGCCAGAAATGGTGCATAGTCAATTACAGTTGCAGAATTGTTATCAATGATTCCTCCTCCGCTATCGATATAAACGTTCGGCTTCGATCCACCGGCGCTGCTGATCATACTCTGATCGAATGAAGATCCGCCATTTTCCTGCAGCATTCCGCCGTTAAAATTAAGTGTGGTGTTCCCGTCACCGGCACCGCTGATGGTGTAAACAAATAGCACCCCGCCGTCAAGATTGATCGTCGTTGTACCGCCGCTGCCACTGGTAATTGACCCGCCGACACCAGTACTCGTGGCTTTCACGATGCCGCTGCCGCTGATGGTCATACTGGTGGTTCCCGCGGCATCGATTGTCGCCGCTGTAACGATTCCACCCGTTACGTTCAGGTTTGTACCTGCCCCGACAGCCGAGGTAATCGTGCCGGAAGCGGCGTTAAATGTACCGCCGTAAACATTGACATCCGTAACTGCCGAGCCATTGGCGGTAACAGCAATACCCCCGGTGAGTGTAACGGCACCGCTGTAAATATTCAACACCCCGGTCTGCGCAGTGTTGTTATATGCCGTTTCCATTTCCGGGGCGGTAACAATGCCGCCGGTGCCACCTGTACCCACGTTGAGGGTACCCACAGATCCATTGCTGCCCCCGCCCGTGTTCACATCGCTAAGCCAGATGATTCCACTGCTTCCCAAGCTGATCGTACCACCTTCAACATTTACTACGCCGCCGGTACCGCTGGCCGGCCCCTTGCCGAAGTTGATCTGCAATCGCGAACCTACCAGTAAACTGCCTCCGCTATTGACGTTAATCGTCCCGGTTGCGCCGCTGCCCCCGCCCGCATCAATCTCCGCCGCATTGACATTTGCCCCTGCACCGATGTTCAACTGGCCTCCGTAGACGCCCGATATGCTTGAATAAACGTTATGGTCATACGAACTATTGTCCAGGGTAATGTTTCCCAAGGTAAGCCGGCCGTTAACCTGAAATCGGCCATTGTCAGTCAGCGAGTAAAGCTGTCCAGAACCGTTCAGGTTATAGTTGGCGCCGGAGGCAACCGTCAGGCCGACAAACGGCCCCGCATTTGACGTACCGGTTTCATTCTGGCCGCAGATAACATCATTGGTCAGCGTAATGGTGTATTGCCCCGAACTTCCACTGCCGAGCGCCGCCCCGTCACCGGTGGTCCACAGCACAGGACCGGCCACAGTTGTCGTGTCGTACCACTGCTTGCCAGTCCCGCCCCATGTGCCGTTGCCATCAGTACCACCACTGCCGCTTTCACCCGAATTCCACTGCAGCGTGTCAATCGGGGTCACAAAGCTCTGTACGTAGCTTACCGGGCCGTTAGCCACATCGCCGTCCACGTTGCCGCTGATGCCAGATAGGCTAAGACTGTCCGTGTATTGCCAGAAATTCCAGACATTGAAAACGCCAACCGGCGGGCTGGCCGTCTGTGATTGCGTTGGATAATTATAATTGGCGATCCAGAGATTGTTCTTCGCTACGCTCGAATCAAGGTAACTCTGGGCGTAATTGCTGTCCGTATAGATAATCGGCGTAACCCCGCTGAGAGCCTGCACATCGCTTAAAAAATCATTGACCCACCCGGACAGACTTGATGCCCCCACCACCGGCACTCCACCACCCTCCTCCAGATCCAGCACCGGCCGCAGGTAGCCGGCACCAATCTGCGCGCGGGCGTTGGCCACGAAGAAATCCGCCTCGGATGCCGGCGTGTCAAGCTCCGGATGTGCTAAATGATACGCCCCGATCATAATGCCTGCTGTTGTAGCACCAGCCACATTAGTTTGAAAAGTCGGATCAATGTAGTCTACGTTACTTGCGCTGCCTTCATCACATTTCGCCCACGCAAAGCTGATGGAACTGCCGCCCACGCTGTCCGCGGCCACCTGCGTCCAGTTGATACTCCCCTGAAAATTCGAGACGTCTATACCCATTGCCCGGCCTTGTGCAACCGGTGGCCTCCCCGTGCACCATGCCGCTCCGGCCGTCAGCAAAAGCAGATACGTTAAATTTTTATTCATTGTCACTCCTTCACTCTCGCCCGGACTATTCCCGGATTGCCGGGAAAATTCGCGCCACACTCCCACCGGGTTTGCGCCTTCCTTTCCGCGGCGTCACCGCCCTGTCTCTTCCCGACATTACCCCACCGCATTCAGCGCCATCTTGGCTCGCTTCCCGATATGGTTGACGATGCGTGCTGATCCATGCAGGCGGTTGGCCGTGATAATCGCCGCATCGCCACCCAGAATGGCTACTTGTAATTTACCTTTGTCCAGGAATTCGCACCCATTCACCGTAATCGAACCCGAATGCAGTTCAATCGCCGGGGTATTATGGTTCTGCTGCCCCCACCACTCGAAATGACAGCCCATGAATGTGGTTTGCCCCGTCCCCGCCAGCAGCGCGATTGTGTTCGTCTGTGCACCACCCCAGAAACCGCAGTTCGTGAATTTCACCGGGCCATTACATCCTCTGTTGACACGTACTGATGGCGCTCCCATGAACTGCCCGTTGACAAAACTGACCCCCGCATGCTGTTCCAACGCATCCACCAGTACCGATGTGCTCTTTGTGCCCGCCGCCCCTTCATCGCACCCGCACTGCGTCAGCAGCACGTTCGGGGCACCGTCGGAGGTACGCATGAAGTGATAACCGGTCATGCAGCAGATGGCAAAACAGTTGAACATGTACTGCCAGTCTGTGCGGCCGATCTGAAATGCCGTAGCCGTTGTGGACGTGAATTTAAGGGTTTCCGGATTGCTGCTCCAGAATGGCCAGAAGTGCACATTTTCCACTCGCCCCACGTCCAGACAGCGATCAATATACAAACCTGTTTTCAGCGGCTGAGCATACAGTCCGTGTATATAGTGCCGCCCGCCCGTTACTGTGCCACAATCCACCGCTTGCCACGGATTAATTATCAGCACATTCACTATGGCTGCGCTGTCGCTGACTTGCCGCACCGTCCACGGATATTCCACCGGCATATTTGGAGCTGTCTGCTCAGGATAAAAGATACCAAGTCCGTAAAGTGTGGAGTTCGCGTAGAGTGAAATCAGTGGCTCCCCGTCTGCATGGCCCTTGCCCGCCACCGCCACCAGCATGCTACCACCATGAACGTTCGCGTTTTGACCCACCTCGGCCGGCCTAGGCGGTGCCCGGAAGCATCCCTGCAATGTCACATTCTCCGGCACGTGCAGTGAACCTCTCAGCAGGTAATTACCCGGCGGCAGCGTTACCACCTGGCCATTCCTGCGGCCAGCAGCATCCAGCGCCTTCTGGATGGCCATGGTATCGTCGCTTTTCCCAGTTCCACGAGCACCGAAATTGCACACATTCAGTGCGCCGGCAAGCGCCATCGCCGCCATCCCCTTACCGCTGGCTGTGCCCGACTCAGCTACTGCGCCGGCCCCAGTCGCTGCCGCCAGGCTGGCAAGTGCCGCCGTACTCAGAAATCGCCGGCGATCAAAACCTCGTTCTGGCATTTCCGCCAATCTCCTTAAACAATACAACCGCGCTCTATGCCTGCCGCCAAAGGCGGTTTCACACACTCACCGCTCACCTGAATGTACATCTGTGCGATAGAGGAATCCCCAAACCAAAGCCTATGTTACAAGTTCACCGGCCCTGCACTGCCATCAGTCGACGTTTTGCCAACAATAGCCCAAGCCCACCCAAGGCCAGTATTCCCAGCGTTGCCGGTTCAGGCACGTTGCTCACGGTCAACATCTCCGTTGTGGCGCTCCCGGTAAGGCTAAGGTCATATGTAATACTGTTCAGAGTAACGGTATTGCTGGCCAGGATAAAATCACCTGGAATCAGCCCGCCGGCGGTGTCAGATATCAGTGTATACGTGCCCGGTACAAGCGCGTTCGCACCCGACGCGGACACATTGATGATATTGTTTCCGCTGATGGTGGCGGCAACCGTCGCCTGAATATTCTGCAGCTCCGTTGTAGCCACCGGTGTGGCTAACAGAACATCAATAGTGCCGCCTTCCAGGGTCAGGCCACCTGCAACGCTGATCTGCTGTCCCGCAGAGTCGGGTACAATGTTAAGCGTTCCACCGGCATCAATCTGCAGTAGGCTGCTGTTGGCAATTGTAGATGCGCTGCCCAGCGTGCTGCTGTATATCAAACTCAAGGTCGCATTGCCTTCAACCACCGTCGCACCCGTATAGGTGTTGCCTCCACCTTCCAGACCAACCTCGCCGCCGCTGCCACTGTTGGCAATCGTCAGGCCGCCGCCGGAAGTCGTCCCCGTCAGTAGTGGCACGTAGACAAATGCAGTCGCTGAGTTGTTGTCGATGGTCGCTCCGCCGCTATCAACGTACAATGTCGGATTGGCACCATTTGCATTGCTGATAATCCCCTTGGAAAACGAAGAACCGCCGTTCTCCTGCAGCGTACCGCCGTTGAAGGTCAGCGTGGTACTTCCGCCGCTGCCACCATTTGCGCTGATGTTATAAACTGACAGCGTACCACCATTAAGATTGATTGTTGTCTTGCCGCCGCTGCCGCTGGTAATCGAACCACCCGTGCTCGTGGCCGTCAAGGTGCCCGTACCACTCACGGTTACGTTTGTAGTTCCGCTGCTGCTGATCACGCTGGTCGATAAGCTGCCGCCGCTGACATTAACACCCGTGGTTGCACCACTGCTGCTGGTGATCTCATTGGCAGTTACAATGCCTGTGCCGCTGACGGTCAGGTCGGTGTAGGCGCCGCTGCCGCCCGAATTGACCGTACCGCTGGCGGTAAGCGTGCCGCCCGACACGTTCACATTTGTTGTCGACCCAGCCGCAGTATTAATCGACGTGCTGCCGGTGAGCTTAACCGTGCCGCTGTACACGTTGAGCACACCGGTCTGGGTGAAACCGTTGTTAGCAGTTTCCGCCTCAGAGGCACTCACGTAACTGCCCGAGCCCGTCTGTCCGACGTTCATGGTCCCGACAGATGTGGTGCCGCCCCCGCTAACGCTCACGTCGCTAAGCCATATAATCCCGGTGCTCCCCAGAGTCACCGTTCCGCCATTCACGTTCACCGCCCCGCCGGTGCCGTTGGCCGGTGCTTCGCCGTAATCAATTTGCAGCCGGGAGTTGCCGCTGATTGCCAGCGTGCTTCCCTGGTTGATGTTGATCGTGCCCAGCGAACCGGCGGTCGAATTAGTAATGCCTGACCCGCCGCCGGCCACAATATTCTGCACTTCCAACACGGCACTCGCGGTGCTATTGCCGATATTTAACGTACCGTTGTCATACACGCCACTGTCCAAACTGTCGCTGCCACCGTTGTAGGTGCTGTTATTCACCGTTACGCCTTGTAGCGTAAGTGTGCCGGCGTTACCGCTACTGGTATTTCTCTTGAGAATCACTTGCCCCGTCACCGCCAGTGCATTATTGGTACCGTTGGCCGCCAGCGTGTAGTTACCGTCAAACCCCAGAATCAATCCCGATGCACTATTGGTGCTGCTCCCCAAGGTTACGGTAAATGCCGATGTGTTCCCCCGGCCAAATACTGCGGTGTTGCTGTTGGCCCAGGTTGTTTCCGTGCTGCCATTATACCAGTTATTGGCGCCAAGGCCTGCTCCATACCATGTGCCGTTGCCGTCACTGCCTCCACTGACGCTGCTGGGATCCCAGATGTAATTGGCCTTGGCGACCCGCGCCCCCAATCCCATGGCAACCAGTGTCGCCGCCGCCGCCATTATGGCTGCCTTACCGTGAGTTTTGTTTGTGGAGATGAACATAGGTGCTACTCCTTAAAAAGAACCCTCAAAATAACGTACCACACAGTACGTTGCTTTTTTTCTCATTGCAAACATCCTGCAGCATTGTTACCCTCTTACACTGCCGTCTGTCCGACCTGATGCCGGCCTCACATTTAACATTTGTGCGACTTTTCTCTTCCGGCCGCTCACCACGCAAAATTCAGCCCCTGCATCACATAACGGATTCTGATTAGCCCCACCGGTACCCAGTGCACAGATCCGTCGTTATAGACTTCGTGCACCCCGTCCGGTAGTTCTAAATTATTGCTATCAACATGGCTTGACGCCGGCTCTCCATTCGTACCGGTCCACACCAGCCCGGCCTGAGGAGCCTCTCCAATCGACGTTGGCTGTACTAACGCAATGTCTGAAAGCAAGATGGCTCCAGGATTAGACTGCGGATTTTCTGCCGGCATGTGGATCGTATCAGGATTCGGAAAATCCAACCCGAAGTTGGCACTCGAATAGTTCGGCGTATATCCCTGTTCCAGCACGCGCATGTCGTAGGCTGAACTGTATCCCTGCGGAACAGTTCCACCGGCTGGTATGGGGCCGCTGCCACGATCCACCCAATAGCAATAGCCGCCGTAAAAATTCCATTGCCGCAGCAGGCCATAACCCAAGGTGCCGGCCGTAGTGTCATAGTAACTTGCTCGAATCTGGTTGGTCGCATTAATTCCGCCTGGCTGTGTCGAATACAGAAATGCTATGCCGCCTGGATCCGGCTTCATCACGCCCGGCCGCATATTCACCATGTACGGGCCGCTTATTCCCCATGAACTGTAAAACAGTTCCGATAGCCCCCACTCTGGTCCGTAGTTATTCCACTGGTTGGTTGCAGTACCACTGCTGCCATGGAAGCCGCCGAACGGTTTGGCGTTATCATTGGTCATCGGGTATACATCATTGTATTGGTTCGCATATTCCTGCAAGCCCAGAGCCAATTGGCGCAAATTCGATGCGCACTGAATCCTCTGCGCCAGAATACGCGCCTGCGACAGTGCTGGTAAAAGCAGGGCAATCAACAAAGCGATGATGGAAATCACCACCAGTAATTCTAGTAGAGTAAAGGCTCGAGTTCGTTTCGTCCGCATGGGTGAAACCTCCTGGGGTCGCCAATTCGGTAATCGACAACCCCACAAATCCAGCCGGAGCGAGACCACCCAACACGCTTAAGCAAATGTCGCCTTGGTGTTCCAAGGCATCAGGGTGCTCGCCGCAGCCCTTATATTTATCTGTACTATGACGGCTGAAACATTCATTGTCAAGGCAATTCTGCTGGAAAATGTGAAAAAGTGTGTTATACTGTTTCATAGGCTTAACATCATGCCAGACTTGGCTTGACCGCTAGTGTGTATGATGACGCGAGATATACTGCCAACGCACTCCGCGTTGATCCAGTAGCAAGTTTAGCCCAGCCGCCGGGAGCTTAGAATATGGCTAAAGTAATACGCAACCAACCTATATCTGTTCAGGAGCAGATCCGCAGTTACCTGCTCGGGCACATCGCTCGCGCCGATTTTCGCCCCGGAGACCGTCTGCCTAGTGTCCGCCAACTCGCCACGCGCACCGGTGCCGCTACTCTCACCGTCTGGAATGTTATTCAGAAAATGGCGGCCGAGGGAATTGTGCATACGTACCGTGGCCGTGGCACTTTTGTATCGCGGCACGCCCCGCAAATCGTTGTCGGAGCCGCGGATAACGGCCAAACCCCAGCGAATACGCTCTCCGGGCTTGACCAGCCCACGCACCAGCTCGCTGCCATCCGCAAGGTTTCGGTGGTCATTCCCCGACTCGGCGATCCATTCGCCGCCGATATTATTCTCGGCCTGCGTCAGGTTCTCGCCGCCCAGCGGTTGCACGTGACCGTTGTCGATACCCACCTGGATGAGCAGGAAGAGTATGAACAGCTTGAACAGACCATTCGCGAAGGCAACGGCATTATCGCCTTTTCCAACCTCGGTCCGCACGTGGTGCGAGATCTTGTCCGCGCTGTAATCGATGGTGAGCCTATTGTTCTGGTAGACCGCTACTTTGCCGATATTCCATGCTGGCATGTTGCCTCCGATAATCGGGAAGGCGGACGCATGGCCGGTCGTCTGCTTTTGCAGCGCGGCTGTCGGCGGCCCGCCCTTGTAACGCACAGTTTCAGAATATCCGCCGTCCGGGACAGGAGGGATGGTTTTCTGCAGGCTGTCAACGAAGCCGGCGTGCCCATGGATTATCGCCGCATCTGTTCCTGCGATGACTCCAGCGGTTTTTCTGCACGTAAAAGCTTTCAGTCCATCATACGTAGCTTGCTGGCCCAGCGGTATCCGCCGGATGGTATTTTCTTCGGCAATGATTTCGAAGCCATGATCGGCATGAAATCCATTCTGCTCTCCGGCCGGCGCATTCCGGACGACATCGCCGTCATCGGATTCGACGATACCGCTATGGCCAGTGTATTCACACCGGCACTTACAACCATCCGCCAGAATGGCAAGGCCATCGGAATCAACGCTGCTCAACTCCTGCTGGAACAACTCGCCATGCGGAGGCAGGACAGGCTCATGGCCCGTCAGCGCACCGTCCCGGTCGAATTGATCCGCCGCGATAGCGCCTGAACGTGGGGGGTTAGGTCGTAGAGCCACGCAAGCTACGTTGCTCCAACAGCACGTTTTAAGGCCTTTTCTCCGCTTGCTGCCCAACCGCTGACCAGAGGTTCTCTTAGCCCCGACCAAGCGCCACTCCGGCAGCCGCGTAACTCAGGGGTGTGGCAATTTCGGTGCCACATTGTGAATAATTCTAAACACCGCCGGTTGCTGACGCGAAATCAGCACCGGGCCGTTCTTTGGCCTGGCCACCAAGGCCGAAAATTTCACCGAAAATATCTCGCCAGGATAGGAAATCAGGCCCAGGGCCGCCACGTTCGTCTTGCCCAGCGGCGGCCGGTCGGATACCCCGGCACCGGGAAATGTGCCGTACGCCTCTGTCAAGCCAACCGGTGTAGTATAGAAAATGCCCAGATGATCGGCGGTATCAATATTGGCAATCCAACCTTTGGACCGTATCCCCGGCTGTGGCCAACTTGGGGCCGGCCGCAGCAGTTTCACCGGCCATCGACCGGTGCGGGCATCCCGCCTCGCCGTCGATGAATTCTTGAACGGACAAATCCTCGGAAACATAAATGCATCTGTGCGGTCCGAATAGAGCGTGGGAATTTCCGCATTCATTCGTTGAGTGATGCGCTCATGGCTGTAAAAAGTGTATTTGAAATGCGCCACCCCCTGTTTGTCAATCCGTACATCCTCCACGTACTTCCAGTGAGAAAGTTGGCCATGGTTGTAACCAAACGGCTTGATCACCGCGTGAAACTCATGTTGGTGTCGCCACCAGTGTACCACCGGGCTTCCTTTTTGTGCCAACACCAAGCCATTGGGAAATCCGTTGTATCCGCGATGTCCGGCCTGGGTGGGGTTAATCTGCCGTTCTTTTCGACCCTTCGCGCCGAAGAATAGAAACTGGTCCACTTGGAATAGCCTCCCCACATCATGGTAGTCCACGATATTAAGTCCGTGGGCCACATTCTTATTGGTAATGCCCACCACCACCGCACCCCACGCCAGGTTGAATGTCACGCTAAGCGGACCATTCGAAATCGTAACATTCTTCGCTGGCGGCGGTGGAATAAAATCTTTGTCTGTCGCCTGCAGGGCCCGCACCCATCCGCAAAGGATTGCCATCGCCAGCACTGTCGGCACCCACCGGTGCCGCAATCCATGGAAATTTCCGCCATCCACAACCGCACCCTTACCATCCTTCCTCCGCATAGCTTGCGGTCTCCAGTTCCTTGCCGCTGAAAATCCAGTTTTCCTGTGACTTAGTCGAGCTATTTCATCGGCGTCAGCCGTGGATTTGCTGGTCGGATCGGCCATTTTATGGATGTCAGCGTTCATGCGAAAAAGGCTCCAAAAATCGTACTCAAAAATAAAACTATGTGACTCATTGCAGGTCATCCAAACAATCGCACCCGCAAGATTATTATCACTTTTTCTAATTGCTGTCCATCGCCTTAATATCATATCCGTTAAAAATT
>JAJZNX010000195.1 GCA_021852275.1 Planctomycetota bacterium | reverse complement strand
TAAACTGGGGTTGCTGGAACTCTTTACGCAGCCGCCGACTTGGGCACCGGGTTGAATGTAGCAAGTGCATTATCGCGGAAGGGCCGTAAATCAATGCTTTTTGCTCATGGCTGGGGGAAGTCAGGCCAGTTGGCCGAAGAACATGCGGCGGCGGAAAAACTGCATCGCCGGATTGATGAACTCGGGGAGGCCTGGCTGAAAAACGGCGAGATTCCCGATAACGACCTGCAGGCATTTCAGGGCATGGTCAAAACGCTGATTAGCATATACACGCCGCACATCGCGATGGAAGAGCATGACATATTCCCGCTGGCCGCCAAGCTCCTTGGGCCGGAAACACTTATTGGCATTGGGGAACAAATGCGTTCCCGTCGAGCCGCCAACCCGGGCCGCGAGGGCAGTGAGTGTTCGCGGCGGCGGCGATCCGAATTATGACCCAAGGTGTACACTCACCAGAACTTCGCTTTCCTCTTCCGCCTTGAGGGCATGGCGGACACCAGAGTCCAAAACCAGCATCTGCCCGGCTTTGAGTTCATGCTCCACGGCCCCGGCGCTTATTTTCATCCAACCTTTCAGCACATGCATGGTGACGACACCTTGTGCGACGTGCTCCGGCAGATGTGAAAACTGGTCGAACACAAACAGGGCGACGGTCACATCACCATGCTTAAAGATGGTTTCTTGCCGATGGCCCCGTTCGCCGGAATTAGGCTCCGCCCGCAAGGATGCCCCCAGGGCGTGTAAATCCACGGGTGTCGGTGGTTTCGCGAAGCGAGCCTCGGGATGGGGCCTTAAACGTTGCGTTTCCTTGTCTATCGTCATGGAGCACTCCTTTGAGGTGGTTATACCGTCAGCAGCGGTTATTCATTAATAGGCTATCATTTGGCCAGACGGTCTGGCACCGGTGGTTCGCTGGCTTTTCCGGCCCTGTTACTAAGTGTATTAATATACCATATAATGGCGTTGAGCCGCATCCTATGCGGATGTTTCGGGCCGGCAAGCAAAACTTTATACGTACCAGGCATAACACCTGCTGGATAACCGGCCAGATCCATTTTTCCCGGATCAAGGATCATGATCTTGAGAAATGAGTAATCAGCAATGACACTTTTCCCGTTGGATAATTTCTGTGGATAGCCGGCGAGATTTTTCCAGCTTGGCCCCACACCTTTGGAACCATTAACGCTATGGCAGCCGCTGCATCCCATGGTATTGTAGAGCTTAGCTCCAAGGGCATGCAGCGTCGTTATTTTCTTGGAGGTACCAGCGCGTGCGGCGTTGGAAGCCAGCACCACATCAGAAGGCTGTCGAGCCGGCCGTAGCAGAAAGCTTGGCCCTGGCGATACGCCAAATCCTCCGGCACAGGCGGCATCCATCGCCACCACCAGTACGAGCATCAGCCATCCCAGCCCGCGTACATAGGCCTGCGCCGCATATACCGCCAGAAATGTCATCAGGGCGATGCTCAAATGATCCAGCAGGTGCAGCCAGCGATGCGACATTAGATAAGCATACTCGGATGGCCACATCAGCAACAGCCCGATCGCCGGAGCAATAACCGCCGGCCAAATCCAAGCACTTCGCTCCCGGCCTGTAACCCGCGGCGCGACGGCCAAGGCCAGCAGGCCGGCACCGGCAGCCATACCGGCATGGAGCAGATGATGCACGGCAATGGTGGTCATCTCATGGGAAATCAGCGGGGCAATCACGCCGCCAAGGGCGATGATGCCACCGATAACCCCCATTACAATGCGTACGCGGCTTGGTTGTTCTGCATGGTCCGTCACGCCTCAACCTCCTGCGTCATGCGTATGGTCGCCTCCCCTTCTGGATAACCAAAGCGAAGGCGAACACCCTCGGCAAATGCCAGAGCAAAACCAATGATCATCACCGCCGCCCCGATGGACGCGATTTTAGCCAATTCCGGCCCCGGAGCCGGCTCGATGGCATAGCGCCGCGGCACTCCGTAAGCTCCGGCGCAATAAAATCCCATTAAAAACACAGCCATTCCGCCAAACGTCAGTAACCCGACCACCCAGCGTACCAGTATCCTGGTACGACGGATGCTACGCGATTCCAAGCATAGAAATACCCAACCCACCGCAAAGAGAACGCATCCACCTACAAGATACGTATGAAAATGCGCCGGCACCCATAGTGTGTTATGCAAATGCACATTAAACGGCACAGTGGCGTCTATTTCCGCGCCGATGCCACCGACCACCCAGCCGATCAATCCCGTATACATGAAAATTGCTCCCAGCGTCCATTTCATACCAGAACGCCACACCAACATCAGGGCGCTGAATATGGTGACCACGGTGACTGGAACCGCGCTTAGATAACTGGATAATTCACCAAGGTACTGGAACGGGCCGGGTTGGACAAAATCCATGTACAGATGATGAAAATAATTGGTCAACGTTAAGACCATGGAGCACCACCATCCAACAACCAGCGCTGCGGAGGTATGATATTTTCGCCCTGTGGCGTAAGGCAGCCCGACGTAAATTAATGCCGCAAGCATGTAGATAATAAGATTAGCGTACGTATGGGCAAAAAAATAAGTCAGGTTTTTCGCCCACAGCGGATTGATCAACACGCGTGCGTCCAGCCAGCGAACAATCAGTGCAACGCCCAGAAGCATGGCGCTCATCCCCGCAAGCATTCCGTCAAAACCGGCCATCAGTACCGGAAGGGCTTCAGGCGGAGGAAGCGGTCGGCCGGACGCATCAAACGCTTTCCGATGCCATACAAAGTCCCATGCCAGCGCGCCAAGTGCTCCACCGTAGGCCCGTAACACGGCACCAAGCATCTGCATGCACCAGGCCATCCAGCCAATGGTGATCAGGGTCATGCCAATCAGAAAAGCCCCCGTTGACCAGTACGGCCATGAACCGTGAAAAGGCAACGGTGCCAAGAAGGTGTAAAGTCCGGCGAATCCGCCAAATAATGTTGCTGCAATCACAGCCGCAGCCCCGGCGGCGATACAGGCGTAGGCAATTACCGCAGCGGCGACGCTCAGACTCGTCTGCCGCCGCATTAAAAACCACAACCCTCCCATACCGCAGAGCATCAACGCGACAATCACGACCGCGCCGTGCAAGGTCAGCACCGCGTAGAATTGTCCCGGCGACATGGGCATCCATCCTGCCTGCGATGCGCGCAGCATTAAGCCCGCAAACATCATCGAGGCGGTCAGGGCCAATCCCGTGCCCATGTATAATACCATCACCCGGCGGCCGGTATTGTCGGAGGTCGGCATCATTGCTTGCCCCCTACCGTGAAAGTTTTTGCCATAATCGCATGGCCGATGCCGCAATATTCCAAGCAGCGAGCCGTGTATTGCCCCGGTTTGTGAAATATCACGCGCAAATAATTCGTATAGTCGGGCATGGCCTGCACCTGCGCAATCAGATGCCCCCGCGGATTGTATATTCCAAAATCATGATTCACATCGCGCGATGTTACCTCAAAAATAATCGGCTTATCCACCGGTAGGTGCGAGGCCATGATAAAGGCATATTGCTCGGCTATGACCGGAACTTTTCGGGCGGGCGCAAGCGCCGCGGGCGCGGACATGTACGGATAAAAAGGTATAGATATGGCAAAGGATGCAATCAGAAAAAGCACCAGAGCCAGAAACCAGCGACCCCGGATCGCATACCCGCGCTGCTGTACATCATGTTGCTCACTTACCGGAAGATGGGTTGAGTATGCTACAGCCAGGAAAATGGTGATCGCGGCACCCGCAAACACGAGAAACATAACAAGTAGTTTTACAGCTACGCTCATGGCGTACTCCTGACCGGCGCACCAGCGGGCGCTGCCGCTTTTCGCCTGACTGATGTAACAGTATTAGCAAGAAACAGAAGTATTGCAATCCCATTTATTAATCCGGCCGATTGACGTATCGACCACCCACCGCCGATATCGCCGATGATACGCCATGCCACCGAGCCTTCCAACAACAGCAGATGTAGATAGAATCGTCTGCTAAATTCCATCCGCACACTAAGCACCGCGGGGAAGATAATCGGAGCATGACCAAAGATCATGCCGAAAACAAATCCGAGGAATACCGCATGCAAGATGGCATCGTAGGCAAGCCCAGGTCTCAACGCGGTGCGCAACCAGGCATGTCCCTGCAATATGGGAAGGATGCCCGCATAAATCACCGCCAGAATCCCACCAACGCCCAGCCAAAAATATCCGGTCAACAGGCAGACAGCAATAAACCGGGGCAAACCATGTTGCCGCACGGTGTGGCGCGCCACGTCATACACCAAGAGCCACACCGCCAGTGCCAGCAATCCAATCCCCGCAATGCACTCTCCGAGCCCCGGAAAGGCCAGCGTGGCGAGCATCCCGAGCGTGAACAACCCCGCCGCTGCCAGGAATGTATGCCGCTTTCTCTTTGACTTCGGCAACAGGCGACTTAATTCCAACCGCTCTCCGACAATGGTCAATACTAGGAACCCCATCCACCAGAACACCATTTCATAAATCGGTATGCCGATCAGCCAAAGAATATTTCCGATGGCCCACGC
>JAJZNX010000073.1 GCA_021852275.1 Planctomycetota bacterium | reverse complement strand
AGCTCGACTTTTGCCGATTTTGGCGTGTTCACGCGGCGCGGCTCAGGTAGTCCAGCAGTGTAAAGCGAAAAAGCCTCGGTAATTTATGAACACCCGTGGCCAATGGCGGGTGTTGAAAAACCTCCTGCCAGAATAAGCGGCGTACTGCCGTGAGCGCATCACTGAAAGTAATTTCTTTCTTCTGATACCACGGGTTGGATCGGATCATGGCATGACTGTGACGCGTCATTCGCTCGAACAACAGGCATACCACGGTGAACAATCCCAACAGGCACGGTGCCGTTCGCAGCACGCTTTTGGCGGACCAGTTCCGTGGCGTATTGAATCCCAGATGGGCGCGAACTTCTTGGAAAGTAACCTCAATACTCCAACGTGTGGTGAATAAGCTCACGATCTGATCGGGGCGTAGCGTGAGATCCGTGCAATAGAAGTATTCGTCCCGATGGGTTCCTTGCACGTCGTGTACGAATACCCAGCGAAGGGGCACCAGGCCCTGGCCGCTTCTGTACCAATGACCGTCTCCGCTGACCAATTCGACCCGCCGGGTCTGGCCGCCATACCAGTTCACCGTGTGCCGCCGCCGCTTGGCTTTGGCCACCACGGTTTGGGGCGGGGCGAGTTTGCGGCCACGGCAGCGGGGGCGTCCGGCTTGCGTGCGGCGCACCGGCGGTGCCGCACATATATTGGCTTGCGGATTGAACCGGCTTATCAACGTCACATGCCGCCGGTGCCGAGAACAGAAGTGTGCCAGATCGTGGCTGGCATAGCCGCCATCGCCCACCAGGATGAACCGGCGCTCCGGAAACCAATGGATGAGCACCGCCATGAGTTGACGGGCCAGATCAATCGGCGTCTTGTGTCGCCGACCTTCCAATACGTTGAGTTCTTCCGGGCGATACAGGGCGCAAAGCGCTGGTAGTGCCCAGGGGCGGCGGGCAAAGGGAAACTGCACATGGATCGCCAATACCACCCATTTGTGTCCCCACACCCAGACAATATGACTGTGTGTGGAGCGACAGGCATCGTGATGCCGTCCTTTGCCATACACTCGTTTGCCCTTGTGTTGTGGGTTCGTATCGTCCACCGCGCACAACGCCGGTTGACCCGGTGGAATCAACTCCACCACCAGATGCGTCAACACCTTGGCCAGCGGCCACACGGACCACACCCGGCGACATAGCACCCGATGAAAATCGCTCCAGTGTCCCTGCGCCAAGGGCCCGACCGCACGCAGCATACCGGTCACTGTGCGGTGCCGCAACGACAATATCGCGCCGAGCATCAAGACTACGGCCCGGTTGAAAGTTGGGCGGGTAAATGCCAAAGCGAATGCCGAGATCAGCGGCTCCGCCGCCTTGGGTATACGAAACATATCGGACTCCTTTCCGTTTCGCACGGTTTTTAATACCAGCGAGAGTACGGGGAAGTCCGTCTTTTTTAAAGTCCGCCGTCAAAAAAAACACCTGAAAAATGGCAAAAGTCGAGCTTAGGTCAGGGCTCGGCTTGGAGCTTGGCCGCTCGGTAGCGGATGCTCATATCCGATCCGGCAGGCAGCTTGTTCAATGCCAGCACATACCAGTGGAGCATCCGAAGCTGCATCGTGCCAATGGCTGCCGGGCTTATGTGGGCGCTGGCAGCCGGTTTTGTGCCGCCACCGTACGCACTGTCAGGGCGGTAACTGCCACCCGCATCATCCGTCGCAGACGCTCCGACCACAATGCTTTGGCTAAGCCATTGAACCATAGACTAAAATAAGCTCGCTCTGCCCTGAATCAACATCCTGCATAGCCCTCAATTGCTGGCAATGCGCCATCTATGGTAATACGAAGAGGACAAAGAGTATACTGAGGACGAGTTAATATCACTGGGAGGAGAAATATCGTTAAAGCTCTTTAAGCTTACATGGCCATCACAAAAAAGCCAGTTGTACTTGCTGTCATTATCGTGGCAAGGATAGTTTCCGTGCCCAAGAAGGTCGCCAGTTCCCCGCACTCCGGTAGAGTAAACAAAATAATACGGACTATCCACCCAAGCCCCATCCACAACAAGCCATGTCTCGCCGGGGTTTAAGACGCTGAAAGTGCGAACCCACACGGGTGGCGTTAACGACGAAAATCCGCCCGGCCCCCAATCTCCCTGCGGCAGCGAATTTTTCACTTTGGAGCCAAGGTCATTAAAACAGTTCAGTTGGTAACCAGTTGGTGACCAGTGTCCCAATGTTGGCGACACAGTAACCTCGGCATTTCTGGCGCGCCCTGGATCCGTAAATACAGTTGTGTTCATTTCCGCGGGTGTGCCCCGGCTTTTGCCGAACATCTCAATGTACAATGCGTCTTCCCAAGTGAAAGAAAGAGATCCCGACGTAACCCAGTTGCCAAATCTTCCATCAGGGTTGTTGAAGTTCCAAACCGGAAAGGCACCCCAAGTGGTATTATACTCAGCAAAAGCCAGGCCCATCTGGCGTTCATTGCTGGCGCAGGCAACTGTGAGTGCGTTTTCCCTCGCAGCCGACAGTGCAGGCAGGAGTAATGCGATGAGCACTGCAACAATAAAAATCACCACCAGAAGTTCCACTAAGGTAAACGCCTTCGACCGATGACTGCTTCTGCAACGCTTTCCCATTCTTGTTGAGACAAAACTTATCATGTGATGTCTCCTTTTTATTTGGTCACAGAAACAACAGGGCCGAGAGTCTCACACCCCCAGCCCTGTGCGCTTCATCCTTTATCGGTCGTTTTCCGGCTAAACTGCATCCGCAGGCTTCTTAAACTCGCCGACGGCGCTTCCCGGCCAGCAATATACCCAGCCCACCAATGGCCATCAGCCCCAACGTGGCCGGTTCGGGGATGGAACTAACCGTGAGCGTTCCGGTGCCAGTCTTGGTAAAAAAGCTGTTGTAGATGCCGCCATCCTGCCCGTAACCATAAGTGCCCGGGTTTTGTAGTACGCCATCGAGGTATAAGGATTGAACAATATCCGTTCCACTGTAATTTAAATCCATCACCGCATTAGCTGCAATGGAAACCGTACTGGTTCTGGCTAGAAAGTTGGAATTAATTTCCAGCGTACCGCCGTTGACGGTGGTGTTGCCGTTATAAGTGTTGCCGGTGCCGCTTAGTGTAAGGGTACCCGTTCCATCCTTGATAAGTCCGCCATCCGTTCCACCTGAGCTGGTCGGATCACTAAGCAAGTTTTGGGAAACACCGACGTCGAAACCGTTGGTATTAAACACGGCCCCGCCGGCCTGTACGTTGGCCTGGGTAAAAGATGACAATAAGGAGCTTATATTTGCCGTCGCCTGCAGCGTGCCGCCGTTGAAATTAATGTAGCTGCTGCCGGTTAAGGCAGAGCCAGTGATTGGCTGGGTGGTCTCAAACATGCCACCGTTAAGGTTGATGGTGCCGGTACCAGTGCTGTGGGCAACCTGAAAACCTGCGGTGTTGTTGAAAGTGCCCGAGTTTACGGTAAGGGTCCCATCGCCGCCCTCGGCAACATATGTGTAATGGCTCGAATTGACGGTGCCGCCTGTGACGTCCAATGTGAAGGTCGAGGTAGCTGCACCGGATCCACCAAAATAATAGCCTGGCAAATTCAGTGTGCCGCCACTGATGGTATAAAAAGCCGATGTGGCCGCTGCACCCCCACCGTAGAGAGCATAACCGCTTGCGACCGTTAGTGAACCTCCGGTTTGGTCAAAGGTCGAAGCACCGGCGATTTGTAAGTTGCCAATATCGTTGGGAACGGACCCGTTGAGGGTCACGGTCGCCCCATTTGTTATGTCAGCAGTATCATCTGCTTCGCTGTAGCCTGGGTAGGTATAGGGTGATGTCCCGCCCGACCCCGTCCAAGTGGTGCTCGTCTGCCAGTCGCCGCCAGCACTGACCGAGGTGTAGGTAATGGTTACCGCCTGGGTCGCCGGGATCGCGGCCGCGGCCGCGAAAACCGCAGCCGCAAGCGGAGCCACAACACAACCGATCCTCCGAATGGTGTTAACTTTGCTGAACATTTTAGTACCTCCAATAAAAACCTTAAACTTGCCTGTTTACATTAACAGACTTCATGAAAAATAATTTAATGTCATTGACTCGTTAAGTCAAATAAAAAACCTAAAGATTTTTGGAACATAATTCTTTTTAATGTTCCATTTTTGATCTCATTTTGCCTTCGCCAGGAGCAACGCTTACACCACCCTTTGCCAATATGTTGCGGATGGCACACCTGAACGCCTCAGGCAGTCAACCCAACACCATGTGTGAATTTGATGTCAGCACTTGATGCCGCTACCAGCAGTTCAATATTGCCCGGCTCCAGCACAAAATTGTTGGCTGCAACATCCCAATAACGCAGGGCCAAATCGTCGTGGACGAGCTTGAGCATGACGGTTTTTGACCGGCCGGCCTTGATGTGCAAACGCTTAAAATCAACGAGCTGCTTGATGGGCCGAACAATTTTGGAATCCACAAAATGCACATACAGTTGCACGATTTCGTCACCATCTCTGGAGCCGGTGTTGGCGATGTTTACGGATACCTGGATAGCTTTGCCGGTCGAGAGCCGCTTGCCGCTGGCCTTGGAGGCCTGGTAAGAAAATTGGGTGTAGCTCATGCCGTAACCGAACGGGTACAACGGCTTACCCTTGAAATACATATAGGTGCGGCCTTTGCGAATGTCGTAGTCATGGAAGTGCGGCAGTTGCTTGATGCCGGTAAACCATGTCGTCGCCAGTTTGCCACCTGGGTTGTAATCGCCGAAAAGCACGTCGGCAATGGCGTTACCCTGCTGTTCGCCGGCAAACAGGCCGGTAAGAATTGCCGGCAAATTGGCCTGTTCCCAATTGGCGGCAATGGGGCAGTTAGAGGTAATGACCAGAATTGTCCTTGGATTGGCCTCGTAAACAGCCTTGATCAATTCATGCTGGACTCCGGGGAACTGCAGATGTTGGCGATCGCAGCCTTCGCGATCTACCTGTTGATTGGCGCCGGCAAAGACGATAGCCACATCTGCCGCCTTGGCTGCAGCTACTGCGGCAGCGAAGACCTTTTCGACCTTGGGTCCGGTGACAGAGCAGCCGGGTTCTACGGTGACTGTGGCCGCAACCCCCGCAGGAGCGGGAGTAACTGGCAGAAGCTCAAGCCATTCAATGTTAAGCAGGTAACCCGCGCTGCCGACAAACCGTAGAAATATTTTATGCTTGCCGGTAATGCCGCTGATTGCCGCGGTGGACGTTTGCCACCGCTGCCAGTTGCCGGTTTTGGGAACTGCAAGCTTACAGGCCAGCGGGCCATTGAGCGAGTCGAGTCGCACTTCAACTGCGGCACCGCCGGTGATGCTTGCGACGCGGGCTGCAATCGCCGTTTTGCCGGTAAAATCGGCGGCGGCATACTCGGCCCAGTCGCCATTGCGGATAGCGCAAAGATCGCCATAGCCTTCACTGGAGCCTTCAAGCCTTGGCCCGCCGGATTGATGTACGACGGATGCCGCGAATATTTTGCTGCTATGCAGCTCAACGCCCAGAGCCGCAGCAAGGCCCATCGCAGGACTGATGCGATATAGCGGCCCGCCGCTGTAGCCGCCCAGATGAGCCTGATCGGCCATCGGACCGATGGCGGCGATGTGCCGCACAACCTTTTTATCAAGCGGGAGTAGATGGTCCTGATTCTTAAGGAGAACCATGGATTGCCGGGCTGCTTCACGAGCCAGGGCGCGATGGGCGGGGCTTTCAATGCAGCTTACAGGAATATTGCTGTATGGATTGTCGGTGGGAGGGTCAAATTCGCCCAGCAAAAAGCGTCCGGTGAGTATGTTGGTCAGCGCGTTATCAATAACATGCTGTTGGACCAGCCCCTCCTGATATGCCTTCATCGTGTACTTTTGCAGCGTGGTGCCACAGTTGAGATTGCAACCGGCGTTAAGCGCCAGCGCCGCAGCCGCCTGCCAGGTTTTGGTGTAATGATGGGTAAGATAAATATCGGCGATGGCATCACAATCGGAGGTGACATAGCCGCGGAAGCCCCAGCGTTTTCGGAGAATGTCAGTCAGCAGGTAGCGATTAGCGCAACAGGGCACACCATTCAGGGCGTTGTATGCACCCATGACGGTAAAGCTGTGATACTTGGTTACCAGGGCGTGAAAGCCGCGCGTGTAATACTCCCAGAAGCTGCGCGGATCGACAGACGCGGATGTGCTGTAGCGATCATCTTCGGTATCGTTGCAGATAAAATGTTTGGCGCAGGCGATGGTCTTGAGATATTTTTTGTCGGTGCCCTGCATACCCCGGATGGCATGGCCCGCAAGCTCACCCACCAGCAGCGGATCTTCGCTGAAGTTTTCTTCAATGCGGCCCCAGCGCGGGTCGCGTGTCCCCATGTTGACGGTGGCGGGCGAATACATCGTCAGGTGCAGCCCGCGCGCGCGATTCATCGCTCGGGCTTCATCCGAGATGGCGTTATACACCCGGTAGATGAGCTCAGGATTCCACGAATTGCCCATGGCCAGTGGCTGCGGAAATGATGTTACCGGCCCGCTCGTCACCACGCCGTGGAGACACTCAGTCGAATATCCGTAACTCGGCAGGCCGATACGTTTGATGGACGGGGCGTTATTGCCAAGCTGGGAGATTTTTTCGGCGAGCGTCATTTTCGCAACCAGGGCTCCGGCGTGGCGGCGGGCTGCGGCGAAATTCTCGGTGGAAACGCCGCCCATGTCCGGCTCATTGAAATGCCTGACGCCAATATTGGTCCCACGGGCTGCCGGAGGACTGAGCTCCGCGGCGGCAAACGCCAGCATCGCCGCAGCCCCCAGGCCGACAAACTCACGGCGATTCACGCCTTTGGCATGGACCGACGGCTTAACTGTTGAATTGCGTTTTTTTTCCAGTAACGATGGACGCTTCATGGGCAACGGACTCCAATCAAAAAAGTTATGAAATCAGAACGCTGAAAAAAGTTCGACATAAATCGAAAACACTGTTCACGGGCAGCCGACTCCAGGGCCGCAGTATCGTAAATGGATACGATGACCAACACAACGCGTGGAGGCAATTTGGATGCAGCGGCAATGGTCCAGGTGAAAAGTCAATTTCATGTTTAATGGGTGTGTATCCTGAATTGCCGGCAATACGCCACATTCGATAGTAGTTGGACGAAAGGGGGTTGGTGCTGCCGCCGGATGGGCAAACATCCGCCAGGCTCAGTAACTCAACATGGCCATCGCAAAAGAGCCAGTTGTACCTGCTGTTATTGTCATGCGGAGGGGGGTTGGTCAGATTGGCACCAAAATAAAAATCGCCCACGCCGCGCTCCTGCCCATTGTTTATGAAAAAATAGGGATAATCACTCTGCCGCGCATCAACCACAGCCCATGTTTGGCTTGGATTGGTAAGGTCGGCCGGTCGAACCCAAACCGGAAATTGCCCGGTGGCCGGGTTGGCCCAGCCGCAAAAACCGCCCGGTCCCCAGTCGCCGGTTGGCAGGTTGGCCGGGCTGTATTGACAGTTCAAGCAGTTGAGTTGGTGAGACGATGCCAGAAATCCGATGGCATGCGAAAGATTCGGCTGGCTGAGATACCCGGGGCAAGAAAAAACATCTGTGTTGGGGTGGTTATACTCGGCGGGCTGGCCGTACATTTCGATAAAAAGTGCATCCTGCCAGGTAAACGATGCAATGCCCGTTCTAGCCAACGTGCCGAACCTAGCCTGTGGATTGTCAAAAAACCAGACGGGGTATGTATTCCAATCTGAAGCGTATTCCTGAAAGGCCAAACCCACCTGGCGTTCGTTGCCAGCGCATGCTACGGTAAGATCCATATCCATCGCAATCGCCAAAGTCGGTATAAGCAGGGCCATGAGCTGCACGATAATCATGATGACCACCAGTATCTCAACGAGCGTGAAAAACCCCGTTTTCGGCCGGCCCCAAAGCTCACCATACGGGTTGCTGGCTGTTACGCACGGGAATCATGACGGTGTCAAACGGAGCCTGCAGCGGCAACGGCGGCAGTGCGGTGTTATACGGTGTTGCGCCCTCCTGCACGACCAATTGGCCTGCCTGCGTCTGGCCGCTGGCGGATGGAGGCTCGGATAGGTCGAAGGTGAAAATATTATCGTTGTTTTGGCCGATATACGGCTGGTTGGTCCAACTCACATGGCCATCTGCAAAGCCCACGTTTTCACCCTGCCCATCATGATTGCCGGACGAAAATATACTCGGTCCCGCCGTATTGCCCGCCAGTGGCGTATTGGTGCGAACATGGTTCTGGTAGCAGGCTGGGGCCATATCGCTCATGATGGGTAAGTTCGCCAGGCCGGTATTGGTCCACCAAGTGCCCGTTGGCTCGCAGCCGGTAGTGGCTGTGGTTTGCCAAGGGTAGTCTATTGAATAGCTTTCTCCATCACCGTAATAATTAATTTGGCCAGTGGCGGCCCAACTCGCAGCGGTATTGCTGAAATTGCCAAAGACCGCAAGACCGTTTGCGCCCTGTACCCCCGGTATAAACTCCAGTGATGGCTCGACGGCCACCATGTCGGATGGACAGATAAAGCTGCTGGGCTGGCATTGCCTATCGAGCACCAGCAGCCACATGCAGCCTAGCGGATTGCCAAAAGCGGGTGTATCGTTTGAGGATGCTACTCCGAACCAATCAGCGATTGTCTGCTGCGCTGATGACTCTTTCGTCCAAGTGAACGGGGGTGACGGAAATTGCCAAATGGGTTGGCCATACCGCGGACCTAGCGTTGCCGGAAACGCTCCGTTCTGGCCTTGAGCATATTCGATCATGCTTTGAATGATGCTGTGAAGATTCGACGCACAGACCACCCGGTTGGCGTCTTCCCTGGCCTTTGCCAAAGCTGGCAAAAGCAGGGCAATGAGCACGGCAATAATGAAAATCACCACCAGAAGCTCCACCAGGGTAAAACCATGCAGGGTCCGGCGGTTATAGCAGCCCGGCATCGGCAAAGCGATGATTGGGCCGCAGCCATCGTTCGTGGCCATGTGACATGCCGTGGCCCTTCTATTGAAAGCCGTGGTGGCGCAATTGCTCAACATGGCCTGTGAGCTCCAAGTGTTTGGCCCAAGCGACAAATGTGCCGCATAACATACGCAACACCATTGCATAATCAGGCTGCACTGCGGTAACTGCGCTGCAAATCGCCGACTGGGCTGCCGAACGCAATGCCCCGTCAGGTGCGCCGTCTGCGACCCACGAGCAGCAGTGCCAAGCCGCCCGAGCCATACAGCGCCAGTGCCGCTGGTTCGGGTACGGCGGTCTCAAGCTGAAAGCCATTGATCACTGTATAGGAATTTGTTGAGAGGGCACTTGTGTTGGCGGTTGCAGTAATGGTGAAGCTGTCGGCCGAGGTTGAGCCGTTGAATACGACATAATTAATGCCATCGGCACCGGCTACAGTAATATCGCGGCTGGTGCCAGTGGTAGTAGATATTCCGTTGGCCCATGAACCAGTTGCGCCGCTATAATTAAAGATATCGCCTTGGCCAGAGTCGTTCCCCGCCCCATACACCACAAGCTGAAAACCGCTGTTGGGAGCAAGACCGGATAGCGTAATGGATAACCCCGTGCTTACGCTGCTATAGATATAGCCAACCATGAGAGCATCGGGGTTAGGGTTATCGGGGGTGCTATGACTGTAGGCACCGCTTACAGTACCGTTAATGGACACAGAGATGCCACTCGAGGAGCCATTAACTTGGTTAAGGGCGGTTGGGTTCGCCGGTAGGTTTAAAATGTTATTCCAAGTATCGCCAGAACTTCCCAAAATAGCCGCGCCGGTCATAGTATTAGTTGCACCTCCTTCATAATTAACATCAATGAGCGTCGCACTCGCTGTGACGGCAGAAGCTCCGATCGCCAACGTGGCGGCCAAGGCTGCCGCGAGCGGGCCTGCCATGCCATTGATCATCCGAGTTGTGTTACTTTTCCGTTGCATAATGATAACCTCCTGAAAAAACTGACCCATGCTACAATGCATAAACCTAAATACCCGTCGGAATCAGCAACATGCCCAGTTGGAACCTTTCACAGCCGATGATGTCAGACAACAAAAATTAATTTAACCACATCGCGGATCAATGTCAAATAAAAAATCTAAAGATTTTTGGAACTTAATTATTTTTAATGTTCCATTTTTGATCTCATTTTGCCTTCGCCAGGAGCAACGCTTACACCACCCTTTGCCAATATGTTGCGGATGGCACACCTGAACGCCTCAGGCGGTCAACTCAACGCCATGTGTGAATTTGATGTCAGCACTTGATGCCGCTACCAGCAGTTCAATATTGCCCGGCTCCAGCACAAAATTGTTGGCTGCAACATCCCAATAACGCAGGGCCAAATCGTCGTGGGCGAGCTTGAGCGTGACGGTTTTTGACCGGCCGGCCTTGATGTGCAAACGCTTAAAATCAACGAGCTGCTTGATGGGCCGAACAATTTTGGAATCCACAAAACGCACATACAGTTGCACGATTTCGTCGCCATCTCTGGAGCCGGTGTTGGCGATGTCGATGGATACCTGAACGCTTCCGCCGGCAACGAACGATTTGGTCCAAGCAAGCTTCGTGTCGCCTATCCGGCCGCTCCACCAGGCCGAGCCGTCAGTCCTTGAGCGTCCTCGCCGGACGAAATCGGATGGTATAGAACAAGCCCATGGCCAGCAGCAAAGCCCCCCACCATATTGCCGGATGCAGGTAGGCAAGGGCCGTTTTGTGAGTGGGCGGATTGGCGAGTTCCCATAGGCCAACGCCTTCAACAATGGCACCATAAATGAGCAGTTGCAATCCTATTAGAAACCAGATTGAATTTGCGTGCTTGGTCATAATGAACCCTTTGCTTACCAGAAGTACAAGTTCAACGCGATAAACACAACCGAGATAACCGCCGCCCAAAATATGGGCCGGTGTACGAGCGGATATTGGCCTTCCGGCGGGATATCGGTGCAGCCCATCACCAGCCCGGCCAGTTCTTCCTTTGGCTTGGACCGGGTCGCCAGGCTTACGACAACGGTTACCAGCACAACAAGAATAAAGCTCCAGAGGGCGCGGAACATATCTGCGGCCATGGGCTGGGCATGCGGGGAAAGCGCAATGTATTTAAGTGCCCCGGGCTGTTTAAGCACCCAGAGCCACATGCCGACGGACGCGGCCGTGCCGGCCAGAAGCCCCCAGAAGCCGCCATGCTTGGTAGTGCGTTTCCACAGCATGCCCAGAATTACCGTGCCAAACAGCGGGGCGATAAAAAAGCTGAACAATGCCTGCACATAATCCATAATACTGTTCGATTTCATTACCAGGTAGGCGGTCGCCACACTTACTAAAATTCCAATTGCCGAACTCCAGCGGCCCATGGCCAGCAGGTGCCGGTCAGAGGCCTTTGGGTTCATCATGGGTTTGTAGATGTCGTGCGTCCAGACGGTGGCAAACGCGGTAATGTTGCCCGCCATCCCCGACATAAATCCAGCTATCAGTGCGGTAATGCCCAGGCCTAAAAGGCCCGGCCCACAGTATTTGGCGAGCATAATGGGCAGAACATCGTTGTAGCTGTAGAGTACATGACCCTGCCTGGCGGCTGCGTCCACAATGGGTTGCGGAAAAAGCTGCGTTTTAAGCAGGCCCAAACCAAGCAGACCGGGCAATATGACAATGATCGGAACAAACATTTTAAAACCAGCGCCGATGACAGGAGCCATCTTGGCTGAACGCAGGTCTTTCGCGGACATGACGCGCTGCACCACCAGGAAATCTGTTGTCCAGTAGCCCATCGAAATTACCGCGCCCAGGCCAAACACAATACCAATCCAATTAATTCCCATGGGATTGGCGCTGAAGTGCCCCAGCGTACTCCACGCGTGCGTATACGTTGATGGGTGCGATGTGCCAAAAATAGAGGAATTTTTGAGAACGGAGGTCGGGTGTTCAATGCCGGAGGCTTTCAGATTGGCGGCAACCACCGCCGGATTACCAATGCCGAAATGTACAAGGTTTTTCGCAATGTCGCGTTTGAGACCGGCCCAACCGCCGGCCTGAATCATGCCCAAAATAGGAATAAGCAGGGAGCCAAGCCAAATAAGCACAAATTGTAATACCTCATTAAAAATGGCTGAAAGCAACCCCGCCAACACCACGTATAAGCCCATCGCAATTGAAGAAACCCAGATGCTCAATTGCAGCGGCCAGCCTAATACAACCTGCATGACGGCCGCCATGGCAAAAATGTTAACGCCGCTCATTAATATGGTCATCAAGGCAAAGCAAATGGCCGATAGACCACTGGTGGCCGGCCCGTACCGCAACTGCAAATAGCCCGGCACGGAGTGTGTTTTAGACGCATAGTAAAATGGCATCATCACCAATCCCAGCAGCAGCATCGCCGGGATTGCGCCAATCCAATACCAGTGCACCGCCAGGATGCCATACTCATAGGCCGATCCAGCCCAGCCAAGCAGTTCGAGTGCGCCTAAGTTGGCTGAGAGAAAAGCAAGGCCGGCAATCCAGGCGGTCATTTCGCGCCCCGCCATGAAAAAGTCGTCACCGGTTTTGGTGTATTTCTTCAGGTATATGCCAATGCCAATGACAAAGAGGAAATAAATTGCTATAATTACAAAATCCACCGGGGATGCGGAGACCAACGGCTTGGCCGCAGATGCAGATGCCAGAAGGAAAGGCAATGTCAGCATAAGACCCTCAAAGTAGAATGTGTGTCACAATACCAGTAGAGAAACATTTTGGTTGGCGGCTTCGCGATTCACACCCTACGCGCAGAACATGTTACGCCCGTTCGCCAACAACCAGTATGAGAGTATGTCAATCCGGCTCTATAAAAGTTTACTCCTCCATACCTGACATTGATGCGATTGTATAAGCCGGCCAGTAACTCGGCAACCAGATGGCGGTGCGGTTTTGTTCTGGCAGCTATGGTGCCAATCCCTGCGCTTGGCATCAGCTTCCTTGTGTCCGTTGGCGGTATTTTGTGGCCGTGCGAGCATGGCGGCGAAATGTTTGCAATTGGCATGAGCCGCCCGCCGCCATTCTGATGTCGGATAGCATTGTGCGCCAAGTAAAACCCAAATACTTCCTGCACGATGCCGACAGGCTTGCCACTGCGCAGCAACACCGGGCGGCAGCAACACCGGGTGGTTCAGTTGATAGGTGGTGTTTCCGTTGTTATCCCGGTGGAAATCGGGATTTCCCCACGTTGTTGGCACCGGATTCTGGCAACATGTTAATACCTTTCACTTCTTCCATTGACACCGGGTTGTTCTTGGGCCCATACAGATGACACGCGACAGTGTGGTTGTTTGCGAGCCGGTGGACGATGGGGTAGGTTATTCGGCACACGTCCATACATTCAACGCAGCGCGGATGGAAGCTGCAGCCGGCAGGAAGGTTGCCCGGGTCCGCGACGTCCCCCGGCAGATCCATCTGCATCGGTACGTCCGGATCGGGATTTGGCACAGCGGAGAGCAGGGCGCGAGAATAGGGATGTTGTGGATCTTCGAAAAACTGATCAACTTTTGCCAGTTCGACAATGCGGCCGGCATACATGACTGCAACACTGTCGCAGATGTGGCGCACAACGCTAAGGTCATGGGCGATAAACAGGTAGGTCAGGCCGAACTCGTGCTGCAGGTCCGCAAGCAGGTTGATCACCTGCGCCTGTACGGACACATCGAGCGCCGAGACCGCTTCGTCCGCCACAACCAGCGATGGCCGCATGATCAAAGCGCGGGCGATGCCGATGCGTTGGCGTTGTCCGCCGCTGAAGGCGTGCGGATAACGTGTGCGATGCTCGGGTTTGAGGCCCACCTTTTGCAGCATTTCCACCACACGGTCATCCAATTCGCTGCCCTGCGCCATTTTGTGGATAATCAATGGTTCGGCCACGATGTTGCGCACGGTCATGCGCGGGTTCAAGCTCGCAAATGGATCCTGAAAAATCATCTGCATCCTGGTGCGCAATGGCTTGAGCTGCGAGGTGGATAGCCGGGCGATGTCCACCAGGCGTCCCTGGTCATTGAACAGCACCTGGCCGGAAGTAGGCGCGATGGCCCGCAGGATCGCCCGCCCCGTGGTAGTTTTGCCGCTGCCGCTTTCACCTACCAATCCGAGGGTCTGGCCGGCGGGCAGATCGAAGTTGATCTGGTCACATGCTTTCACCACACGTATCAGACGCCGGATGAGACCCTTGGCATAGATCGGATAATACTTGCACAGGTTACGCACCTGCAGCAGTGGGGCATCGTGTTCGACAGTCATGGCGGCACCTTTTCCGGTTGAATTTCATTGGCCCGCAGGCAGGCTACGTATTGATCTCCCGTCATATGTTGCATGATGGGCGGAGTACCGATGTCGCAGCGTCCAGGTTGCGCATACGGGCAGCGCGGATGAAACGGACAGCCGGACAACCGCTGGGCAAGGGAAGGCACCGCGCCGGCGATAGCCGGCAACTTGGCTTTGCTCCTGGCCAGACCGGGCAATGACGCCAGCAGTCCCATGGTGTAGGGATGAGCGGGATGTTTAAGCACCTGCCTGACGGGTCCACGCTCGACCACACGACCCAGATACATCACCGCTACTTCATCGGCGATCTGCGCCACCACGCCCAGATTGTGCGTAATCAACAGTGTGGAGGTTCCCATCTCTCCCTGCAGCCGCTTGATCAGTCCCATCACCTGCGCCTGAATGGTTACGTCCAGCGCGGTGGTCGGTTCATCCGCGATGAGCAACTGCGGGTTGCCGATCATGGCCATGGCAATGACGACGCGTTGACACATCCCGCCGCTAAGCTCAAAAGGGTATTGACTCAGCCTGGCCGCGGGTCCGGGGATGCCGACATGGCCGAGCATGGCAATGGCCCGCTCTCTGGCCTGCGACCGCGAAACATGCTGGTGCAGGCGAACAGCTTCGCAGAGTTGATTGCCGATGGTATGCACCGGACTTAGTGCCGCCATCGGCTCCTGGAAGATCATGCTGATGGCACCGCCACGAATGCGATACAGTACCGGATCTTTGTCGCGTAAAGCGGCCAGATCGACCGGATAACCGTCCCTGGGAAAAAAGCGAATGGACCCGCCGACGATACTTCCGGGTTTTTGAATCAGGCGCAGAATGGAATAGGCCGTGGTCGATTTGCCGCAGCCACTTTCACCGACCAAGGCCAGCATTTTGCCGCGTGGCACCGAAAAGCTCACACCATCCGCCGCGTAAAGTTGGCCCTCTTCGGTATCGAAACGTACACGCAGGTTCTCGACAGTCAACACGGCGTCGGACGACGCCAATGAATCAGGCGGGCAGGCGGGGGTCCTTGTGGTGGGCGTGGTTGTCATGTTGAAAGTCCCCTGGCGTCATAACTCGTTATCGATACGGATCGGCGGCATCACGCAAACCGTCGCCGACAAAGTTGAAACTTAACACCGTCAGCACGACGAAGACCGCCGGCATGATGATCCATGGATGCCGCGCCAGCGCACCGACATTCATACAGCTTTGCAGCAGGACGCCCCAACTCACCAGCGGCGGACGCAGTCCGATTCCCAGGAAACTCAGCGCCGTTTCGCCAAGTATCATCGCCGGAACCGTCAACGACAGCACCACGATGATATGACTGGTAAACCCCGGCACCAGGTGCTTGAAGATCACGCGGCGATGACTGGCACCCAGCAGACGGGCGGCCAGGGCGTAATCCTCATCCCGCATCGCCAGCAGCTTGCTGCGCACCGCCCGTGCCAGGCCGGTCCAGCCGATCAAGCTCAAAACAATGGTTATACCGAAGTAGACCCAAAGCGGCGGCCAGGTGGCAGGCACGATAGCGCCCAGCGCGATCCACAGGGGCAGTGAGGGAATAGACTGGAAGACTTCAATAATACGCTGAATTACAAGATCCGTGATGCCCCCGAAATAGCCGGAGATGCCGCCGATCAGGATGCCCAGTACGGATGAAATGGCAATGGCCAACAAGCCGATGGACAGGGAAATGCGCGATCCAAAAATAATGCGACTCAGCATATCCCGGCCATATCTGTCCGCACCCAGCAGAAAAAATGTGGGCGTGATGGCACTTTTCGGATTCAGGGCCCGGTACGCTGCGGTGTTGATGGTGATGAGCTTGCGATCCAGCGGGATGAATCCCCAGAGGCGATAAGGTTTGCATCGGCCGAAAAGCGACAACGGCACGATGACCTTGCGGTCTTCGTAATAATGTGTCGTGAGGCTGATCGGATTGCGCACCTCTTTCATCCCATACGTGTAAAGGCCGCGGGTCCAGCTCCAATGCGGCAACTGCGGCGGACAGTAGATATGATTGATGATTTTGTGCCGCGGATTATACGGCGACACGCACGGCGCAAGCAGTGCCATCAGATAAAGTGCGGTGAGCACATACATGGAGGCTACCGCCAGCCTGTGCCGGGCGAAGCGCCTCCGGATCAACTGCCACTGCGACATCGCCCCGACGTCACGCTGCTTATCGGCGACAGCCGTGTCGGTAATAACGGTCATCGGCTGGTCCCTCCACTCAAACGAATGCGTGGATCCAGTGCCAGCAACAGCAGATCGCTGACCAGCACGCCAAAGACACTCAGTGCGCTTACGCAAAGCAGCAGCGAACTGGCCATATACGTATCCTCAAGCATGACGGCATTCAGCAGCAGCGGCCCGATGGTGGGCAGGCTTAAGATGATGGAAACAATTGCGGCACCGGATACCAATGCCGGAAACACCTGCCCGATACCCGCAATGAACGGATTGAGTGCCAGGCGGATGGGATATTTGAGCAGCAGGCGGATCGGCGGCACGCCCTTGGCCTGGGCCGTAATCACGTAGGGCTTGCGAAGTTCATCCAGCAGGTTGGCCCGCATCACCCGGATCATACCCGCCGTGCTTGCCGCGCCCACCACAATGACGGGTACCCATAAGTGCGCCATCAGATCCTGTACCTTGGCGAGGTTCCAATAGCTTTGTACGGCAAACTCGCTGGAAAACAATCCATTGATCGTGATACCCCACAGCGCTCGCGCCACGAGCATCAGAATCAGCGCCAGCAGAAAATCCGGCACACACATTCCCACAAAACCCAGCACGGTCAATGCATAGTCGGCGGGCGAGTACTGCCGCACCGCGGAATAAACGCCGATTGGCAATGCTATGAGCCAGGTAAATAGAATCGAGCCGGCCGAAATGATGATTGTCAGCAGCAGGCGATCGCCAATCAGTTTATTAACGAACGCTCCGTGGTTGGCCATGGAACGACCAAGATTTCCTTCCAGCAACCCCTCATCGGAAGCTTTGTGCGTCCAGAGCCACAGTACTCCGGTCCAGCGCAGATAGTTGGTTACCGGACCATCTTTAAGATGATACATTTTATCCAGCATCTTGACCTGCTGGCGGATCTGGCTTTCCTGGCCGGTGCGCTGCATCTGCTGTATCATCGAATCGAGGTAGTTGCCCGGCGGTAGTTGCACGGTAACAAACACGATCATCGAAATCAATGTAATCGTCGGCACCATGATCAACAGCCGCTGCAGCACGAATGGATGCCGAAGAATCAGCAGCACCAGCAGCAGGATGACGGCGGCGATGATGGCATATTGAATCAGGTGGCCGGCGCTTAAAATGCCGGATGCAGCCGAGGTTGACTCCATCTGGGGCGCGGGCACGGCTGTGGTGTGGAGCAGTTCCTGGATAATGCTGGCACGCCGCTGCGCCAAGTACGCCGCGGAGGCCGGTTCCACACCATTGATGGTCCTGGGATTCTTCCAGTACCACGTTTCGGGGATGCCGTTGCCAGGTGTGTCCAGGGAAAATCCGGCCTTGAGCATTCCCGGTACACCCATCAGATTATCCTTGACCATCGCCAGTGCCGGCCCGGAAGTGGCCAGGGAAATTGTCCACACCTGCTGTGCTGCTATCCTCATCACCTGGTGTGCCAGTTGGATCTTCCGGGCCATGTCGGCGGTGTTGGCTGCTTCCTGACCGAGGCGCATGGCCTTAATTTCAATGCCCTGCGGTTTAAGCAGGTTCGAAGCCTGCGATGCTTTACTCTGATACATGCCGCCGGCGTAGTACCATTGCCAGTAGGGCGCACCGGCTCCCAGTGCTTCCCAACTATCGGCTGGTCCGCCGGTGTCTACCACCAGCGACACCAGCCCGCTCATCGTCATATACAGCCGGTGGGGCTTTTCTTCCAGAATCACGTGCAGTCCCACTGCACGCCAGTCATCGATCACAAACTGCAATGGACCAACCGACCCGGCACCGCAAATCAGTACCATGATCAGGCGATGGCCGTCGGGCAGCATGCGATATCCGGCCGAGTTGCGCTTCTTCAAGCCCAGAGAATTGAGGATTTTATTCGCCTCTGCCGGATCGTATTGGGCGTTGATTTTGCCGTAACCTTTTTCATACCATGGCGAGGCCGGCCCCGGCCCGAGTTCACGCGGCTTGCCGATGCCCTTGAACGCCGCCTCGATGATCCGCCTGCGATTGATCGCTATCGAAAGTGCCCGGCGAAATGCCGGGTTCCGCAGTAGACGGGCCTTCTCCAGTGTTGATGGATCGTCGGCCTGGACCGGCAGATGGCGATTGGGAATAATCGTCAACTGGCTGCGATTCACCGAATACCATTGCCGCACGTGATACTGCCCGCTGCGGCGATTATCCATCAGACTTGAATAATGTTGATCGCTGTTGAGCGCCGCATACGACGGCACGCCGTTGATCACGGCCTTGAGCTGCAGTTGCGGACTGATCTGGCGAAAGACAATCCGGTCTATGTACGGTAATTGATTGCCGTGGGTATCGACTGCAAAGTAGTAGGGATTGCGTATTGCCGTCCACATACCGTTGCCATGATAATTAGTCAATATCCACGGCGAGAGCCGCGGACATTCAGGGTTCATGATGCTTTCTTTTTGCCAGAATAACTCCGTCGGACTGATCATCAGTTTCGCACAAAGGCGGTGAATCAGCTTCTGGTTTCCAAGCGTGGGATGAAATTGTTCCAGGTAGTGTTTAGGGCCGGGCATGTACAACTCGCCTGACGGCCCCGCCATCATCTCCGGCCAATTGGGGTTCGGTGCGGGGAAAATGTACTTGAGCTTGTAGCGATTGACCTCCACAATGGTGCCGGGCTTGCCGTTGACACGCATGGTCTCGGGCACCGACCCGATCTGCGGATCGTTAGCCACGTGTTTCCACCAGAACATCACATCGGCCGCGGTAAACGGTTTTCCATCCGACCACTTCACCCCTTTGCGAAGTGTGACCGTCCACACTTTGTCATTATCCGACGGCACAACCTTTCTGGCCAGATTCGGTCGAATGGGGCGTCCATAGGGGGAAAAGCGTGTGAACGTAACCGCACCTAACTCGTACTGCAGAAACAGCCGCACATCATCGGCATCTTTAACTATCAGATAAAGATCCCCGCCATACCGCCCGATGCCTCCCGCGCCGCGGTAAACCGCCGGCTCTGGTCCCACTCGGCTTGCCACCGGCGGCAGCTTGCCCTGCTCGACGAGCTGGTGCAGGATCGGACTCTCACCCCTGGGATACCACGGTGCGGATTTGCCTTGGGCGTAGTTGACGCTGACCTGCTCCACCGGCGGGTTTTGCATATCCAGTGAGGGAGACCGCAGCCTGGCATACCTGGCGGCCGTTGCCGGATCGACGGCCCCAACGTTGGGATTGGTACTAACCCCTGTGCGCAAGACCCAGCCTGCGGCGCAAGCAAATATACTAAACACTGCAAACGTCAGTAGAAGTTTGCCCGGTCGATGCAGATACTTCCCAAAGTGCTTCATCTTAAGCCAAGGCATAGGCATTACCCGTGTTAAGAAATTTCTCTCAGCTAAATTTTCACCGCGTGCAGAGCACTGAGATACTTACGCCACGCCCCGCGCCGATCCATCGAAAACTGCTGGCCCTGGGAAGCAAATTCCACCAGCGCACGGACACTTAACGCTGCGCCGCTACGCGCTGTCTTACACTTTCGGAGGAAAGCCGGCCTGGTGGCGGTATTCGGTGCAGCCTGGAGTTACCAACGCGCCGCCTGGCAAGGTTACCACAGACGGTGCAAGCGGCCAATGATTGCTGGAAACAGGAAAATTTGTAAAAGCTGGCAACGGCAATGCTATTTCCTGTGTGTCTCGGGGTTAATCATTCCGGACTAAATTGTATCTGTGGATGGTACCGGATGCGACCATTCGACGGCGAGTATATCCACGCTGCTGGTTCGCAAGGCCTGCGGCGTGGTGATGGTCAGAGTACCAGCTTGCCAATGAAACGTGGCGGATGGCAGCAGTTCGCCGGTCCTCTGCAGCGCGATTGTTTTCGGCTGCGGCACTTCCTGCAAAATGGCGATCTGCCCTTCGCCGGGCAGCAGATGCACATACCAAGTATGGCCTTGGATCGTTACAGGAACGCTGGCCCGCTCCGGGTACGGACCCGGCCGACAGTCGATTACCGCAGGCCGATGCCGCTGCATCCAGGCCGCGGTTTCCCGGAATCTCTCATAAACCACTGCGGGCAACTCACCATCGGGTCTGGGACCGACATTGACCAGCAGATTGCCGCCCCAGGCCCGCAGGCGTGAGAGGAGAGTGAGCATCCAGACGGTGGACTTGTATTGTTCACTTTTTAAGTATCCCCAGAAATCAACGCTCTTTCCGGTTGCTCCTGGCAGGTTTGACTCTTGCCAGCAGTGGCATGTTTCAAACCAGCCGCTGAATTTTTCCGTGGGCGTTTGACATTCCGTGTCCGCATAATCGCCGTCGCAGCTTCGGCTGTTGACCACAATATGCGGTTGCAGCCGTCGCACCAATTCGCCCAGCGCCGGGTCTTGGGGGCCACCGTCAAACCAGATCAGATCAATGCGGCCATAATTGGTGAGCAGTTCACCCACACGCTGATGGCACAATTGGCGCCGCTGTGCGTCATGTTCAGGCGGTTTGGGCGGCAGGCTGCACGGGTGGTGGCGCGTGTCAAAGTGCCGCCGACCTGGAAAACGATTCTGATCATCGCTGCGATAGTGAAAGCTCATATAGCGGCGATCGAAATACCAGTCCGGTGGAGAGTAATACAATCCCACCTTGAGACCGTGGCGGCGGCACGCTTCCACAAAAGAGCGGACCAGATCGCGCCCTTCCAGTGATACGTGAACGCCAAGGTCGCTATAACGGCTGGGCCACAGCGTGTAGCCGTCGTGATGCATGGTGGTCAGAACCGCATATTGAAACCCCGCGGCGGCAGCGGCGGCAAGCCATCGATCCGGATCATACCGCTGCGGCCGGAAACGATTAGCCAGTTGCCAATATTCCTCCGGACAGAGCTTGTTGCGACCTTGGGCGGCCGCGTCATACGGAGTGTCCGCCATCATGCCCCACGATAAGTCGAGGTCTCCGTGAACGCTGGCGATACCCCAATGGATAAATAGACCAAGGCCCGCCAGAGGAAACCATTGCGCTTCCGGATGCGTGGTATGGCGACGGGGCAGACGCTGGCTTTGAATGCCAAGGACTGCGTGTTGTTGGACGGCAGTATTTGTTGCTGTTGTCTGAGACATTAACGTAATGACCCTCATCATGAGACACGCGACGATACAGGGCTAATTGTACTGTGATTGACTCAATAATAGCAAATTAAATGTCCATAAAAAAAAGGAACTTTTTTGCCATATTGTTCTATTTGACGTGGTTACAACCTTTTTCATGGCTC